>DAIRVV010000096.1:0-8479 GCA_036802645.1 Steroidobacteraceae bacterium
GTATCGTTGACCTCCTTGAAGCGGTCGAGGTCGAGGTAGATCAGTGCGAGCTCGCGCCCCGCGCGGCGCGTGCGGGCGATGGCCTGCTGGAGCGAATGCTGGAACTGGAGGCGGTTGGGGACCTTCGTCAGCGTGTCGTAGCGGGCGAGATAGCGGATACGCCGCTCGGCGCGCTTGCGCTCGGTGATGTTGCGCGCGACGAAGATGCAGCCCTGAAAGCGGGGGTCTTCGGCCGACATCACGGAGCCGGAAAGCGAGACCGGGATCGTCTGTCCGGCGTGGGTGCGCATCGTCAGCTCGAGCATCTCGTTCGTGGCCTGCTCGATATTGAAGTTCGTGCGGTCCTGGTCGGAAATCAGGAAAGCGAGCTCACGGCCAAGGAGCTCGTTTTGCGACCACCCGAGCAATTGCGTGGCCGCGAGATTGACGCGCTTGATGAGACCATCGGGCGAGGTCACGAAGACGGCGTCGTTCATGCTGTCCAGCATGATGTCGAGCGAGCGGCCGGTGGCTGCGTGGTCGGAGAGGTTGATCCTGAGGCGCTCGAGTGCGGTGCCGAGCGCGCGTCCGACGCGTCCCGGCGGCACCTCGATATGGGTGGTCCAGTCGCCGCTCGAGACGCGCTCGACCTCGTGCAACAGCTCGGCGAGCGGGACACTGACGCGCTTTTCGAAGCGCCAGGCCGCAATGAGGGCGACCGCCAGCACGGCAGCCAGCGCGATGAATGGCCAATACTGGGTCAGTAGCTCGAGCATGGTCCCGTGGCGAATCCATGCATAATTCCTCATCATACCGCGCTTGAACGGATTGCAACTGACCGGCCGCGATCGCGGCCACCTGGTCGTGCTCGAGGAGCCGCGCTGCACGCTGCATCGCGCGGTGATCCGGCCTTTTCTTGCAATGCGGGAAGCCGCCGCGAGTGGCGGCTTCGACCTGGTTCCGGTGTCCTCATTCAGGGACTTCAGCCGCCAGCGCGCCATCTGGAATGCCAAGTTCCGCGGCGAGCGCCCGGCACTCGATCGCCGCGGCCGGCCTGTCGCCATGGGTTCGCTCGATCCGGGCAGGCGAGTCGAGACCATCCTTCTCTGGTCCGCGCTTCCGGGCGCGAGCCGGCACCATTGGGGCAGCGACCTCGATGTCGCCGACGGCAAGGTGATGGCCCTCGGCTACGAGCCGAAACTTGAAGTGTCGGAATTCCGCCGCGGCGGCCCGTTTGCCGCGCTATCCGCCTGGCTCGGCGACAACATGCGGAAATTCGGGTTTTTCAGGCCCTATGTGCGCCGCGGCCGCGGCGTGCAGCCGGAGCCCTGGCACATTTCCTATGCGCCGGTCGCAAGGATCGCGCTTTCGCGAATGACGACGAAGCTGCTCGCCAAGGCGATCGCCGGCGGCGGCATCGACGGGGAAGCGGAAATCCTGGCGCGGCTGCCAGCGATACGCGAGCGCTATGTGCTCGATGTGGACGCGCCGCCTCGAATGCGTTCGCGTTACGCCCGGCTCAACTCTCGCTGAGACGGGGTTCCGGCGTTCCGAAGACGGTCTTCAGATGCCGGACGAGAAGTGCGCGCACGCCGTCCATGGCGTTCGCCTCCACCGTGAACACCGGCGGGTTGCGCCGCAGCATCGGCCAGCGGCTGCCGCGCGTGAGGCCCTTGAGGTACTGCACGTTCTGGCGGATCGCGTTCATGTATGGGTTGTCGCCGCCGTAAAGCGGCTCGACGTGGCGGTAGCCGTGGCTGAACGCCGTGCCGAGGCGGTTGTCGATCGTCGAGTTGATGAATTGCGGCGTCTGGCGCAGGAGGTCGAGCCCGGAGCCGTACAGGACCTTCACCCCCTCGGCGCCGGCGTGCACCGCCACGTCGCCGAGCACGAACTCCGCGTAGAGGCGGTCGCGGCATTTCTCGAGGTAACAGCGGTCCGCCATCTGCGCGAGCAAGTCCGCCGTGCCGAGGAGCTGCCCGACGACGCGGTCGCGCGCGTCGGCGATCCGCAGGAGCTCGAGCGGCACCTCGTAACCCGTGAAGTGCACGATCCGTGTCGCGACCGGCACCCAGCTCGAAAACCCCGCGACAGGAAGGTACTTCGCGATGAAGCGGGCGCTGCGCGTCACGTGGTTGCGCGTGAATACGGCGCCGTTCGAGATCGCGGCTTCGCTCGACTCGCGGATGTATCCGGAATCGTGGAATAGCGCAGTGATGAGCGCGACCAGCGCACGTTCGGCGCCGAGGCGTGGCCCGCTCGCCGGATTTCGTTCGTAGCCCGCAAGGAGTCGCGCCATTGCGAGCACGACGTCCTGCGAATGCTGGAGGTCGTGATAAACCGTGTCGACGCCGAGGTAGCCGGGCGTCCGGCCGGTGAAGAGGCTTTCGAAGTCGGCAAGCGCGGCTTCAAGCGGCTCGCGCGGCGCGCCCGGCCAGGTGTTCGCGTAGAGCTCGAGCACGGCCTCGCGCACGGCCGCGGGCGAACTCACCTGCACGGTGTCCGTGACGTCGAAATCACTGCGGCGACAGGGCCTTGGCACGGGGCGCGGCGTCTTCTTATACGGCGTATCCGGGGTCGATTCTACGCCCCGAAGGGCGGCATCGACCCGCTTGTGTGCCGCAGGCATGCGCGGCATCACATCCTGAGTTTCAATGTATGTCAAATACGGCCGCGACCGGGGCGTGGTCGGATGGCCGTTCCCAGGTGCGCGGCGCACGGTCGATCGTGCAGGACGTGCATCGCTCCGCGAGTGCTTTCGATGCGAGCATCAGGTCGATTCGCAATCCCATGTCCCTGCGGAATGCATTCATGCGGTAGTCCCACCAGCTCCAGGATTTCACCGGCTGGTCGAATCGCCGGAAGAGATCCGAGAAGCCGAGCGCCGCGATCCTCGAGAGCGCCTCGCGTTCCGGCGCGCTCACGTGGACCGAGCCTTCCCAGGCTGCCGGGTCGTGCACGTCGCGGTCCTCGGGTGCAATGTTGAAATCGCCGACGACGAGCAGCTGCTCGTGTTTTACCAGGAGCGACGCGAGGTAGGTGCGCAGGCGCTCGAGCCAGGCGAGCTTGTACGTGTACTTCTCGGACCCGACCGTCTGGCCGTTCGGTACGTAGACGTTGACGAGCCGGACTGGCCCGATCGTCGCTGCAATGACGCGGCGCTGGGGATCCGGATCGGAAGGGATGCCGTTCTCGACGTCCCCGGGCAATGCGCGCGACAGGATTGCGACGCCGTTGTAGGTCTTCTGGCCGTAGCAGACCGCGTGCAGGCCGAGCGCCCCGATCTCCTCGCGCGGAAAATGCTCGTCCGCGAGCTTCAGCTCCTGCAGCGCGATCGCGTCGACCGCGTTGTCCGCGAGCCAGCGGCCGAGATGTTCCATCCGCACCCTGAGCGAGTTGACATTCCAGGTCGCGATGCGCATGGCGGCGTGCTATGGCCCGGCTCAGGACAGGAAACAGGCGGGCCGGAGACCCATGCTGCGCGCGACGAGGCTGAAGGGAAATGCCTGGCAGCGGAAGTTCAGCACGCTGACCGTCTCGTTGTACTGCTCGCGCTTCTCGTCGACGCGCGCATCGAGCGTCGCTGCGCGATCGCGCAGCGACGCGAATGCCGCGCTCGTCGTGAACTGCGGGTAATTCGCCGCGAGCGCGAATAGCGCCGCAACCGTCGCGCGATGCGATTTGTCCGCGGCCGCAAGCGCCGGAATGTTTCCGCGGCGGGCAGCGGCGATCACCGCACTGCCAGCCGTCGTGACGCGATCGAGCGAATCGCGCTCGTAGCGCATGAGGCGGGCGCAGAGGCCGACGATCCGGATCATCAGTTCCTGGCGCTTGACGAGCTGGGCTTCGAGCGCGGCCCATGCCTCCTGCCTCGAGTCGTGAAGCGACGCAAGGCCCCGATGCGCGGCGGCTGCGATCGCTGCTGCGAGCGCCGCGAGCGCAAGGAGGAGGATCCAGCCCATGATCGGATCGAGTATATCATCGGCCTTCGTGGTACCCGCGCGGGAAAATCATGACGCAATCGTGGGATTTGATCGTGATTGGCGGCGGCAGCGGCGGCCTCGCCTGTGCGCAGCGCGCGGCACGCCACGGCGCGCGTGTCGCACTCGCGGAGTCCGCGGCGCTCGGCGGCACCTGTGTCAATGTCGGCTGCGTCCCGAAGAAAATCATGTATCACGCGGCGGAGCTCGCCCACGGCATCGGCGACGCCGCGGACTATGGATTCACGCTGTCCGCCCTGGGGCACGACTGGGCTGCGCTGAAGTCGCGGCGCGACGCCTATGTCGAGCGGTTGCGCGGCATTTACCTCGAGAACCTCGAAAAGAGCGGCGCCACGCTCGTTCGCGCGCGCGCGCGGATCGATGCGCCGGGGCGCGTCGAGATCGAGGGTGCCATCCACGAAGCGCCGCACATCGTCGTCGCGACGGGCGGCCGACCGATCGTGCCGGACCTGCCGGGCGCCGGCAATGGCATCACTTCCGACGGATTCTTCGCGCTCGAGCGAATGCCGGCCACGGTCGCGATTGTCGGCAGCGGTTACATCGCCGCCGAGTTGTCGGGTGTCTTCGCCGCGCTCGGTTCGTGCGTGACGCTCGTCATGCGCTTCGACAGGATTCTGCGCTCGTTCGACGAGATGCTGTCGTCCCGTCTCATGACGGCCATGCAGGCGGACGGCATCGAAATTACGTCGGGCTCCCTGCCGGTTGCCATCGAGTCCGCGGCTGACGGCCACCGCATCCGTCTCGAGGGCGGTCGGACGATCGGCCCATTTGACGAAGTGATGTGGGCGATCGGTCGCGAGCCGAATTCGGAGGGTCTCGGGCTCGCGGAAGCCGGCGTGACCCTGGGCCCCGCCGGCGAGATCGCGACGGATCTGCGCCAGGACACGCTTGTCTCCGGAATCCATGCGCTCGGCGACGTGACCGGAAGATCCGAGCTGACGCCGGTTGCGATCGCGGCGGGGCGGCGGCTTGCCGACCGGCTGTTCGGCGGCGAGCCCGACCGGCATCTCGACTACGAGCTGATCCCGACCGTCGTGTTCAGCCATCCGCCGATCGGCACGGTCGGGCTGTCGGAAGAAGCGGCGCGTGCCGCGTTCGGGGACTCGATCGAAGTATTCCGTCACGATTTCATGCCGCTCTATCACGGCATCACGACGCGCCGCCGCCGCGCCGAGGTGAAGCTCGTGACGGAAGGAAAGACCCGCCGCATCGTCGGGCTGCACGCGATCGGGATGGGCGCCGACGAAATGCTCCAGGGTTTTGCGGTCGCGCTCCGGCTCGGCGCGACCAAGCGTGATTTCGACGACACCGTCGCCATTCATCCGACCAGCGCCGAAGAGCTCGTGACGCTCAGCGGATGAGCATCCGGCCCTACCGCGATGCGCTGCCGGAGATTGGCCGGGGCGCCTGGATCGATCCCTCCGTGACCGTGATCGGCCGCGTGACGATCGCCGAGGATTCCTCGATCTGGCCGGGCGCGATCCTGCGCGGCGACGTCAATTCGATCGCGATCGGCGCCCGCACGAACATCCAGGACGGCTGTGTCCTGCATGTCGCGAGCGCGCGGCTGGCGGGCGGAGAGGGCATCCCGCTCGTGATCGGCGACGACTGCACGGTCGGCCACGGCGTGATCCTGCACGCATGCACGATCGGCAATCGCTGCCTCGTCGGATCGGGCGCGATCGTGTTGGATGGCGCGGTGGTCGGGGACGAGGTGATCATCGGGGCGGGCAGCCTCGTGCCGGCAGGAAAGAAACTGCCTTCGCGCACACTCTGGGTCGGCAGTCCGGCGCGCCGGCAGCGCGCACTCGATGCGGCCGAGATCGCCCATCTCGCGGAGTCTGCGGCGCACTACGTCGAGCTGAAGAACGACTACCTGCGGTAGCGGCCGGGCTCGGGCTGCTCGAGCGCTCCCATCACCGTTTTCGTCTCCGGGCGGACGCCGTGCCAGAGGAGATAGGACTCGGCGGCCTGCTCGACGAGCATGCCCCAGCCCTTGTACGCGTGGCGCGAGCCGCGCTCGGAGGCCCAGCGCATGAAAGCGGTGTCACCGCGCCCATAGGCCATGTCATAGCAAACGCTGTCCTGCCCGATTGCGCGTGCCGGCAAGTCCGGCACTTCACCCTGGAGGCTCGCAGCGGTCGCGTTGATCACGACGTCCCAGGGGCGGTCGTCGACCTCGGAGAAACCGGAAGCCGAGATCTCGCCGAGATCGGAGAATTCGTCCCGCAATCTCTGCGCGCGCTCCGGCGTGCGGTTTGCGATGCGGATCTCGCGCGGCTCCTGCTCGAGAAGCGGGGCGAGCACGCCGCGCGTCGCGCCGCCGGCGCCGAGGATCAGCATCCGCGAGCCGGCGAGATTGACGCCGAGGTTTCGCGTCAGGTCGGTCACGAGGCCGATGCCGTCCGTGTTCTCGCCGTAGAGCTCGACCGGGCTCCTGCGGATGATGGTGTTGACGGCGCGTGCCCGTTCCGCGCGCGCCGACAGCTCGTTCACGATCTCGGCCGCGGCCGGCTTGTGCGGCAGCGTCACGTTCGCTCCCCCGCCGCCCTCGACGAAGAAGTTGATCACGGCGTGCCGGAAATCTCCGGGCGCAACGTCCTGGACCTTGTAGTCCACGACGTGATCGAACTGGCGCGCAAACATGCCGTGGATGAATGGGGACCAGCTATGGCTGACGGGATGGCCGAACAGCACGAAGCGGCCAGGGCCGGTTTGGACAGTCACTTGCTGCTGTCTCCGCGGAGCCACTCCGCGACACGACCCGCATAGTAGCTCAGAATGCCGTCGGCCCCGGCGCGCCGGATGCAGACGAGGCTTTCGAGAGCGGTCTTCTTCTCGTCGATCCAGCCATTCGCGGACGCCGCCGCGATCATCGCGTACTCGCCGCTCACCTGGTAGACGAATGTCGGCACCTGGAACGTGTCTTTCACGCGGCGGACGATGTCGAGATAAGGAAGTCCCGGCTTGATCATCACGATGTCGGCGCCTTCCTCGATGTCGAGCGCGACTTCTCGAATCGCTTCGTCGCTGTTCGCGGGATCCATCTGGTAGCTCGACTTGTCGGCCTGGCCAAGCGCCGCGGCGGAGCCCACGGCGTCGCGAAATGGCCCGTAAAAGCAGGAAGCGTATTTCGCCGAATAGGCGAGAATGCGGGTGTCATGCCGACCGTCTTCCTCGAGCGCCGCGCGGATCGCGCCGATCCGTCCATCCATCATGTCGGATGGGGCGACGACATCCGCGCCGGCCGCGGCCTGCGAGCGGGCCTGCCGTACCAGCGCCGCCACGGTGGCGTCATTCTGCACGTGACCGGACTTGTCGATGACGCCGTCCTGGCCATGTGTCGTAAACGGATCGAGCGCGACGTCGGTGATGACGCCGAGTTCAGGCACGGCTTTCTTCAGCGCGCGCACCGCGCGCTGCACGAGGCCATCGGGATTCCAGGCCTCGCGTCCGTCCTCGGACTTCGAGGCAGGATCGGGCACGGGGAAGAGCGCGATTGCCGGAATACCGAGCGCGTAAAGCCTGCTGGCTTCCGCGACGAGCAGGTCTGTCGTGAGCCGCTCGATGCCCGGCATCGACGCAACCGGCTCGCGTCCGCCCTTGCCCTCGATGACGAACAGCGGCTGGATCAGGTCGTCGGCGGTGAGGTTCGTCTCGCGCGCGAGGCGGCGCGAGAACACGTCGCGGCGCATGCGCCGCAGGCGGGTTCCCGGAAAGCTCCCTGTGGCACGATGCCCCATCTGCAATAACCTGAGACTGTGGCCGGTCTTTATACATGAACCGCGGGGACGGAGAAACGGACCGGCGTCGTCGTTTCGGCACCCTGTGCGAAAGCCTGCGGCCGGACCTGTTGCGGTTTGCGTGGTGGCTGGGGCGGGACCGCGGGCTCGCCGAGGACGTGGTCCAGGAGTCGATGTTGCGCGCGTGGAAGTCATTCGACTCGCTGACGGATGAGGGCAAGGCGAAATCCTGGCTGCTCACGATCGTGCGCCGCGAGTTCGCGCGCAGCTTCGAGAAGAAGCGCCTCGAGGTCGCCGACGTCGACGCGCTCGTCTCCGCCGAATCCGACCTGCTGTCGGCGCCCGAGGACGAGCGGGTCGCGGAGATGCGCAGCGCGATCTTTCGCCTCGACGAGGAGTACCGCGAGCCGCTGGTGTTGCAGGTGTTGATGGGGTATTCGACGCAGGAAATCGCCGACATGATGGGCATGCAGCAGGGTGCGGTATTGACGCGTCTATTCAGGGCGCGGGCGCGGCTGCGCCAGGCGCTCGGCATCGCCCCGGAGCCCGAGCCGTGATCACCTGCCTCGAGTTCAGACGCCGGGTCGGCGCGGAGCCCTTTGCATCGGACGCCGGGATCGAGGCGCATCGTCGCGAATGCGCCGCCTGTGCCCGGCACCAGGATGAGCTGCGCGCGATGGACGGCTTGATCAAGCGCGCGCTCTCCGTCGGGTTGCCGCTGCCCGCGACGGCCTCGACGGCGGCGGCCGCCGTTTC
>DAIRVV010000097.1:0-8440 GCA_036802645.1 Steroidobacteraceae bacterium
ACCTCGGCGGCATCGCCAAGGGCGACGCCGCCGACCAGGCGCTGGCCGCGATGGCGGCACATGGCGTGAGACGCGCGCTCGTCGCGATCGGCGGCGATGTGGCCGTCGCCGCGCCGCCTCCGGGCGAGGACGGCTGGAGGGTGGAGATCGCCGCGCTCGCGGTACCTGACGCGCCGCGCATCGGCGAACTGCGCCTCTACGATTCCGCCGTTTCCACGTCGGGCGACGCCGAACAATGGATGCGCGTCGACGGCCGCCGCTATTCGCACATCCTCGATCCGCGCAGCGGATGGCCGATGACGGTGCAGAGCAGCACCACTGTCGTCGCCCGGCGTGGCATCGCCGCCGATGGCCTCGCAACCGCCGCCGCCGTACTGGGCCCGAGCGAAGGCCTGCGCCTGGTGGAAAGCACGCCCGGCGCTGCCGTGTTCATGAGGCGACAGGAAGCGAACGGACGCGTGACCATGCACACGTCCTCGCGCTGGTCAGAAATCGTCCACCTCGACATAGGCCCGGATCAGGGCCCGCTCGCCCTCGACACCCGGCGCGGCGTTGCCGTGCTCCATGCCGAAGACGAAATCGCGCCCATCCGCCCGCATCTTGTCGTGGATGTGCCGTAACAGATTCCGGTAGTTGATCTCGCCGGTGGTCGGCTCGTTGCGTCCGGGCACGTCGCCGATCTGGAAATAGGCGATCTCGCTCCAAGCCAGATCGATGTGCTCGGTCAGGAAGCCTTCGTTGCGCTGCATGTGATAGATGTCGTACAGCACTTTGCAGGCGGGACTGTTCACGGCGCGGGCGATGGCAAACGCCTGGTCCGAGTTGCGCAGGAACAGATCCGGATTGTCGCTCAGCGGTTCCATCACCAGGATCAGGCCATGCGGCTCCATCACCTCTGCGCCGGCGCGGATGGTGTCGATCACATGACCGGTCTGGATGCCGATCGGCAAGCTGCGGTCGAAGTAGCCGGGCACGATTGTCATCCATTTCGCGTTGACCCGCTTCGCGGTTTCCAGCGCGTCGCGGCAGGCCTGGATGAAGGCTGTGGTGAGCTCCTTGCGGCCAGTCGTGTACGACGTCTTCCAGTTGTCGCCCGCGTCGATCACGAACACGCCCATCGTCATGCCGAGTCTCGCGAGCGTCTCGCCAATCTGCGCCTGCACCATCGCCGGGCGCTTCATCAGATTGTTGTCTTCCAGCGCGGTGAACCCCGCGTCTGCCATGAAGCGCAGTTGATCCAGCAGGTCCTTGCCGGCAGACGCCTCGAACATGCCGAAGTGCGGCGCGTACTTGAGCTTGAACTTGTGCGGGCCGGGCCTGGCGCCGGCCTCGGCGGCGGCCTGCGCCGAAGCGACAAAAGGCGCGATGCCGGCAACGGCGGCTGCGGCGGTTGCGTGGAGGAACTGTCGGCGCTGCATTGGCGGCTCCTTGATGGGACGGCGCCATGGATTCTAGGGCGATTCGCGTCGCATCGGCGAAGGACCGTAGACAGGTGTATAAAAGCGTTCCGGCCGGAACGTTTTTCGTAATGAATCGAATTGCAAATGCGTGGCTCATCGGATCCATGGCCTGCATGGTCACGTCGTGCGTCACGCAGATGGCGCCGTCCACAGCAATCGAAATCCAGACTGAGGATGTCACGCGCTTTTACAGGATCTACGAAGCGGCGGGCGGTCGTCCGACCGCCGAACAACTCCAGCGCGAATACCTCGATCCGGGAACGGCAGGATTGCGGCATCTCACCCGAGTACGCAACGTAACGGCAGAAAACATCGCCCGCGCCGCGGCGACCCAGCCCGAGCTCTACGCGAACGCGAGATCCTGCGTGGCCGCGCTTCCGCGCGTGCGCGAACGGCTCAATCGCACATTCGACAAGCTGCTCGACTTATATCCCGAGGCGGAGAAGCCTCCGGTGACGATCCTCGTCAGCCGCGGAAAGCCGCTCGCGATCGCCGGTCCCGGCGACGGCGTCCAGATCGCCGTGGAAGCCATGTGTTCGGATACTGCGGCCAGGCTGCTCAATGCAAGCGTCGACGACCGGTTCGTGCACGTGATCGCCCACGAGTACATCCACCCCCAGCAGGCGCCGGCGCTGGCAGATAACGACCCTCAGAAAGTGCTGACGGTGCTGGAACGCTCCCTTGTCGAGGGCGTTGCCGAGTTTGTGGGAGAGCTGATCTCTGGCGACGTCTCGAACATCGCAGTTCACGAGTCGGCCGAAGGCCGCGAACTGGAGATCGAGACCAGGTTCGCCGCAGAAGCGGACAAGACCGACCTCTCGAACTGGGTCGACAACACCACGCCGGAAAACGTGGGCCAGCTCGGTTACTGGGTCGGTTACCGGATTGCAAGATCCTTCTACCAGCACACGGCCGACAAGCGCGCCGCCATCCGGGAGATGATCCGGATGACCGACGCGCACGCGATCCTGACCAGGAGTGGCTGGTATCCAGGGATTGTGCTGAATTAGCAGGCGGTGCCACAGGGCGTGAAAAAACCACTGTCCGGTTGTTGACAGAGAATCGTCGTGAATCCCCGGAAAATCCCCGTCCGGTACTCGTGGTCATATCTGAACGTAAGGGGAGCTCAATCATGATTCGCTTCAAGACATCTCATCTATTACTGATCCTGGGTCTCGTCGCCCCCGTCTGCAGTAACGCGGCAAACTTCTGCATCAGGGTGAATGGCGGGTTCGGCGCCGGCGGCTCGAGTTTCGTCGGAAAAGGTTTTGCGTTGCCGACGGCGGGCAACTGCAATCCGTGGGCGGGCTACGTGAAGACCGCTTCCAGTGTCATTGCCAATTCCACCGGCGGCGGCTGCCTTTCCAGCGATGGCAAAGTGCTGACGCTCACCATCATCAGCACCAACCCGTCGTTCCTGGGCACGGGCGTCACCGCAACGGATCACATCCGGTTGTGTCCGGCGGGTGTCACGGGCTGCCCGATTGGCGCCGGCCAGGACATCGGGACCTTCGGCGGAAGCGCAGCAAAGCAGACTTGCACGGCAAGCCTGCTGAGTCTCCCGGCGATACACGACTGATACCCGCCGCTCATGGCACCCGTGCGGTGCCATGAGCGGATACGTGAGCCCAGTTCAGCCTATTCTCGGCGCCTCGCGCTCCACCCAGCACTCCGCCAGTCGCCCATCGCGCACGCGATACACGCTGATACCGTGAAATTCGACCGGGCGGCCGTCAGAGGGCAGCCCGAACACGCCATTATTCTTCCCTCGGTTGATCCAGCGTGCGCAGACGCGATCCCCCGACGGACTCGCGAACACGTCCAGGACTTCGTCGACCGCCTCCGGCATGACGCGATGGAAATCCACGATCCAGGCCTTGAATGCATCACGGCCGCGGATCGTCTTGCCTCCGGAGTGGAGCACGTAGTCGGTCGTCATCAGCTCGTCGATCGCATCGACGTCGTGCTGCGGACCCCAGACACGGGCTAGGAAATCCCGCGCGAGTTTCTCCGCGATCACTGTTGCGCTTGGTTGCTTCTCCATTTCGTGCCTCCAGGATTATGCAGGCATGCCGCGATGGGCCGGACACTTCCGGGGACATCCAATCGCCGGAAGCTCGTTGAACTGTGAGCCCGGTCCAACCTTTTCAGGGCGCACGGGATCAAAGTGATAAGGGCGACACGAAATGAGGACCCCCTTATGTACAGCCGGAAATTCGGGATTCATGGAATGATCAGCGCCGTCCTGGCAGTCGCGCTCTTTGCCGTCAGCGCGGTCGTGTTCGATCGCGCATACCTTTTCTCGGCGCCGGGTGGCATCGTCGAAGTCGACGAGCTCACCCCGATCGAGACGCTCGACGAAATTATCGTCGTCGCCAGGCGTTAGGCCGGGGCGCTCAACCCGCCTGACTGCGCTTGCGCCTGGGCAGTGTCCAGTCGGGGCGCACGAAATGGCAGGTATAGCCGCCCGGATTCTGAAGCAGATAGTCCTGGTGCTCCGGCTCGGCTTCCCAGAAGTCGCCCGCCGGCGCAACCTCGGTCACGACCTTGCCAGGCCATAGGCCCGATTCATCGACATCGGCGATCGTGTCCTCGGCGACGCGGCGCTGCTCGTCGGTCGTGTAATAAATCGCCGACCGATAGCTCGTGCCAACGTCATTGCCCTGGCGATTGCTTGTCGTGGGGTCGTGGATTTGGAAGAAGAACTCGAGGATCTGCCGGAAGCTGATCTTTGCGGGATCGAAAAGGATCTCGACCGCCTCCGCGTGATATCCGTGGTTCCGGTACGTCGCCTGCGACGTGTTGCCGCCCGTGTATCCGACGCGCGTCGAGATCACGCCGGGGTATTTTCGAAAGAGATCCTGCACGCCCCAGAAGCACCCGCCAGCGAGCACCGCGCGTTCTTCGGTCATGATTTGTCTCCTACCTGGTTCAAATAAACCCCGTAGCCCTCTTTCTCCATGTCGTCCCGATGAATGAATCGGAGCGAGGCGGAATTGATGCAATAGCGCAGGCCGCCGCGGTCGCGTGGCCCGTCAGTGAAGACGTGACCGAGATGACTGTCCCCGTGCGCCGAGCGCACCTCCGTCCGGACCGTGCCGTGAGATTCGTCCGACAGCTCCTTGACGTTGGCAGGCTCGATCGGCTTCGTGAAGCTCGGCCATCCGGTGCCGGAGTCGAACTTGTCGGTGGAGGCAAACAGCGGCTCGCCTGAGACGACATCGACGTAGATGCCTGGCTCCTTGTTGTGCAGCAAGGCTCCGGTACCCGGCATTTCGGTGCCGCAAAGCTGTGTGACGCGGTGCTGCTCGGGCGAAAGCTTCGAGATGGCTGCGGGATCCCTGGCGAACTTGCTCATGCGATGGGCCTCCTGCAGGGCTTCGGATATTGCACTATGGTGCCAAGTCCGGATTTTGCAAATGCAAAAACTTTGCGGCCGGAACGTTTTCCGCTCCGAACTCAATCCTCAGCATCGGCGAGCGGTTCGTCGAGCAGCGATTTCTGGCGCGCCCGGCCTGCAGCCCGCTGCAACTTGTCGACCGCGGCCAGGTAGTCGGCGATATCCCGATTCGGCACCATGCGCTGCGCCCCGAGCCGCACGTTCGGGCCGAGATCGACACGGTTGACGTTTCCGTCATCGACCCCGATCGCCACGATCCAGGCGCTCGCGCTGATCACGAGCGTCGCGGCGCCGGCGAATGCCAGCGCCACGCGTCGCCCGTAATGGGTGGCCTCGCGCAGATGCAGGTACAGCGCAATCAGTGCCGTCCCGCCGACGACTCCGACGCCGACCAGGGCGAGGATCGACCACTGCGTCGCGAACGCCACCAGGCCGGCAACCCAGTAACCCCAGGCGCAAAACGCCGTGCCGATCGAGGCGATCGTCGCGTGCAGTCGAACTTGCCAGATGCCCCGGTTCAGCTTCGTCGTCAGCGCCCAAAGGCCGGTCCAAAGCGCGATCAGTACGAGCGCGACCAGCGCCGCCGTCGCGACATTGCGGAACATCGCCGATGGCGCATCGAGCCACTGGAGGAAACCCGCATAGGCGGCGCAGGCCGACACGCCGAGAGCTGCGAGCAGCGTGCGGTGCCGGCGCACGAAGTCGCGCCGGAAGGCGCGTTCCGGTCCGATCGGCGTGTGCCGCGTGCGGACGCGCACCCGCGCAGTTCCCACGAAGACTTCGCCCTGCTCGATGATCGTGCCCGAATCCGCCGGGACCCGTTTGCCGTCGACGCGTGTACCGTTATGCGTGCCGAGGTCCCGCACGCAGACGCGGCCGTCCTCCAGCAGCGTCAACAACGCGTGCTGGGCCGCTGCATGTTCGTCGTCCACGACGATATCGCAACCGAGATCACGGCCAATGCGGCATTCGGCGCCGGCGCCCGCAAAGCGCTGCCGCAGGACCAGGTGCCCATGCAGGCCGATCTGCTCGATCAGCATCACGGCTTCCATTGCAGGGCTCCCAGGTAGCGATCCAGGATTCGCTCGCCGGATTGGAATGCGACGCCCTGGAGGGCGAGCCGGCTCACCAGTGCCTGTTGCGGGTCGTCGATGCCGACGACGGTCACGTCGAAGTCATAGAGACCCGCGAACAGCCGGTACTCGCGCACACAGGTCGAGATGCGCGCATCGAAGCCGTCCAGCGAGACCAGCCCGTCGTGGCAGGCGAACTGGGCGACGTGGGCCGATGCACCGGCGCGGCGCGCGTCCGCCGCGAGTCGGTTCACCTGCCGCTCGAATTGCAGCGGATGCATCCCCACCGATCGCAGGACTCTGTGCTGCATGGACAGCCCGGCCGCGTATACGCCGCTTTGCACGACCAGCCGTGACGGAACGTGGCAGTTGACGGTCTCCACGCGCATGCGCGCGCGCGGGCTGCGCTCGTCGACCGTGCTGCATTCGACGTGCCGCGAAATCTGCGTGGGCAGCACGTAGCCCTGCACTTCCTGTGTGCCGGCCGCATCCGGCCGGGCTTCCAGCGCCTCGGCCTCGTAGGCGAACACCTGCGCTGTCACGTGCTGGCGCAACTGCAACGCGCTCAGTGACTGCTCCAGCGGTTTTTTCGCGCGAGCGAGCAGCCGCTGAATGTGCCGGGCCGACACGATAAAGCCGACGAGCTGGCGGCCGCTGACCACTGAGACATTGACACCGTAGGCGCGGCCCTTCCGGTCCAGCGCCGGTCCGCCCGACATCCCGAGGTTGATAGCGCCCGTGTAGTGGATGCGCTGCTCGATGCTGTTCTCGACCAATCCGTTCGCGACACCCTCGGTGATCGTCAGGCCGAGGTTCAGCGGGAAACCGATCGACCAGGCGCTCTCCCCCTGGTCGGGAATCTCGCTGCGCAGCTTCAAGGGCGGCAACTCGAGGCCGTCGGCGGCGACGACGGCGAGGTCGTTGCGCACGTCAATGGCGAGGATGTGCAGGAGCCCTTCGCGCCCGTCGCTCGCCAGGTATTCCAGCCGGTACTGCCGCGGGTACAACACCGCCTGCGCCACGACGTGATAATTCGTCACGATCCGGCGCCCGTCGTCGACGGCGAATCCGCTGCCGTGAAACGCGCTCGATTCCGAGCCGTGGAAGAAGCCGCGAATCTGCACCACCGAGTCGCGTGCCGCGTCGAGCCGGACTTTCGCGTCGTCCGAGAGCTCCTGGCTCGCGATGTCGGCTTCGACGGCGGCGGCGTCGACCGCAGCGTCATCAACCTCGGGGTCATCGACCGCGCCTTCCTCGTCCGCGGCGGAGTCCGGCGCCTGCTCTTTGGGCGACGGACTGACGGACGCCTTGTCGGGCGCTTCGGCGGGTTCCGGGGGTTTTTCCTGCGGTGCGGCGGCGCCTGTCGCGGATCCGCACAGCCACATGGCGATGATTAGGCGGGGGGCGAACTTCAATAGGGGCTCCCGAATGCCCGACGACCGGTGATGAGTGTAAGTGAGACGCTTCAACGTGACGCCAATTCCCGACGTCGGACGTCACACTGCGGCCATGCAATAGCGTTAACCTGCAGAGGCAGGATCCACCGAGGGGCGCCAGCATGCAGACAAATGAACACGCAGGACAGGTACAGCAAGGTGTACGCCTTCCCGAGACGGATCGGGCCCTCAATGCTTCGCGTGCGACGCCGAAAACCAAGGCAAAGCGCGTGACCGCGGACGAGTCGCGCCGGCGCGGCGAGCCTCAGCCGACGCACGTGCCGCATCAGTACGGCGCCGGATTCTGAGGAAGCGCGTCAGCTTCCAGGAGCTCCGACGTTCCGGTCGGAACGTTTTTTGCGGCGCATTAGGAAACGTTTCCGCGGAAACGCTTTTTAGGGCACTTCGAGGAATCGGAACAGCGGTTCGTAGTCGTGAGAGTCCGCGGCGCGAAGTGCGGCGATGTACCGCCCGCGCACGTCTCCCGGCGCAACCAGGTCGCCCTGGCCCCAGCGAAATCGCTCCTCGCCTAGCGAGAACAGCAGCAGGTCTGCATACGTCCGGGCGACCCGGCCGTTGCCGTTCGGGAACGGATGAATCTGCACGAGACGGTGATGCAGGCGTGCCGCAATCTCCCTAATCGGATAGCTATGGGCTTCCAGTTGCGCAGCAACATCCTGCAGGAGTTGCCGCACTGCTTCGGATATCCGTTCCGGCGCAATGCCAATGTTCTTTTCCGACGTCCGCCAGTGTCCGGCCCACTTCCAGGTTGTGCCGAACATCTTCTGGTGCAGGCGCCTCAGGAACTCGGCGGTCAGCAGTTCCTTGCGACGGCGGGCGAACGCCCAGCCCTCGCCTTCGACGATGTTGCCGTGCTCCCATTCGTTGAGTTCGGCCTGGTTTGCGATGTGCGTCGGGATGAGTCCGCGCGCCTCGTCCGGATCGAGGGGCGTCGCGCCGCCCGGTTCCGCTGCGTTCATTCCCAGAGCCTGCGGCGGCCGCCCGCAAGCAATCGTTCGACCTCACGCTCGAACGCTCGCTCCTGCTCCCGCACGCCGAGTCCCTGACACT
>DAIRVV010000098.1:0-8437 GCA_036802645.1 Steroidobacteraceae bacterium
GTGGATGTCGTCGACGGGGCGCGGGACGACGACCGCATCCAGGCGCTCGTACTCGACCTTGAAGGACTCGAGGGCGCCGGCCTGCCGATGCTCCAGGACCTGGCCCAGTCGATCCGCTGGTTCCGCGAGAGCGGGAAGAAGGTCTACGCCTACGCGGAATCCTATTCCCAGCGTCAGTATTTCCTCGCCGCCCAGGCAGACGAGGTCTATCTCGATCCAATGGGCTATGTGCTGCTCGAGGGCTATGGCTACTACCGCACGTATTTCCGCGGCACGCTCGACAAGCTTGCCATCGACGTCAACGTCTTCAAGGCAGGCAGCCACAAGTCGGCGCCGGAGGAGTGGACCCGGATCGACATGTCGGCCGAGGATCGCGAAAACGCCGAGGTCTGGGTTGGCGCGCTCTGGGAAACCTACAAGAACGACGTCGGCGCGGCCCGCAAGCTCGAGCCCGGATTGATACAGGCCTACGCGGACGAGGCGGCGGAGGGGATCCAGGCAACGGGCGGCGACCTCGCACAGTACGCGCTGGCGAGAGGCCTGGTCGACGGTCTCAAGACGCGCCAGGAGTTCGAGGGAATCGTCGCGGAAATCGCGGGTGAGGACGAGGAAACCGGTTTCACCGGAGTCGAATGGATTGGTTACCTGCCTTACGTCCGTTCCGAGCAGGCCATGCGCGAGCGCGGGGACGAGACGATCGGCGTCATCGTCGCCTCGGGTGAAATCCTGGACGGTGAGCAATCGCCGGGCGTCGTCGGCGGCGATTCGCTCTCGAAGCTGCTTCGCGAGGCGCGCGAAGACGAAGACCTCGCGGCCATCGTGCTGCGAATCGACAGCCCGGGCGGCAGCATCATGGCCTCGGAAGTCATCCGTCGCGAAGTCGCGGCATTACGTGCTTCCGGCAAGCCGGTCGTCGCCTCGATGGGCACGGTCGCCGCTTCAGGCGGCTACTACATCGCGATGGACGCCGACCGGATCATCGCGGCTCCCGCGACGATCACGGGTTCGATCGGGGTCTTCGCCGTGATCCCGACATTCCAGCGCACGCTCGACAAGATCGGCGTCACGAACGACGGCTTCGGCACGACGAAGCTAGCGGGGCAGACTGACCTGGATCGCGAGCTCGGGCCCGAGGCGAAGCGGATCCTCCAGGCTTCGGTCGAACACGCCTACCGGACATTCGTGAATAAGGTCGCGCAGGCGCGCAAGCGCCGGCCTGAAGAAATCGACAGCCTCGCACAGGGGCGCGTGTGGACCGGGGCCGACGCCAAGGCCGCAGGCATCGTCGACGAGCTTGGCGGCGTCGACGACGCAATCACTGAGGCCGCAAAGCTTGCCGGCCTCGAAGACGACTATGCAGTGCGCTGGATAGAGCAGGAACTGTCCTTGCGCGATGCGCTCGTCCTGCGGCTCCGCCAGTCCGCGGCGTGGGTGGTCGATGCCGTCACTCCCCACCGCAGGGCCCTGCCGCAACTCGGGTTCGCGCTCGAGCGAGCGCGCGCGCTGCTCGCGCTCGCGGCGGAAGGCCGGCCGGTCTACCTCTGCTCCTGCCGCGTGGAGTGAAGAAGAGGGGACAGTCCCCTTTGACGAAAGATTTTCCTGCGCGCAGGTGGTGGCGGTGTCAAAAGTGACAGTCCCCTAGGCTGCAGTCCCCGCTGCCCAGTCGAGGATCACCTTGCCCGACTGCCCGCCGCCCATGGTCTCGAACGCCCGGCCGTAATCCGCGGCGCCGAAGCGGTGGGTGATGACGCCGCTCACGTCGAGCCCGCTTTGCAGCATCGCGGACATCTTGTACCAGGTCTCGAACATCTCGCGGCCGTAAATGCCCTTGATGACGAGGCCCTTGAAGATCACTTCGTTCCAGTCGATCGCGACTTCCGCGGGCGGAATGCCGAGCATGGCGACGCTGCCACCATGGTGCATCACGCGCAGCAAGTCGCGGAAAGCGGAAGCGTTGCCGGACATCTCGAGCCCGACGTCGAAGCCTTCCTCCATGCCGAGTTCGCGCATCGCATCGTCGATGCGCTCATTCTTCACATTGAGCGCGCGCGTCGCGCCCATGCGGCGCGCGAGGTCGAGCCGGTAGTCGTTGACATCGGTGATGACGACGTGGCGCGCGCCGATGAAGCGCGCGATCGCGACCGCCATGATTCCGATGGGGCCCGCGCCGGTGATCAGCACGTCCTCGCCGACCATGTTGAAGGAGAGCGCGGCATGGGTCGCATTGCCGAGCGGGTCGAGGATCGCGGCGATTTCGTCGCCGATGCCGGCCGGGAGCCTGAACACGTTCGAGGCCGGCAGCACCATGAATTCGGCGAAACAGCCCGGGCGGTTGACCCCGACGCCCTCGGTATTGCGGCACAGGTGCCTGCGCCCCGCCCGGCAATTGCGGCAATGCCCGCAGGTGATGTGACCCTCGCCCGAGACGCGGTCGCCGATCGAAAGCCCTCGCACCTCGCTGCCGAGCGCGACGATCTCGCCGCAGTACTCGTGCCCGATCTGCATGGGCACCGGGATCGTGCGGCTAGCCCATTCGTCCCATTGCCAGATGTGGATGTCGGTTCCGCAGATCGCGGTCTTGCGCATGCGGATCAGGACGTCGTTCGGGCCCGGTTCCGGCTTCGGCAGGTCGCCGAGCCAGATACCGGGCTCCCGGCGCGACTTGATCAATGCTTTCATCCAGGTTCCCTTGGCCTCATTTACCGATGATGCCGAGTTCCCGGCCCGCGTGTGCAAAGGCCGCCGCCGCTGTCTCGAGCATGGCGCGGGTGTGTCCGGCACACATCTGGGTGCGTATCCGAGCCTTGCCCATCGGCACGACCGGATAGGAAAAACCGATCGCATACACGCCGAGTTCGAGCAGGCGATCGGCCATGCGCACGGCGAGCGCCGCGTCGCCGAGCATGACCGGGATGATCGGGTGCTCGCCCGGTACCAGGCGGAATCCGTAGGCCGCGAGCCGCGCGCGAAACCAGGCCGCATTCTCCGCAAGCTGCCGGCGCGGCGCCGGCGACGACTCGAGAAGGTCCAGGACCGCGAGCGTCGTCGCGGCGACGACCGGCGCGATCGTGTTCGAGAAGAGATAAGGCCGCGAGCGCTGGCGCAGCCACGCGACGATCGGCGCGCGCCCGGAAACATAGCCGCCGCTCGCACCGCCGAGCGCCTTGCCGAGCGTGCCGGTCAGCACGTCGACGCGCCCCATGACGCTACAGTGTTCATGGGTGCCGCGCCCGCCCGCGCCCATGAACCCGGTGGCGTGCGAGTCGTCGACGATCACCGTCGCGCCATGACGCTCCGCCAATTCACAGATACCGGCGAGCGGCGCGATCGTACCGTCCATCGAGAACACGCCGTCGGTGACGACGAGGCGGGTGCGCGCATCACGCGCCTCCTTGAGCCGTTCTTCGAGTTGCCCGAGATCGCCGTTGTCGTATCGCAGGCGCCTGGCTTTCGACAACCGGATGCCGTCGATGATGCTCGCGTGATTGAGCGCATCCGAGATGATCGCGTCCTTCTCGTCCGTGATCGTCTCGAACAAGCCGCCGTTGGCGTCGAAGCACGACGAATAGAGGATCGTGTCCTCCATTCCGAGGAACGCCGACAGGCGGCGCTCGAGCTCGCGGTGCACGATCTGCGTGCCGCAGATGAAGCGGACGGATGCCATGCCATAGCCATAGCGGTCGAGCGCCGCATGGGCGGCGCCGATGAGCGCCGGATGGTCCGCGAGACCCAGGTAGTTGTTGGCGCAGAGGTTGACGACTTCGCGGCCGTCCTCGAGGCGGATCACCGGATCCTGCGGGGACGCGATGATGCGCTCGAGCTTGAAAAGGCCGGCACTCGCGAGTTCCGCCGTCTGCGATTCGAGCCTGTCGAGCAGGGCCTGGTCCATGCGATTGCCCACCTTAGCCAGCGGCGGATTATACCGGCTGCCCGCGGGCCGCCTCGTATAATCGCGGCCGGGAGGAATCATGAGGACAGCCGCGCGTGGCGGGCGAATCGAGGGTGGACCCGGGGCGATCGTGACCTCGCGCGAGGCGCGGCTGTTCATCACGCTCGCCGGACTCTTCATCACCAATGCCCTGATTGCCGAGTTCGTCGGTGTCAAGATCTTCGCGCTCGAGGACACGCTCGGTGTTGCGCCATTCGACTGGCGGCTGTTCGGGCAGAGCGGCTCGCTGTCCTTCACCGCCGGCGTGATGCTCTGGCCCGTCGTGTTCATCATGACGGATGTCATCAACGAGCATTTCGGCGTGCGTGGCGTGCGGCTCATCTCCTGGCTCGCCGTCGCCTTCATCGTCTATGCCTTCCTGTTTGCGTATCTCGCGATCGGTCTCGCGCCCGCGGCATGGTGGGTGACGGTCGGCAGCGAGCGCGGCGTTCCCGACATGCAGGCGGCGTTTGCGAATATCTTCGGCCAGGGCTTGTGGACCATCGGCGGATCGGTGACGGCTTTCCTGGTCGGCCAGCTGACCGACGTCGCCGTTTTCCAGCGCATTCGCGGCGCGACCGGCGAGCGCTGGATCTGGCTGCGGGCGACCGGCTCGACCGCGGTCTCGCAGCTCATTGACAGTTTCATCGTGTTGTACATAGCGTTCGTGCTCGGCCCTCAGCACTGGCCGATCCCGCTCTTCCTCGCGGTCGGTACGGTCAACTACCTCTACAAGATGTCGATGGCGATCGCGCTGATCCCGCTTCTTTACCTCGGCCGGCGCCTGATCCGCGCCTACCTCGCCGCGCCAGCGGCCAACCGCGCCTGATGCCTCGCCCGCGCACACCGGAGCTCTGCGTCGACGTTGTGATCGAGCTGATTGACCGGCCGCGGCGGCCGATCGTGCTGATTCGCCGCGGAAGTCCGCCGGCCGGCCACGCACTGCCGGGTGGCTTCGTCGATATCGGCGAAACGGTAGAGCGGGCTGCGGTTCGCGAGGCGCGCGAGGAGACCGGCCTCGACATCAAGCTCGCAGGGCTGCTCGGCGTGTACTCCGATCCGGCGCGCGACCCGCGCGGGCACACGGTGAGCCTCGTGTACATCGCGACGGCGACTGGTTTCCCTGCGGCGGGCGACGACGCCGCGGATATCATCGTGACCGACCCGGAGGCCGCGCCGCCGCTCGTCTTCGATCACGACAGAATACTCGGCGACTACCTCGCCCGCCGGCGGGCCGCTGATCTGCCGCGCGGATAGAATTGCGGCATGAACGAACGACTGGCACCGCCATTCCTGCGCGCTCGCGAAGGTGAATTCGAGTCCGCCGCAGGACGGGCAATCAACAAGCACTACCTGGCCGACGAGAAGACGGTCGTGTCGGAGCTGCTTGCACTCGCGCGGCTGCGTGACGGCGACCGCGAGGCGATACGCCTCGATGCCGCGAGCCTTGTCGCCGCGGCGCGCGGCCGCCGCGCGGGCAAGACCGGGATCGAGTCATTTCTGCAGCAATACGGCCTGGCCTCGCAGGAAGGCGTGGTGCTCATGTGTCTCGCCGAGGCGTTGCTCCGCATTCCGGACGCCGATACGGCGGATCGCCTGATCGCCGACAAGATTGCGATCGGCCAGTGGTCGGACTACCTCGGCGAGGCCGATTCGCTCTTTGTCAACGCCTCGACCTGGGGCCTGATGCTGACCGGCAAGCTGGTTCGCGATTCCGAGATCGAGATTCGCGACCCCGCCAGTTTCCTGAGACGCCTGGTCGCGCGGCTCGGCGAGCCCGTCGTGCGAACGGCATTCCGCCAGGCGATGCGCATCATGGGCAAGCAGTTCGTGATGGGCCGCGACATCGAGGAGGCGCTGGCGCGCGCCGAAACGGAGGTGGGCGCCCGATACCGCCATACCTACGACATGTTGGG
Source organism: Steroidobacteraceae bacterium (assembly GCA_036802645.1). Lineage (GTDB taxonomy): Bacteria > Pseudomonadota > Gammaproteobacteria > Steroidobacterales > Steroidobacteraceae > SCUD01. The sequence continues at coordinate 5,845 of DAIRVV010000098.1, forward strand.
CGAGTCCGCGCTGGCCGAAACGGATGCGGAGCGTTATCTCGCGTCGTATCGCGCGGCAATCGAGGCGGTCGGCCGTTCAGTGCAGCCGGGCACGCCGCCTGCGGGCTGGCCGAGCGTATCCGTCAAGCTCTCCGCGCTGCACCCGCGCTGCGAGTACGGGCGTCAGCGGCAGGTGATCGACGAGCTCGGGCCGAGGCTCGAAGCGCTTGCGCTCGCGGCGAAATCGGCCGGTATTGCGCTTACGGTCGACGCGGAGGAGGCGGAACGGCTCGAGTTGTCGCTGCGGCTGATCGACCGGCTGCTGGAGAGCGGCGGGCTCGCCGGCTGGGACGGTCTCGGCCTTGCCGTGCAGGCGTATTCGAAGCGCGCGCCGGATGTCCTGCGCTACCTGCAGCGTCGTGCGGAAGAGACCCGGCGTGTGTTGAACGTGCGGCTCGTCAAGGGCGCTTACTGGGACAGCGAGATCAAGCGCGCACAGGAGCGTGGCCTGCCCGGCTATCCTGTCTATACGCGAAAGCCCAACACGGATGTTGCGTATCTCGCCTGCGCCCGGATCCTGCTCGCAGGCAGCCGGCGGGTGTATCCGCAGTTCGCGACACACAATGCGCACACCGCGGCTTCCATCATCCACCTCGCAAAGGCGACCGGGCGGGAATTCGAGTTCCAGCGCCTGCACGGAATGGGCGAGGAACTCTACGCTGAGTTGACCGACCCGGCCGGCCGCGCGCTGCCATGCCGGGTCTACGCACCCGTCGGATCGCACGAGGAGCTCCTGCCTTACCTGGTGCGCCGGCTTCTCGAGAATGGCGCCAACACGTCTTTCGTCAATCGAATCGTCGACGAGTCCCTGCCGATCGATGAGGTCGTCGGCGACCCGATCGCGGACGTGGAGCGCGCGGGTAGCGGTCCACACCCGCGTATTTCGCCGCCACGCGGTATTTTCGGCGCCGAGCGCGCGAACTCGGCGGGCATCAACCTGCCGGATGGCAGCGTACAGCGCGAGCTTGCTGCCGCGTGCCGCAATGCGCTCGCGCGACCGCTGCTTTCGCGACCGATCGTCGGCGGCGTGGAGCAGGACGGTGAGCGCCGTGCCTGCCGCTCGCCCGAAGACCTCGATCGCGTGGTCGGCGAGGCGATCGACGCCGACGCCGCGCTCGCGGCACGGGCCATTGAGCTTGCCTCGGCCGCACAGCCCGAGTGGGACCGCGTGCCGGCGGCAACTCGCGCGCGAATGCTCTGCGATGCGGCCGATCGCCTCGAGCGCGAGACCGCGCGGTTTGTCGCGATTCTCGTCGCCGAAGCAGGGAAGACGGTGCCCGACTCGATCGCCGAGGTCCGCGAAGCCGTCGATTTCCTGCGTTATTACGCCGCGCGGGCCGAGGAGTCCTTCGGCAAGACGCTGACACTGCCGGGCCCGACCGGTGAATCGAACCGCCTCGGCCTCAGGGGCCGTGGAATATTCGCCTGCATCAGCCCGTGGAACTTCCCGTTAGCGATCTTCACGGGACAGGTGACGGCGGCGCTCGCGGCAGGCAACAGCGTGCTTGCGAAACCGGCCGAGCAGACACCGCTGGTTGCGGCCGAAATGGTCCGGCTCCTGCACGCGAGCGGAGTACCCGGCGACGTACTGCACTTCGTGCCGGGTCGCGGCTCGAGGATCGGGCCGACGCTGACCGGCCATCCGCACATCGCCGGCGTCGCGTTCACCGGCTCGACGGAAACGGCGCAGCTCATCAATCGCTCGCTGGCCGCGCACAATGGGCCGCTGCCGGTGCTGATTGCGGAGACGGGCGGCCAGAACGCAATGATCGTCGACAGCTCGGCGCTGCCCGAGCAGGTGGTGAACGACGCGGTGACCTCGGCCTTCAATTCGGCGGGGCAGCGCTGCTCGGCGCTGCGCGTCCTGTTCGTACAGGAAGACATCGCGCCGCGCGTCATGGAACTGCTGGCCGGGGTCATGGACACCCTCGCGATCGGCGACCCGGCGCTGCTGTCAACCGACCTCGGTCCGGTCATCGATGCGGCCTCGCTCGAGACACTCCAGGAGCACGCGCGCGCTATCGTCCAGGGCGCGCGCTGGCAGCACCGTGCGAAGCTCCCGGCCGCGCTCGCGCGCGGCCACTTCTTCGCGCCGCTGGCGGTCGAGATCGACGGCCTCGCGCGACTCGAGCGCGAAGTCTTCGGCCCGATCCTGCACGTGGTGCGATTCCAGGGTTCACGCATCGACGATGTAGTAGACGCGATCAATGCGAGCGGTTTCGGACTGACGCTCGGCGTGCACACGCGCATCGACAGCGTCGCGCGTCGCATCGCCGCACGCGCGCGTGTCGGCAACGTTTATGTCAACCGCAACATGATTGGCGCTGTCGTCGGAGTTCAGCCCTTCGGCGGCTGCGGGCTGTCTGGCACCGGCCCGAAAGCCGGCGGCCCACACTATCTCCCTCGATTCGCCACGGAACAAACGGTCACGATCAACACCGCCGCCGTCGGCGGCAACGCGACGCTGCTGTCCCTCGGCGAGAGCTGAGGCCTGTCGGGACGGAGCCGGGCGGGGGTTCCTTTCGGGATCGTGCGCGCCATGAATGGCGCGCAC
>DAIRVV010000099.1:0-8428 GCA_036802645.1 Steroidobacteraceae bacterium
GTCCACGAGCCGGCCTCCGTCGAGGCGGGCGCGCGCGACGGCGGTTCCGTTCGTACCGTCGCCTGCGGGCTCCGCGTAGGAAATATAGATCGTGGAGTTGTCGGCGAACGCGGGATCGAGGATCACGTCGAGGAGCCCGCCCTGCCCTTCAGCGTGCACTGCAGGCACGCCGGTGACCGGATCCGAAATCGCGCCTTCGCGCGTGACGTAGCGAATGTGCCCCCGCCGTTCGGTGACGAGCATGCGGCCGTCCGGCAGGAAGGCGAGCGACCAGGGGTGCTCGAGGCCCTTCGCGACCGTCGTGACCGTGACATTCGTTTCGCCGCTCGGCGCGACCTTCGAGGCGTCCTGGCAGGCACCGGTGCCGGCGGCGGCGAGGAGCAGGAAAAACAGGCTGCGCGACGTCATTTCATGTGTCCTCACGGTCATCGTCTCCGTCGGTTCAGCCGGCCGCCACGCGCGTGATGATGTATCCGCCGGATTTCGGGTCGAACTCGAGGTCGATCAGCTTGCGGTCGCGCGCCTCCTCGAGGAGCTTGCCGAATGTCCTGAACCCGTAATAGCTTTCGTTGAAGCCGGGTTTGCGGCGCTTGATGGCCTGCTTGACCATCGAGCCCCATACCTTTTCCTCCGCGTCGCGTTCCGCGAACAGGTCCTCGGCAGTTTCCATCATGAGCTCGATGCCTTCCTGCCGGCGCTCGTCGGCACCCGGCATAGCCTTCGGCGCGGTCTTTGAGACCTTTTCCTTGCGGGCCGTTTTCGCGCGACCCTCGCCGCGCACGAGGTCGTCGTAATAGATGAACTCGTCGCAACCGCTGATCAGGAGGTCCGAGGTCGAGTTCTTGACTCCGCAGCCGATGACGGTCTTGTTGTTCTCGCGCAGTTTCGAAACAAGCGGAGAGAAATCGGAGTCGCCGCTGATGACCACGAAGGTGTCGACGTGTTCCTTCGTGTAGCAGAGATCGAGCGCGTCGACGACCATGCGGATATCGGCCGAGTTCTTCCCGGACTGGCGCACATGTGGGATCTCGATCAGCTCGAACGCCGCCTCGTGCATGCCACGCTTGAAGTCCTGGTAGCGCTCCCAGTTGCAGTACGCCTTCTTGACCACGATGTTGCCCTTGAGCAGGAGCCGCTCGAGCACTTTTCTGATATCAAAAACGGGTATCTTCGCGTCGCGCACTCCGAGGGCGACGTTCTCGAAGTCGCAGAACACGGCCATGATGCGTGTATCGGCTCGCGGCTGGGCGTTCATTCCTCGCCCGCCGCGGGCTTCCAGGCAGATGCAAGCTCCTGCTGCTTGCGCGGCGGGACCGGGTCGTAGTGGCTCAGTTGCAAGGTAAAGCTCCCTTCGCCGCCCGTCAGGGCCTTCAACCGGTTCTGGTAGTCGGTGACTTCAGCGAGCGGCACATAGGCTGAAACCACGATGCGTCCGCGGGCGCGCGCCTCGTTCCCATCGATCCGCGCGCGACGCGTCGCGAGATCGGCCGTTATGTCGCCCATCACGGTTCCCGGCGCGTTGATCTCGACGTGCACGATGGGCTCGAGCACGGCCGGGTTCGCCTTCTGCACCGCGTCGAGGAATGCCTTTCTCCCGGCCGACACGAATGCGACCTCCTTCGAGTCGACCGAGTGGTACTTGCCGTCATAAACGGAGACCCGGATGTCCTGCAGAGGATAGCCTGCGACGGCTCCCTCGGACAGCGCGTGGCGGATGCCCTTCTCGACGGCCGGAATGAACTGGTTCGGAATTGCGCCGCCGACGACATCGTCCACGAACTCGAATCCTGTTCCCCGCGCGAGCGGCTCGATGCGAAGGTAGACCTCGCCGAACTGGCCGGCCCCGCCGGTCTGCTTCTTGTGGCGATGATGACCCTCGGCCGGGCGCGTGATCGTTTCGCGGTACGGAATCGACGGCGGCCGGGTTTTCACGGCCACGCCATAGCGCTCGCTCATCCGCTCGGTCATTACGCGGAGGTGAAGGTCGCCCATGCCGAACAGCACGGTCTCGTTGGCGGCATTGTTGTGATCGACTCGCACGCAGGGATCTTCCGCGCAAAGCTTGTGCAGGGCCTCCGCGAGCTTGTGCTCGTCACCGCGACGCTCGGGCTCGATCGCGACGCCGAGCATCGCGGGCGGAAATGCCATCGGCTTCAGGTGGAAGTGATCCTCGTCGTGCGAATCGTGCAGTACGGCGTCAAAGTGCAGCTCGTCGAGCTTGGCGACGGCGCAGATGTCCCCGGGTACTGCCTCCGGGATCTCGCTGTGCTCCTTGCCCTGCATGCGGAAGAGGTGGGCGATCTTGACCGGCTTCCTGCCGTCGCCGACGAAGAGCTGGGCACCGCTCCTGATGGATCCCTGATGCACGCGAAACAGGCCCAGCTTGCCGACGAAGGGATCCACGATGACCTTGAACACGTGCGCGACCGCGTGGCGGCCCGCATCCGGCGAAACCGCGGCGCGCTCGGCATCGTCGCCCGCGCCTTTCAGGAATGGCGGCGGATTGCCCTCGGCCGGGTTCGGCATGAGCCGCGCGATCGCCTCGAGCAACTCCGGAATGCCGGCGCCGGTTTCTGCCGACACGAAGCAGACCGGCACGAGATGCCCCTCGCGCAGCGCTTTCTCGAAGGGATCGTGCAGCTGTTCAGGCGCGAGCTCCTCGCCTTGTTCCAGGTAGAGCGCCATCAGGTCGTCGTCGACTTCGACCACCTGGTCGATGATGCGCGTATGGGCTTCCTGGACCGACGAGAAGTCGGTGGCCTCGCCTTCATTATGGAAAAAGCAGTCGACGACCTTCGTGCCGCCCGCTGCCGGCAGGTTGATCGGAAGACATTCGCTGCCGTACTGGTCGCGGATCTCCTCGAGCGTCGACTCGGCGTTCGCGTCGCGGGCGTCGATCTTGTTGATCACGACGATGCGGCAGAGCCCCCGGTCGCGGGCCGCGTCCATCATGCGCTGCGACATCGGTTCGACGCCGGCAACGGCACTGACGACCACGGCCGCGGTCTCGACGGCTTCGAGCATCGGCAAGGTGCGGCCGATGAAATCCGGGAAGCCGGGCGTATCCACGAGATTGACGTGGGCGTTGCCCGTCTCGAGCCAGCAAAGCGTCGAATCGACCGAATGCTGCAGCCGGCGAGCCTGGGGATCGTGGTCGCTGACCGTGGTTCCGCGGGCGAGGCTGCCCTTGGCGCGTATGCTGCCGGCGGCGAACAGCAGCGCCTCTGCCAGCAGGGTTTTTCCCGCCCCAGCATGGCCTACCAGGGCAATATTGCGTATGTCGCCGGTCGCTTTCGCCATCAGTTCATCCGCCTTTGCACCTTGCTGGCCGGTTTTTCAAAAAGGATAGCACTGAAGGCGCCGGCTGGCTTGCACCATCCGGGGTGGACGGGCAAACTCGGATAAGCGAATGATCATGGCCCGGCGACGGGCCGACGGGGGATCCGATGGCGATTTCGGTCAAGGGCGACAGCGCGGATCCGATGGTCGAGCCGAACGTGATTCCGCTCGTCGACATCATGCTGGTCCTGCTGATCATATTCATCATCACGATTCCGGTCATGACGCATGCGGTCAAGATCGACCTGCCCCGCGACAACCCAAACCCGCCGCCGATCGAACCTGTGGTGGTGCGGATCTTCGTCGAGTTCGACGGCTCGATCTTCTGGGACGGCACGCCGGTCGACCAGCAGACCTTCCGCAACTACGTCGCGGTCGAGAATGCGAAGGATCCGCAGCCGGAAGTGCACGTCGACGCCCATCGTCGCGTGCCCTACGTCTATGTCGCAAACGTGCTCTTCGTGCTGCAGCGCGGCGGCCTCCAGAAGGTCGGTTTCGTCTCGGGCGGGGGACCCGGTGCCCCCGCGCCGGCGCCCGCGACCTAGCGCGGAATCTCCTGCGCGCGGGCCATGGCCCGGTCCGTGATGTTCCGCCTGTATCTCGCGGCCACGCTCCTCGCGGCCGGATCCGCTCATGCCGACGAAGCCGGCCTTCGGCGCTACGAGCTTCCGAACCGTGACACCCTCGAAATGAAACTGCCCGCCGGCTGGTTCGATCATGTCGAACAACCGGCCGGCGACGGACCGCCGACGATCGAGATCGCCCTGGTCGAAGGCGGACCGAACCAGGTCTTCATCACGCCGCAATGGGCGGATCCCACGGCCCCCGACATCCGCGAACTCCCGGCGCTTCGCGAGTCGATCCGCGATGCCGGTGAGCGGATCAAGCCGCAAGTCGTCGAGAGTTACCTCGAGGTCCGGCAGCTCAATGGGGCGAACGGCATCGGCTACTATTTTTCCGCGACCGACCGGGTCCAGGGTCCCGGCGAATTCAAGTTCATGAGCCAGGGCGCGCTGCAGGTCGGCAGCCTGACGCTCTGGTTCGTCATCCTCGCGAACGACGGCCAGGATACGGTGGCCGTCGAAGCGCTCTCGGCTCTGCAGACTGCGGTGCATCGCCGCACCGGGCTTGACCAGCTTTGAGCCGCCGGACAACGCCGACACGGCTATCTGCTATCTTCGCCGCATGATCGATCGCCGTCGATTTGTCCGCCTGGCGCTCGGTACAGGCGCGGCGCTCGGCCTCAGTCCGCGCCTTTCCATTGGCGCACAAAGTTCGCCATTGATGTCGCGCGCGATTCCCTCGAGCGGCGAGAAAATTCCCGCGATCGGCCTCGGCAGCTCCGCGACGTTTCGCACAGTTGCCCAGAGCGAGGATGTCACGTCGTTGCGCGAAGTCCTGAAGGCGATGGTCGACCAGGGCGCCACGGTCTTCGACACGGCGCCCTCCTATGGCACGTCGGAGGAAGTCGCGGGCAGGCTCGCGCGCGAGCTCAGAATTACGCAGAAGATCTTCTGGGCGACGAAGGTCAATGTCGCGCCGCGTGGCGGCGGTTCGGCCGAATCGGCCGCAGCCCGTGCCCAGATCGAGGAATCCTTCCGCCGTTTCGGTGTCAGGACGATGGATCTGATACAGGTCCACAACCTGGGTGACATCCCGGTGCAGCTCGGGATTCTGAAGGAACTGAAGGCCGCAAAGCGCATCCGCTATGTGGGCGTGACTTCGACCAGCAAGGAGCAGTACCCCGAGCTCGAGCGCGTGATGAAGAGCGAACAGCTCGACTTCATCGGCGTGGATTACGCCGTCGACAATCGCAGTGTCGAGGAAACGATCCTGCCGCTGGCGGCCGAGCGCGGTATCGCGGTCATGGTCTATGTGCCCTATGGGCGGACGCGGCTGTTCCAGCGTGTCGGCGAGACGAAGCTGCCGGTCTGGGCCGCCGAATTCGACGCGGCGAGCTGGGCCCAGTTCTTCATAAAATATGTGCTTGGCCATCCCGCCGTGACGGTCGTGACGCCCGCGACGAGCAAGTCGAAACACATGATCGAAAACATCGGCGGCGGTGTCGGGCGGCTGCCGGACGAGGCGACGCGCAGGAGAATGTCGGCCTTCGTGGACGCACTGCCGCCGGTCAGCGATTGAGGCCTCCGGTGCACCAGGCACCGCAACCCGTTCCCGAATGGCGCGACGTCGACGAGAGCACGATCCGCGGGGAGGTGTTCACGCGATACCGGCCGGCCGTGCTGCGCGGACTGGTCAGGGACTGGCCGGCTGTGCGGTCCGCATTGACGTCGCCCGCGGACTTCGGCCGCTATCTGGCTTCATTCGACAATGGCAATCCGGTGGACGCCATCCTGATGCCGCCCGGCGCCTGCGGCCGCATTTCCTACAACGATGCCATGGATGGCTTCAATTTCGTGCGAAATCGGCTGCCGGTATCCGCGATCCTGGAACAGCTGTCGCGCTATGCACTATTCGAGGATCCGCCCGCCGTCGCCGTGCAGAGCGCACTTGTCTCCGCAAGTCTGCCGGGCTTTGACTTGGAAAACCGCCTGCCTGTCGTCGATCCGGCAGTCGCCCCGCGAATCTGGATCGGCAACCGCGTGACGGTGCCGGCTCACTTCGATGAATCGCAGAATGTCGCATGCGTGGTGGCGGGAAGGCGCCGGTTCACCCTGTTTCCGCCGGAGCAGGTTGCCAACCTGTACGTCGGGCCGCTCGACTTCGCCCCGACCGGCGCCGCGATGAGCATGGCGCAGGTTACGGCGCCGGATTTCGGGAGATTTCCCAGGTTCAAGGATGCGCTGGCCGCGGCCTTCGTCGCGGACCTCGAGCCCGGCGACGCGCTGTTCATTCCCACGCTGTGGTGGCACCACGTGGAGTCACTCGACCGGAAGCTCAATGTCCTCGTCAATTACTGGTGGAACGGCGCGCTTGGAACTGTCGACAGAACGGCGTCGGCAATGGACTGTCTTCTTCACAGCCTGCTGAACATCAGGCCGATGCAGTCCGAACTCAGGAAAGCCTGGGCGGTCCTGTTCGATCATTACGTTTTCCACGCGAGCGGCGACGACTTCGCGCACATACCGGAGCACCGACGCGGCGTGCTCGGGACCTTGTCGTCCGAGGCATCGCAAAGGATCCGGGAACTGCTGATCGCCAGACTCAGGAGCTGAGTCAGTCCGGTGTGCGGCCGCCGATCCAGGTTTCCTGGACTTCGACCTTGTCGTCCACCAGCACCAGATTCGCCCTGTAACCCGGCGCGATCCTGCCAAGCTCGCCGCCCAGTCCGAGAAACTCGGCGGGATAGCGGCTCGCCATACGCGCGGCCTCCGGCAAGTCGATGCCCAGAAGCTCGACTGCGTTGCGCACCATCGACGCCATGTCGGTATCAGAACCTGCGAGCGTCCCGTCTTCGTCGACCAGCACGCCGTTCGCGACCGAGATCATGCGCCCCTGCAGTGAGAACGACTTCTCGGCCATGCCGACGCTTGGCATCGCGTCCGTGACCAGGATGAACCGGTCGCGGCGCTTGCAGCGCAAGGCGATGCGCAGCACCGTCGGGTCGACGTGGCGTCCGTCCACGATGATGCCGCACCAGCTGTCCTGGTCCTCCAGAGCGGCCCCGACGACGCCAGGCTCGCGACCCGTGAGCTGCGACATCGCATTGAACAAGTGCGTGAAGCCCGTGAGCCCGTGTCTGAGGGCAACGCGAATCTCGCCATGTGTGGCATTCGTGTGGCCGGCGGACACGACGACTCCGGCCGATGTCAGCTTCGAGATGATATCCGGCGTGGTCATCTCGGGCGCCAGCGTGACCAGGGTCTTGCCGCCCCGCAGGGAAGTCAGCAGGCCGATCGCACTTTCGTCCAGCCCGCGCAGTTTCGCGGAATTGTGAACTCCCTTGCGTGCGACATTGAGATACGGGCCTTCGATGTGGATACCCAGCACTCCGGGCACTTCGGCCTCGATTGCGGCCCGCACGGCTTCGAGGGCGCGCGAGACCACGTCAAGATCGTCGCTGATGAGGGTCGGCAAGAATCCGGTCGTGCCGAAGCGCCGGTGCGCCTCGCCAATCGCGCGGATGGCGTCGACCGACGGTTCGGCATTGAACAGCACTCCGCCGCCGCCATTCACCTGGGTATCGAGAAAACCCGGCAGCAACAGGTGGCCGCCCAGGTCGCGGCGGTCCGCGCGCTTGCAGCGACGGTCGTCCGCGGAAACGACATCGACGATCCGGCCCCCTTCCAGCAAAACCGCGTGGTCTTGCAGGATGCCGTCGTCGGCGAGCACGCGGCCATTGACGAGTGCGATCGGCATCAGACCGTCTCGGTGACCTTCCGCAGGTGTGGCGGGCGATCCGGATCGCGGCCTCGCGCGGCCGCCAGTGCGTTGGCCAGCCGGTAGAAACTCTGGATCATCAACAATGGCTCGATCGCGGGATGCGCGCGAAGCGCGGGCAGCGCGATCACCCCAAGGACACTCGATCCAGCGAGCAGGACCCGCGCGCCGACGCCGTTCAGTTCGCCGGCCAGCGCTTCGACATCGGCGCGTGTCTCATCGTGTTGCGCGAACGCGAGCACTGGGAAGCCATGGCCCACCAGTGCGAGTGGGCCGTGGCGCAGTTCCGCCGAACTGAAAGCCTCGGCGTGCAGTCCGCAGGTTTCCTTGAGCTTGAGTGCGGCCTCCTGGGCAATCCCAAGACCGAGCCCGCGACCGACCACGAACAGATTGCTGGCCGATTGGAGCGGCTCGATCGCCGCGCTCCAGTCCAATTGCCACGCGCCTGCGAGCTGATCCGGAACGCCATCCAGGGCTGCTCGCAGTGCGTCGTCCTGCGTCCAATTGCTCACGAGCTGCACGATCGCGGTGAGCGATGCGATGTACGACTTGGTGGCGGCGACGCTGCATTCCGGGTCGGCGCGCAGCGGGATCGCGTGGCTGGCGACAGCCGCCAGCGGCGATTCTTCGGCGTTGACGAGCGCGACCACGAGCGCGCCCGCATCCCGGGCTGCCCGGGCGGCGGCGAGCAGGGCCGGGCTGGCGCCGGATTGCGAGATCGCAAGGAACAATACGGACTCGAGATCCG
>DAIRVV010000100.1:0-8402 GCA_036802645.1 Steroidobacteraceae bacterium
TGCCATGATACGCGCCGCCCCAATGGCGCGTCAGCGCGTCGCCGCGGGTCGCGCTCGCAGGCGCTGGAACAGCTTCGCCGTGAGCACGGCGAACAATCCCGCGACGATGCCGACGAGCGCATTGGCCAGCATCGGGGTCAGTGCGCCAATCACCGCGCCGGCGCCTGGGATTTGCGCGGCACCGACAGCCACGTCGCTGATCCATTCGCCGACGGCGTGGACGCCATGGGTGAGGATGCCGCCGCCGACCAGGAACATCGCCGCCGTGCCGGCCACAGACAGCGCTTTCATCAGCCAAGGCGCCGCTTTCAGAATGCCGCGGCCCAGTGCGGCGGCCGCTGCGTTCGCCATCCGGCTCATCAGAAGGCCCGCGTCGTCGAGCTTGACGATGCCGGCGACGAGCCCGTAGACGCCGACCGTCATCAGCGCGGCGATGCCGGCCAGCACGCCGATCTGCACCGCGAACTCGCGGCCGGCCACGGTGCCGAGCGCGATCACGATGATTTCGGCGGACAGGATGAAGTCGGTGCGGATCGCGCCCTTGATCTTGTCCCTCTCGACGGCGAGCAGGTCGCCGTCCGGCCGCACCAGTGCAGCGAGATGAGCGGCGCGGTGCGCGTCGTCTTCTTTCCTGCCATGCAGGAATTTGTGCGCAACTTTCTCGAATCCCTCGTAGCACAGGTACAGCCCGCCGACCATGAGCAGGGGCGTGACCGCCCAGGGTAGGATCGCGCTGATCGCGAGCGCGGCGGGCACGAGGATCAGCTTGTTGCGCGCCGAGCCCCTCATCACCGCCCACACCACGGGCAGCTCGCGTTCGGCGCGTACCCCGCTCACCTGCTCCGCATTCAGCGCCAGGTCGTCGCCCAGCACGCCGGCGGTCTTCTTCGCGGCGACCTTGGTCATCACCGACACGTCGTCGAGGATCGTGGCGATGTCGTCGAGCAGCAGGAGCAGGCTGGAAGCCATGGGCCGTCAGGCGGGGGGCTTGCGCTCGTAGCCGAGCTTGTCGCAGCGCTCCAGGTAGCGCGCCCACTTCACGTCGAATTGCTCGCCGAGCTCGCGCAGGTAATCCCAGCTATAGAGTCCGGTGTTGTGGCCGTCGTCGAAGTGCAGCCGCACGGCGTACACGCCGACCGGCTCGACCTGCGTGACTTGCACGGATTCCTTGGCGAGCTCGAGCTTGCCCTCGCCGCCGCCGTGGCCACGCACTTCCGCGGATGGGGAATAGACACGGAGGTACTCGAAGGGCAGGGCGTACCGCGTGCCGTCCTGCCAGGCGACTTCGATGACCCGGGTCTTTTTCTTGACCGTGATGGCGGTCGGTGCCGGCATCAGAGGATGTAGCGCGAGAGATCCTCGTCCTTCGCGAGCGCGGCGAGGTGGCTGTCCACGAAGGCCGCGTCTACTTCGATCTTCGTGCCATTGCGGTCGGCTGCGTCGAAGGAGGCCTGCTCCAGCAGGCGCTCCATGACGGTGTGCAGGCGGCGCGCACCGATGTTTTCGGTCTTCTCGTTGACCGACCAGGCGATTTCGGCGATGCGGCGGATTCCGTCCGGCCTGAAGCTGATCTCAACGCCCTCGGTCGCGAGCAGCGCCTTGTACTGCGCAGTCAGCGAGGCATCGGGCTCCGACAGGATGCGCTCGAAGTCGTCCACCGAGAGCGCATCGAGCTCGACGCGGATTGGAAGCCGGCCCTGGAGTTCGGGGATGAGGTCCGAGGGCTTCGCCATGTGGAAGGCGCCGGATGCGATGAAGAGCACATGGTCCGTCTTGACCATGCCGTGCTTGGTGCTGACCGTGCAGCCTTCGACGAGCGGCAGCAGGTCGCGCTGCACCCCCTCGCGAGAGACGTCCGCGCCCATCGTCTCCGTCCGGCGGCAGATCTTGTCGATCTCGTCGATGAAGACGATTCCGTTCTGCTCCGCATTGGAAAGTGCTCGCGTGCGCAGCTCTTCCTCGTTCACCATCTTGGCCGCTTCCTCGTCCGTGAGTGCCTTCAGCGCCTCGCGGATGCGGAGCTTGCGCGTCTTGGTACGGCCCGCGCCCATGCCCTGGAAGACCTGCTGAAGCTGCTGGGTCATTTCTTCCATGCCCGGCGGGCCCATGATCTCGAGACCGACCGGCACCGCACGCACCTCGACCTCGATCTCGCGCTCGTCGAGCGCGCCCTCGCGTAGCATCTTGCGGAACTTCTGGCGGGTTTCCTCGCCGTTCGACAACTTGGGCAGCAGGACGTCGAGGACCCTCTCCTCGGCGGCGTCGGTCGCCCGCGGGCGCACCTTCTCCATTTCCTCCTCGCGCGTCAGCTTGACCGACACGTCGACGAGCTCCTTCACGATCGAGTCCACTTCACGGCCGACATAGCCGACCTCGGTGAACTTGGTCGCCTCGACCTTGATGAAGGGAGCCCGCGCGAGCTTCGCGAGCCGGCGCGCGATCTCAGTCTTGCCGACGCCGGTCGGGCCGATCATCAGGATGTTCTTGGGCGTGATTTCCTGCCGCAGCGGCTCGTCCACCTGCATGCGGCGCCAGCGATTGCGTAGCGCAATCGCGACCGAGCGCTTGGCCGCGGACTGGCCGATGATGTGCTTGTCCAGTTCCTGGACGATTTCGCGGGGCGTCATCGTGTCCATGTTCAGGCCGTCGCCAGTTCGTCGATGACGAAGTTCCGGTTGGTGTAGATGCAGATATCAGCGGCGATGCCGAGCGAGCGCTCGACGATCTCGCGGGCGGCGAGTTCGGTGTTGGCGGCCAGCGCGCGGGCAGCCGCGAGTGCGAAGGGGCCGCCCGAGCCGATGGCCATGACCGACTCTTCGGGTTCGATCACATCGCCGTTGCCGGAGATGACGAAGGATGTCTGCTTGTCCGCGACGCAGAGCAATGCCTCGAGCCGGCGCAGCGCCCTGTCCGTCCGCCAGTCCTTGGCGAGCTCGATGGCAGCGCGGGTCAGGTTGCCGTACTTTTCGAGCTTGCCTTCGAAGCGCTCGAAGAGCGTGAAGGCGTCCGCCGTGCCGCCGGCGAATCCCGCCAGCACTTTCTCGCCATAGAGGCGGCGCACCTTGCGCGCATTCGCTTTCATGACGGTGTTGCCGACCGTGACCTGGCCGTCGCCGCCCATGGCGACGGTGCCGCCGCGCCGGACCGAGAGGATCGTCGTTCCGTGCGGATCGAATCTGGAATTATTCATGGGATCAGCTACTTGCGCCTTCGTGCCCGCGGATGAGATTCGTCGTAAATGCGGGCCAGGTGAGCGAAATCAAGGTGTGTGTACACCTGCGTCGTACTGATGTCGGCATGGCCGAGAAGTTCCTGCACGCCGCGGAGGTCCCTGCTCGACTCGAGCAGGTGCGTCGCAAAGGAATGGCGGAGGAGATGCGGGTGAACGGGCACGTTGAGGCTGCTCGCCGCCGCCCAGCGTCCGACGCGGCGCTGAATGGCCCGCGCGCCAAGTCGCCGGCCGTTCTGGCCGACGAAGAGCGCGCTGGCGCCGTCCTTCACGAGCGACTTGCGCTCGGTGAGCCACACGCGAATCGCGCTGATCGCCTGCTTGCCGACCGGCAGGACGCGCGTCTTCGAGCCCTTGCCGAGTACGCGGACCGTGCGGTCCGCGAGGTCGAGATCAGCGACGTCGAGTCCTGCGAGTTCCGCCAGGCGAAGGCCCGACGAGTAGAGGAGCTCGAGCATCGCGAGATCGCGGCGCGCCAGCGGAGTGGTCGCCGGGCGGCTCAGCAGGCTCGCGACCTGGTCCACGTCGAGCGTCTTCGGGAGCCGCTTCGCGGCCTTGGGCGCGCGGATGTCGGCGGCGGGATTAGCTTCGAGGGCTTTTTCGCGGATCAGGTAATTGAAGAAGCCGCGGAGCGCCGATAGGCGGCGCTGAACGCTTCGTGGGCCCAGCCCGTCGCGATGCTCGCGCGCGGCAAACGTGCGGACGTGGAAGTTGTCCATCTGCTTCCAGCCCGCGATCTTCTCGCTCTCGCAATAGGCAACAAGCGCGTCAAGGTCGCGGCGATAAGCGGCTTCGGTATGAGGCGAGAGCCTGCGCTCAGTCCGCAGGTGGGCGAGGTAGCGCCCGATCCACGCGGCCGCTTGCGGCTGCATCAGTCCCCGGCGAGTGCCGCGGTAATCAGCTCCCCGATGTGCCCGAGGAAATCCGTGCTCATCGTCGGGTTGAAGCGGTGGCTGTCGTTCGACCCGCAGGCAAGCAGGCCGAGGCTGCCCTTGATCCCGAGGGGAACGAGGGCGACGGATCCGACTTCCGATGCGTCGCCGCCGAAGAGGAATTCGCGCTGGGAATCGCGTAACTGGCCGCAGCGCGGCTTGCCGGAGCTGAAAAGCGTCTCGAATGAGCGCAATTCCGGCGCTTCCGCCGGTACGACACGCAGGAAGCGGCCTGCCGTGACACCCTGGGGTGCGCGACCGGCAGTGAGCACGAGGACGGACTGTCCTGCGTCGAATTCCTCGCGTAGCGCTGACTCGATTGCGTCAATTGCCGCCGCGTTGTTCCGCGCCGCGATCAGCCGGCGCGCCATCGCGAGCACGCGCGATCCGAGCACGTCGTTTTCGCGCGCCACGTCGACGAAATCCTTGACCTTGCGCTCGAGCTGGCGATTGCGCTCGCGGAGCACCTCGACCTGGCGCTCGACCAGCGAAACCGTGGTGGTGCCGCCGCGCGTGTCCGGCAGCCGGATTTTTGCCAGCAACTGCGCATGGCGATCGAAGAACTCGGGCGTCGCGGACAGGTAAGAAGCGACTGCGGCCTCGTCGACTTCCGCGATCTCGACTCCGCGAACCGGTCGTGTCGTCATGTCTTCACGTCTCCCTCGAATGCGCGTTCGGCCGGCCCGGTCATCCAGATGGGTTCACCGGGTCCCATCCATTGTATGTCGAGCCGGCCCCCTGGAAGGTCGACTCTTACATTTTCGTCGAGCAGGCCGTGCCGGCGCCCGATCGCGACGGCCGCGCAGGCGCCGGTGCCGCAGGCACGGGTCTCGCCCGTGCCGCGCTCGTGGACCCTGAGCCGCACGTGGCCCCGGTCGACGACCTCCATGAATCCGACATTGGTGCGCTTCGGAAACCGCGGATGGTTCTCGATCGCCGGGCCGAGCCGGGCCACCGGTGCATCGGCGACCGCGGGCACGCGGATCACGGCATGCGGATTGCCGACCGACACGGCGCCGATCTCGACGTCGCTCGTACCCACCTGGAGCGGATAGACATAGGCCTCGCCGCTCGCCTCGAAGGGGAGCGCGGCCGGGTCGAAGTTCGGAATGCCCATGGTCACGGATACCTGTTCGCCATCCATTTTCGTCTGGACCAGCCCGCCGGGGCTGTCGAGCACGAGCTCGCCTTTCGATGCGCCTTCACGCTCACGCAGGAATCGAGCGATGCAGCGTGCGCCATTGCCGCACTGCTCGGCCTCGCGGCCGTCGGCATTGAATATGCGGTAATAAACGGCGGTTCCGGGCCGCCGCGGCGGCTCGAGCATGAGTGCCTGGTCGAATCCGATGCCGGTGTAGCGGTCGGCCAGCCGGCGGATGACGCCTGCCGCGGGGGCGCCGCCGGACGGGGCGTCGAAGATGATGAAATCGTTGCCGAGTCCATGCATCTTCGTGAACTTCATCCGGCGATTCTACCGGTAAAATATGGCGTGACCAGAAAGACTCCCCGCGTCGGTTTCGTGAGCCTCGGCTGCCCCAAGGCGCTCGTGGACTCCGAGCGCATCCTCACGCAACTGCGCGCGGAAGGCTACGAGGTCGCGCCGACCTACGAATCGGCGGACCTCGTCGTCGTCAACACCTGCGGTTTCATCGACGAGGCGGTGCACGAGTCGCTCGACGCCATCGGCGAGGCGCTTGCGAAGAACGGCCGCGTGATCGTGACCGGCTGTCTCGGGGCCAGGCCCGAGAAGATCACCGAGCGGCACCCCGCGGTCCTCAAGGTCACCGGTCCGCAGGCCTATGAGGAAGTGGTCGGCGCCGTGCACGAGCACTTGCCGCCCAGGCACGACCCGTTCATGGACCTCGTGCCGCCGCAGGGCGTGCGGCTGACGCCGCGGCACTACGCCTACCTCAAGATTTCCGAAGGCTGCAATCACCGCTGCCGCTTCTGCATCATCCCCTCGATGCGGGGCGACCTCGCGAGCCGCCCGATCGACCAGGTCCTGAACGAGGCGATCAGGTTGCGGAACGCCGGCGTACGCGAGCTCCTCGTGATTTCCCAGGACACCAGCGCCTATGGAACGGACCTGAAATATCGCGCCGAGTCCTGGGGCAGCCGGGAGATCAGGAGCCGCTTCATCGACCTCGCGCGGGAGCTCGGCGAGATCGGACCCTGGGTGCGCCTGCACTATGTCTATCCCTATCCGCACGTGGACGAGGTGATCCCGTTGATGGCGGAGGGCAAGGTGCTGCCCTACCTCGACGTGCCGTTCCAGCATGGCAGCCCGCGGATCCTGAAACTCATGCGCCGGCCCGCGCACGCCGTCAACACGCTTTCGCGCATCCGCCGCTGGCGGGCGGAGCTTCCACACATGACGATCCGGAGCACCTTCATCGTCGGTTTTCCCGGGGAGACCGAAGAGGACTTCCAGGTGATGCTCGACTGGCTGGAGGAGGCGGAGCTCGACCGCGTCGGGTGTTTCCGTTACTCGCCGGTCGAAGGCGCCGCCGCCAATGCGCTTCCCGATCCGGTGCCGGATGAGATAAAGGAAGAGCGCTGGCACCGCTTCATGCAGGCGCAGCAGAAGATCAGCGCGCGCCGGCTCGCGGTGAGGGTCGGACGGCGCATGCGCGTGCTCGTGGACGCGATCGCAGACGATGCCGCGGTCGCCCGAAGCGAAGCCGACGCTCCCGAGATCGACGGTGTCGTGCGAATCCAGGGAAAGAGAGCATCGAAATTGCCGGTCGGCGAGTTCGCGGATGTCGTGATCACGGGTGCTTCGGAGTACGACCTCGAAGCCAGGCTCGCGTAAATGATCGTCGAGCCGCCCCGCATGCGCGCCATCCGTGCCGACATCACGACGCTGACCGTCGATGCGATCGTGAATGCCGCGAACGAGACGCTGCTGGGAGGCGGAGGCGTCGACGGCGCAATCCATCGCGCGGCGGGGCCGCAGCTCCTGGCCGAATGCCGCCGGCTGGGCGGCTGCGCGACCGGCGATGCCAAGATCACCTCGGCTTACCGACTTCCATGCCGCCACGTCATTCATACCGTGGGCCCGGTCTGGCGTGGCGGAGACAAGGATGAACCGGCGCTGCTCGCCTCCTGCTACCGGCGCTCGCTCGAAGTCGCCGAGGCCGAGGGACTCGAGACCATCGCGTTTCCGTCGATCAGCACCGGTGTCTATGGATATCCGGTGAAGCCCGCCGCGCGTATCGCCATCGCGGCCACACGCGAGTTCGTCCAGTCGGGGAAGAGGCCGCGCGAGATCATCTTCTGCTGCTTCTCGGCCGCCGATCTCGCGATCTACGAGGAGACGCTTCGAGCATGATCGACGGTGACAGGCTTCCCACGCTCGATGCGCCCCGCGTCCGCCTCCGTTGGCTGACGGCTGACGACATCGACGCGCTCTTCGCGGTCTTCTCCGACCGGGAGATGATGCGCTACTGGTCGACGCCGGCGATGAAAGATCGGGCGGAAGCGGATGTGCTGCTGACGCGCATTCACGACTTCTTCCGCGCGAAGTCGGGATTCCAGTGGGGAGTCGAAAGAAAGGCAGACGGGCGCCTGCTCGGAACCTGCACGCTGTTTCACGTTGATTCCGCAAACCTGCGCGCCGAGGTCGGCTATGGCCTCGGCAGTGCGTATTGGAGGCAGGGCTATATGCGGGAGGCTCTCGGCACGCTCATCGATTTTGCATTCGGGACGCTGAGGCTGCGCAGGCTCGAGGCCGACGTCGACCCGCGGAACGAGAATTCGATGCGCATCCTCGGCAAGCTCGGTTTCCAGCGCGAGGGACTGCTCCGGGAGCGCTGGAACGTCGGCGACGAAATCCAGGACACGGCATTCCTCGGCCTGCTTGCGCGGGAGTGGCGGGGCGGCGCCGGCGCATGAGCGCAATCCGGGTCGTTCCCTTCCATCCCGACTACGCCCCGGAATTTCGCAGGCTCAACCTCGACTGGATCGAGCGCCTGTTCAAGCTCGAGGCGCCGGACCGCAAGGTGCTCGACGATCCGGAACTCGCGATCGTCAGGAAGGGCGGCATGATCTTTTTCGCGCTGGACGGCGCGGCCGTGGTCGGCACCGTGGCGATGATCCGCGTCGGCGACGGGCGCTGCGAGCTCGCCAAGATGGCTGTGGCGGCCTTGCACCAGCGCCGCGGCGTCGGCGAGCTGCTCGGCAACGCGTGCAAGGCCTGGGCGGCAGAGCAAGAATTCCGAACGGTGTTCCTCGAGACGAAC
>DAIRVV010000101.1:0-8370 GCA_036802645.1 Steroidobacteraceae bacterium
GCTCGGCATCCGGCCCGAGCCCGCCGCAGCGGGAGGTTGACACCATGTCCGCCGCGCCGATCGCCTTCGAGTCCGTGCTCGCGGACCTCGACGAACGGGGCCTCCGCCGAATGCGGCGCAGCGTCCGCCGCCTCTCGCATGACACGGCGGATATCGAGCTCGACGGCCGGCCCTGCGTCGATTTCTGCAGCAATGACTATCTGGGAATCTCCGCGCATCCACGCGTGACCGGTGCATTCATCGAGGCGGCGCGCCAGCACGGCGTCGGCGCCCGCGCCTCGCACCTCATCACGGGTCACCAGGGCGAGCACGCGCTGCTTGAGGATGAGCTCGCCGAGTTCACCGGCCGCGAGCGTGCACTGCTTTTCTCGACGGGCTACATGGCGAACCTCGGCCTGGCGACGGCGCTCGTGCCAAAAGGGGGAACAGTCCTCGGCGACCGTCTCAATCATGCCTCGCTGATCGACGCGGGCCGCATCGCACGCGCGTCGCTCGATCACTATCCGCACTGCGACGCCGCAGCGCTCGAGGAGCGGCTCGCCGCGCGCGATTCCTCGACCGCGTTCGTGCTGACCGACGGCGTTTTCAGCATGGACGGCGATCTCGCGCCGCTGCCCGCGCTGGCGGCGGCCTGTGCCCGCTACGGCGCGTACCTCGCCGTCGACGACGCGCACGGGCTCGGCGTGATCGGCGCGGGCGGCCGCGGCTCGCTCGAACACTTCGCGCTTTCGCCGCAGGATGTTCCGGCACTCGTCGGCACGCTGGGCAAGGCCTTCGGCAGCTTCGGCGCTTTCGTCGCCGGAGACGCGGATCTCGTGGAAACGCTCATCCAGCGGGCGCGCACATACATTTATACGACGGCATTGCCGGTTGCGGTAGCCGCTGCGGCGCGCACAGCGCTCGCCGTGTCCATTGCCGAATCCTGGCGTCGCGAGCGGGTGCTCGCGCTCACGCGAAGATTTCGCGCGCTCGCCAGGTCGGCGGACCTGCCGCTCGCGGATTCGGTGACCCCGATCCAGCCGATCCTGCTCGGCCGCGCCGACTCTGCCGTCGAGGCGAGCCGCAAGCTTCTCGACCGCGGCTTCTTCGTCGCCGCGATCCGCCCGCCGACGGTGCCGGCCGGCACTTCGCGTCTGCGCGTGGCGCTCTCTGCGGCGCATCGTGATTCGGACGTGGACAAGCTGGTGAATTCTCTCGTGGAAGTCCTTGCCCCCGAATGAACGGCGCGAAACTACCGTCCCGTCCGGAACAGCCCCTCCTCGATCGCGCTGCCATCCGCAGACAATTCGAAAAGGCGAGCCCCCACTACGACGAATCGGCGGTCCTCGCTGCGCAACTCCGCGGGCAGATGATCGAGCGCCTCGACTGGATCGACTTCTCGCCCGAAACCGTGCTTGACCTCGGCTGCGGGACGGGCCACGGCGCGGCCGCCCTCGCGGCGCTCTGGCCCGGAGCACGCATCGTCGCTCTCGATTCGTCACCGGGGATGCTCCGTGAAACCAGCCGGCTCGACGACGAGGCGCGAATCGAAAAGCTCTGCGCCGAAGCGGAGTCCCTGCCACTCAATGACGCGAGCGTCGATCTCGTCTTCAGCAACCTGATGCTCCCCTGGTGCGAGGATCTCGACGCCGTCTTCGCCGAGATTGCGCGCGTGCTGAAGCCGCGCGGTCTCTTCACCTTCACGACTCTCGGTCCCGACACGCTCGTCGAGCTTCGTGCCGCCTGGCGGGCGGTTGACGGCGCGACGCATGTCCACCCATTCACGGACATGCACGACCTCGGCGACGGGCTCATCCGCGCGGGCCTCACCGAGCCTGTGCTCGACGTGAGCCGCTACACGCTCACGTATCCGGACCTCGGATCACTTATGCGGGACCTCAAAGCCATCGGCGCGCAGAACGCGTCGAACGCGCGCCCGCGGGGCCTGACTGGCCGCGTCCGCCTGCGTGCCGTCGAACAGGCATACGAGGAATACCGGAGCGACGGCGTGCTGCCGGCGAGCCATGAGGTCGTATTCGGACAGGCCTGGGGCGCGATGCAGCGCGATCGCCACGAGGGCGAGTTCGCGTTTCCGGTCGGGGCGATCGGACGCCGCGGCGCGCCATCGTGACGCATTCCTATTTCGTGACGGGCACCGACACCGGCGTCGGCAAGACCCTCGCGACGGCGGCGCTGCTGCGACGCCTGCGCGATGCGGGTGCCGTTGTCGCGGGCATGAAGCCGATCGCAGCCGGCGCGATAGCAGGACCCGAAGGTCCTGCGAACGAGGACGCGCTCGTGCTTCAGACGGAGTCCAGCACGCGGCATCCCTACGCGATCGTGAACCCCTGGCTGTTCGAGCCCGCGATTGCGCCGCACATCGCGGCCGCGGAGTCCGCCACCGCCATAGATACCGCGCGTATCGTGGCCGCGCATGAACGACTCTCTGCGGGCGCGGATGTCGTGCTCGCCGAAGGCGCGGGCGGTTTCCTCGTGCCGCTCGATTCGAGCCGCAGCTGCGCCGAGCTTCCGGATCTGCTTGGCATGGAAGTCATCCTCGTCGTCGGGCTTCGGCTCGGATGCCTCAATCACGCATTCCTCACCGTGGAGGCGATCGCCGCGCGCGGTCTCACGCTCGCCGGCTGGATCGGCAATCACATCGATTCCGCGTTCGCGCGGCGTGAAGCGAATCTCGAGACGCTCGCGTCGCGCATTCCCGCTCCCTGTCTCGGCATCATTCCGTGGATGGCGAAGCCGGATGTCGCAATGGCTGCGACGAGCCTTTCCGGAGCCGCTCGCCTGGTGCGCATCCCTCTGGAATAAAAGGGGAAATCCCGGTTGCGGCCCTTGCTGGCAACCCTTACGATTCGCGGGCCGTGAGCCCGCTTCCCCCCTCGTTGAAATTCGGAGTTCTTGCGTCGCTCGCCGCATTGCCCGCGCGCGCGGACTGGAGCCTGATCAACATGCCGAAAGGCGTGAGCGAGCTCTCGCGCGAGATCTACGACATGCACATGATCATGCTCTGGATCTGCGTCGTCATCGCCTTCTTCACCTTCGGCGCGATGATCGTCGCGATGGTCCGCTTCCGGAAGTCGAAAGGCGCGGCCGCAGACCAGAAATTCCTGCACAACGCGCGCCTCGAGGCGGCCTGGACCATCGTACCGGTCGTGATACTGATCGCGATGGCGATCCCCTCGGTCGAAAAGCTCGTGAAGATCGAGGACACCTCCGGCTCGGGCCTCACGATCAAGGTGACGGGCCACCAGTGGTACTGGCAGTACGAGTATCTCGACACCGGCGTGTCGTTCTACAGCCGGCTCGCGCGCAAGAGCGACATCGCGAGACAGAAAGGCTCTGGCATCGATCCGGCGACCGTCGAGAACTACCTGCTCGATGTCGACAAGCCCCTCGTGGTTCCGACCGGGGTCAAGATCCGGATGCTGCTGACAGCCAACGATGTGATCCACGCCTGGTGGGTCCCTGACTTCGGCATGAAGCGCGATGCGATCCCGGGCTTCATCAACGAGATGTGGATCTCGGTCGATGAGGACAAGCCCGGCACCTATCGCGGCCAGTGCGCCGAGCTCTGCGGCGCCGACCACGGCTTCATGCCGATCGTCGTGGTCGCGAAGCCGAAAGAGGAATTCGACGTTTGGCTCGACCAGCAGAAGACGGCGACGCCCTCCGCGCTCGCCGCCACGGAGTGACCGAGATGGCACACGCGAGCCACGACGACCACGCACACGGACCGCCACGGGGCGTCGCGCGCTGGCTCACGACGACGAATCACAAGGACATCGGGACGATGTACCTAGTGTTCTCGCTGCTGATGTTCCTCATCGGCGGCGCATTCGCATTCGTCATCAGGAGCGAGCTCTTCCAGCCCGGGCTCCAGCTCGTCGACCCGGCCTTCTTCAATCAGATGACGACCATGCACGCCCTCGTGATGGTGTTCGGGGCCGTCATGCCGGCGACCGTCGGCCTCGCCAACTGGATGATCCCGATGCAGATCGGCGCCGCCGACATGGCGCTGCCGCGCATGAATCTCTTCAGCTTCTGGCTGCTCGCGTTCGCGTTCCTGCTGCTGCTCTCGACATTCCTCATGCCGGGCGGCGCGCCCGCTTCCGGCTGGACGCTCTATCCGCCGCTGGTGCTGCAGTCGGGCGAGGCCTTCCCGCTCGCGATCTTCGCGATCCACCTGATGGGCGCCTCGTCGATCATGGGCGCGATCAACGTGATCGTGACCATCGTGAACATGCGCGCGCCCGGCATGACGCTCCTCAAGATGCCGCTCTTCTCCTGGTCCTGGCTGATCACGGCCTACCTGCTGATCGCGGTGATGCCCGTCTTCGCGGGCGCGGTCACGATGCTCCTGACAGACTATTTCTTCGCGACCAGCTTCTTCAATGCGGCGGGTGGCGGCGATCCGGTGCTGTTCCAGCACGTGTTCTGGTTCTTCGGGCACCCCGAGGTCTACATCATGATCCTGCCGGCGTTCGGGATCGTGTCGGAAATCATCCCGACATTCTCGAGGAAGCCGATCTTCGGGTACGAGGCGATGGTCTACGCGATCGCGTCGATCGCCTTCCTCTCGTTCATCGTCTGGGCCCATCACATGTTCACGGTTGGCATGCCGCTCGCGGGACAGCTCTTCTTCACGCTGTCCACGATGCTGATCGCGGTACCGACCGGCGTGAAGATCTTCAACTGGACCGCGACGATGTGGCGCGGCTCGGTCTCGTTCGAGCCGCCGATGCTGTTCGCGCTCGCCTTCCTGTTCCTGTTCACGATCGGCGGATTCTCCGGCCTGATGCTCGCGATCGTGCCGGCGGACTTCCAGTACCACGACACCTACTTCGTCGTGGCGCACTTCCACTACGTGCTGGTGCCGGGGTCGGTGTTCGGGCTCATGGCGGGGGTCTACTACTGGCTGCCCAAGTGGACCGGCCACATGTACGACATGCGACTCGCCAGGTGGCACTTCTGGCTGTCGGCGATCTTCGTCAACGTGCTCTTCTTCCCGCAGCACTTCCTCGGCCTCGCCGGGATGCCGAGGCGCATTCCCGACTACGCGGCGCAGTTTGCCGACTGGAACATGGTCTCCTCGATCGGCGCATTCGGCTTCGGCCTCGCGCAGCTCCTGTTCGTCTGGCTGATCGTGAAGTGCGTGAGGGGCGGCGAGCGCGCGACAGCGGGCGTCTGGGACTGGCCGCACGGGCTCGAGTGGACCGTGCCGTCACCGGCGCCGTATCACACCTTCGGAAAGGCGCCGGAGGTCCATTGAGCGCGCCATCGAAAAACCTTCGACTTGCGCTCGCGCTCGGCGCCGTGGCCGTCGCCGTGTACCTCACCTACGTCCTGCTTCGCCTGTTGGAGCGCGGCGCATGAACGAGCCGGGAAGCAGGCGCAATCGCAGCCTGGCCGTGCGCCTCGTCCTGATGGCGGCCGGCAGCTTCGCCTTCGGATTCGCCCTCGTGCCGCTTTACGACGTGTTCTGCGAGATCACCGGCATCGGCACCCGCGAGCAGCTCTCGCGCGCCGGATCCGCCGAGGGCCAGATACCCGACACGAATCGCACCGTCGTCGTCGAATTCACGGCATCCGTGCCGTCCGGGGACTGGGAGTTCGAGCCCGTCGCCGTGAAGATGGAAGTGCAGCCGGGGCGGCTGTACGAGGCGCATTACCGCGCCCGGAATCTTTCCGGGCAGGCGACGACGGGGCAGGCCGTGCCGAGCGTCACGCCGATCCGCGCCGCGCGGTATTTCGTGAAGACGGAGTGCTTCTGCTTCACGCCGCAGCAATTCGCCAGGGACGAGGAGCGCGAGATGGCTGTGCGGTTCGTCGTCGACCGCGAGCTTCCGCCGGGCATCGACCGGCTGACGCTTTCCTACGCGTTCTACAACGTCGGGAGATCCTGATGGCGCAAGCCGGGCACGCGGCCGATTCACGCGAGTACTACTTCCCGCATGGCAGCCGCCTGCCGTTCTTCGGGTCCGCCTCGCTCTTCATCCTGATGGCGGGCGCGGCGGCGACGCTGAATGGCGCCGCGGCCGGCGGCTGGATTCTGGGCCTCGGATTCGCACTCCTGTTCACGCTCTTCTTCCTCTGGTTCGGGGAAGTGATCCGCGAGAACCAGTCCGGCCTCTACAACGAGCAAGTCGATCGCTCGTTCCGCATGGGCATGATGTGGTTCATCTTCTCCGAGGTGATGTTCTTCGCCGCGTTCTTCGGCGCGCTGTTCTATGCGAGGCAGCTTTCCGTGCCCTGGCTCGGCGGCGAGGGCGCCAAGGCGGTCACGAGCCTCCTGTGGCCCGAGTTCGAGGCGGCCTGGCCGAGCAATGGCCCGGGTGTCCTCGGTCCGCGCGATGACGGGAGTTACGAAATCATCCCGGCGTTCGGCCTGCCGGCTCTCAACACCGCGTTGCTGCTCACCTCGGGCCTCACGATCACGATTGCCCACCACGCGATGAAGAGCGCGCACCGCGGGATACTGAAGGTTTTCCTCGCGCTGACCTTCCTGCTCGGCTTCGTCTTCCTCGGCGTGCAGATCATGGAATACGGCCACGCCTGGCACGAGCTCGGCCTTCAGCTCGGCACCGGAATCTACGGTTCGACCTTCTTCATGCTGACGGGCTTCCACGGCCTGCACGTGTTGGTGGGCGCGATCATGCTGGTCGTCATCTGGCTGCGCTGCATGAGCGGCCACTTCACGCCGCGTCAGCACTTTGCCTTCGAGGCGGTTGCCTGGTACTGGCACTTCGTCGACGTCGTCTGGCTGGGGCTGTTCATCTTCGTCTACTGGATCTGAGGCGGCTCCCGCTTGCCCGGCAAGCGCTTCATCGCGATCGCCGGCAATATCGGCGCGGGCAAGACCGAGCTGACGCGCTTCCTCTGCCGGCGTTACGACATCAAGCCGTTCTTCGAGCCGAACGATCAGAACCCCTACCTGGCCGATTTCTACAAGGACATGAAGACCTGGGCCTACCGGTCGCAGCTCTTCTTCCTCGCGCACAAGTTCCGCCTCCAGCTCGAGCTGCAGGACGAGCCCGGCACGGTGGTGCAGGACCGCACGATCTACGAGGACGCCGAGATCTTCGCGAAGAATCTGCATCGCCAGCGCTTCATCGACACCCGCGACTTCAAGACCTACTGGCAGCTCTACCGCTCGATCACCCAGACGCTCCGGCCGCCGGACCTCATGATCCAGTTGTCCTGCCCAGTCAGGACCTTACGTAACCGCATCAAGCTGCGCGGCCGCTCGATGGAGCAGGAAATCCCCGTTCCCTACCTGAGCCGCCTCAACCGCCTCTATGAAGACTGGTTCAAGCGTTACGACCTGTCCCCGGTCCTGAAGCTCGAAACCGACCGGCTCGACTGGCTGACCGACCTGGTTGACCGGGTCGACCTCTTCCGCCGGATCGAGCGCTACCTCGACTGAAGACCGGCCAGGACGCCGAATTTCCAGTCCAGACAACGGGCTACGTCGCCGAAAGGCGACGTCGTCGAAGCTGCCATTTTCCTGCCGAATGACACGATGAAACTCGGGACAGACCGGGTGTCCAATGGCATATTGCGGGACAAGAAAATGATCGACCCGACCCAGACCCAGCCCTTGTCCTGGCGGATACATCAGGGCGAGGTCAAGCCGTGGGAGGCAACACCCATGGATCCCCCTGAGCGCCAGGATCCGAATTTTCCGGACTCGGCCCCTGAAGTGCTGGCCGACCGGGGGTATCGACTGCGCTCGCGCATCGGCAGCGGCCGGCTCGGCTCGATCTACGAGGCGCAGGACGATCTCAGCCGCAGCTCCGGGAGCCAGCATTTCGTCGCGATCCTGCTGATCGACGACAAGATCGCCTCGCGCCCGGGCTTTGCGGCGGATTTCGAGCGCGGCGTCACGGAACTCAAGTCCATCACGCACCCGAACATCGTGAAGCTGTTCGAGCACGGGCGTGACCGCAATCGCTTTTACCTGGTGAACGAGCTCCTCGAAAGCGCCTCGCTGCGCTTCGTGCTCGGAGACACCGGCGCGCTGCCGCCCGAGGAAACGACCGCGGTGATCCGCGCCGTCGGCGACGCATTGCTGTACCTGCACGCGAAGTCGATCGTGCACGGGAACCTGAGGCCGGAGAACGTGCTCGTGACCTTTGGTTACGACGTGAAGCTCCTCGACGTCGTGCCAACCGGCTGGCTCGTCAACCCGGCCGACGCGCTTGGCGTGCCCGCGCGCCAGCTCGACAAGCGCGACGACGTATTCGGGCTCGCCTGTCTTGCCTACGAAATGCTGACGGGGCGTCACCCCTTCAACGGCAACACCGCGCAGGAGGCCTACCGCGCGGGGCTCGAGGCGGAGCCGATCGACGGCATGCCGGCCCGCCAGTGGCGCGCGCT
>DAIRVV010000102.1:0-8300 GCA_036802645.1 Steroidobacteraceae bacterium
CGCCGCCGACGCCGGCGGCCTCGGCATGCCGGGGCAGGCGACCGGCGGCGGCTAGCTGCCGGCGGGCGGCGAGGTCGTTCGTCTTGAAGACGATGCCGCGGCGAGTGCGATCGGCACGCCGAACAGGAACATGTGCGAGAGCAGGTCGAGACCGGCCGACAGTGGCTTGAAGGTGACCGGGTGCGGGAACGCGGAGAGCGGCAGGACGACCAGGCGCATGGTGAAGAAGACCAGGACACCGAAGATCGCGCCGGCGAGTAACGGCCGCACAGTCAGTTTGGGCAGGCGCATCGCGACCGCGACGAACAGGGCGGCCCACAGATACGACATGATGAAGTGGCCTGCCATACCGAGCGCGGCGGCGGGCGAGCCGCCAGTGTAGGCATCCTCGCCGAGGAGGCCGCTCGCGACGGTCTGAAGCAGACGCGGCGGAGGAACGCCGTTGACGGCCGCAAAGGTCAGCGCAAAGAGAATGTCGAGCGCGCCGGCGATCGAGCCGCCGGCGATTACCGCCCGAATCCGCGAATTGGAAATCATGATTGACTAGAATGATGCAGTAGCGAGGAGGTTTGCACCATGCCCACGGGTTCCTGTCTTTGCGGAGCCGTCAAGTTCGAGGTCGAGGGCGAACTGCCGCCGCCGGATGGCTGTCACTGCACGCAATGCCGCAAAGTGTCGGGACACTACTGGGTTTCCACGGACGTGCCGCGCGCTGCCTTGACGATTCACGGCGAGTTCAGCGTCGCCTGGTTCCGGTCTTCGGAGAAGGTGCAGCGCGGATTCTGCTCGACCTGCGGCGCGACGCTGTTCTGGGACCCGATCCAGAAGGACACCATCGGCATTTCCATGGGGGCATTCGATTCACCGACCGGCACGCGCCTCGCGAAGCACATATTCGTCGCCGACAAGGGCGACTACTACGACATCACGGACGGCCTGCCGCAGAGAGCGCAGTAGTTTGCCATCAGCGCGCTCGCCACAGTTCGACGGAGCCTTTCCCGTAGTGGTCGACAACCACCCAACGCAGGGGCCGTTTGGGCATGCGCGGACCCATTCTCGACGCGCCGAGCGCACGCGCGGCGTTTTCGACCAGCACCTTGTACTCTTCCTCGCATCGGGCAATCGCTGACATCGCGAGCGTCACCGCGCACTCGATTTCATTCGGGCGCGGCCATAGTGTCGCCACGCCGTCGAGCACGACAATGCCGCTGCTGCGTTCGAGAAACTCGGCAGCCAGCGCGAGTCGCTGCTCGGTCGCGGAATCGTCGATGACGAGCGTATTCATCGCGGCGCCTGCTTCCGCTCCACCAAGTCCCACAGGTTACCGTAGAGATCCTTGAATACGGCGACTGTTCCATAGGGCTCGTCCCGGGGCTCACGCACGAACACGACGCCGCTGGTCGCATAGCGCTTGTAGTCCCGCGCGAAGTCGTCCGTGTAGAGAAACAGGAAAACCCGGCCGCCGGTCTGGCTGCCGACGCGGGAAGCCTGATCGGGCGTCGAGGCCCGGGCGAGGAGCAGCCGCGATTCGGTCGCCCCGGGCGGCGATACGACAACCCAGCGCTTGTCCTGCCCGGCAACGAACGAGTCTTCCACGAGCCTGAATCCAAGCACGCCGATGTAGAAGGCGAGCGCCTCGTCGTATTCGCGAACGACAAGTGAGACGAGCCCAAGTGTCTGCTTCATGGTGTCCTGGACTTCAGCCGGCGGATGACAGGTCCTCTGTCCTGGCGGCCATTATGACGTCGCGCTGCAGTTCGCGACCAAGCATGAACGGATGCTCGCCAACCAGCTTCAACCCGTACTTGTCATAGAACGCGATGGCCTTCGGATTGTGTTCCCAGACACCGAGCCAGAACCAGTCGCATCCCGACCGGGCGGCCGCGGCGACGGCCGCGCGCATCAGCTCCTGCGCGACGCCGCGACCCTGCCATTTACCCGAGACGTAGATCCGGTGCAGCTCGGCCGGGTGCCTTGCGTCAACGCTCGCGGTCGCGCGCCCGAGTCGCAACTGCATGAATCCGGCCAGTTCATCCTTCACTTCGGCAAGCTGGATCACTTGCCGGGGATCGGAAAGTTCATCACGCTGCAAATCGACGCCAAAACTGCTCGCGCAATGCAGATCCATGTTCTCCGCGCTGTTGTACGACGCAAACGTCTGGCGAAATGTCCGCTCCGCGAACTCTGCCAGGGACGCTGCGTCAGGCGGTTTCGCCTGCCGGAGCGAAATCACACGGGCTTTCCCGAGGCATGGCTCGAAAAGAACGTGATGACATGACCGGCAGGCTCGCGGACGGTGAAGACTTTGTGGTCGATCGCGGGCCGCGCTTCGATCGGGGAAGGTGCAAGCCCGAGCGACGCAAAGCGCTCATGGGTCGCCGGCAAATCGTCGACCATCAGGTCGAAGGAAGCGTCGCCGGCGACGATCGACTCCTTCAACAGCATGATCAGGTGCGTGCCGCCCCGCATTTCATAGACGGACACCTTTGGCCCGTCGAACAGGGGACGCATGCCGATGGTGCGCATGAAGGCGGTCGTATCTTCCATCCGGTCGGTCTCGAGAAGGACGTGCGCAACGCCCACTGCGGGCCGCTGGTCGTCGTCGCTCATGTGTAACGTCAGATCTTCTTCGCAGTGATATGAACCTGGCCTTCCTTTGCCAGGCTTCGCTGTATTTCGAATCGTTGTTGCTTGCCGCAAATGTCCAGGGACACTTGCTCGATTGTCCCGCTTTCGCCCGATGGCTCCGGCTCGCCACGCTTCAGATTCGTAAGCGGACAATCTGACTGGTCATACGTCAGCGATCGCTGAATGACCTGTACCGCCGCCTTGTCCGTATTCGCTTCGGCCGTGGCGGTGTTTGTGACACCGTATTGGACGGTGCCCGCACATGACGCCAAGAGCAGGCCGGCGACCAGAATCGTTGTCAAGCGTGAAGTCATGAGAAATCTCTCCTAGCCGGCGCGAACCTGAAGCTGTCGCAAACGGTGAACTGCAAGCCGCAACACGGCGCCAAGCGCAATCGCGGCCGCCACGACTTCGAACCAGATGGTTGCGTTCATGCCTGCAGTATGGGCCGCCACCGAGGCTCTGCTGTAGTGAAGCAGGCCGTCGAGACCCAATATGGCATAGATCGCCATCAGGACCAGCCCGGAAATAGCGTAGCCACCTCGATAGAGGAGGTAACCGCCGAGGCCAATGCTGAAAATAGCGAGCCATGTGACATAGATCGACCCACGGGAGATCCACGCAGGCAGATTGGGGTAGTCAGCAACGAATTCGGCGTTGTGAACAAAGTGCAGGAGGCTTGCGCCGCAATAGAGCAGCAGGAGCCAGGGAAGCGCGCGAGCGGCAATAACAGGCGCGTTGGCGTGATTCATGCGATTTTCTTCGAAGCGATTGCTCATCGAGTCCTGCCTGGCGGCCATGTGTCGTGCTGTGGGAGTGTGTCAGTGATCTCAAACCAGGCGGCCTTGGATCCGACAAAGATGTGTTCAGCGGGGCGAACACCCGGATCAGAATCGAGCGACCCCAATGTTATCTCGCTCAGTTTCCCGTGCTTCGGGACACCGAGGCTGGAACCGCAGACTCGGCAAAACGCCCAGCCGATACCCGGCGAAGTTTCATAAACGGTCAGGTGCTCGTGGCCCGACAACCAACGAAAGTGTCCGGCGCCGATCTTTGCATAGGTCGCGAAGGCCGCTCCATGAAATCGCCGGCACATTGAACAGTGGCAGTTGCCAACTTCGGTGAGCGGGCCGTCAATCTCGTAGCGAATTCCGCCGCACAGGCATCCGCCCTGAAGTTTCACTCAGCGCTCCTCATCTTTACGATTCTGGACAAGACTCGAGACATTTACGACAAGCGCAGTGGTGTGACGGCCTGGCACTCCCTTCTCCAGTGTGCCCGTGACACTGATTTTCTTGCCGAGCAACTGTCGATACCGGTTGAGCTCCTCCGGCTTCGGGGAGAGCTGAAAGCGGGTCAGGTAGTTGTATTCAGCGAAGCAGGCCGGCCATGGCAGTTGCAGGTACCAGCGTGTGACTGGCTCGTCTCCACTTGTGATGCTTTCATAGTCCGGTGGTCCTGGAGAGACAGTATTCACGAGATGACCCGTAAACTCCCACGCTCGCCCGGTAAATGCCGGGCACTCACCTGCGGCAGAGCCAGAAGTCCAGGTCAGAGGCAAGAGCAGCACCGCTGCGACGCGCTCGGCCGGGGACATCACGTACCTTTGTCAGGTGTCATGTCTGATAGCAGCCGCAGGACATGAGAACTTCCGCCGATGCCTT
The DNA here is from genome assembly GCA_036802645.1 of Steroidobacteraceae bacterium. Taxonomy (GTDB): domain Bacteria; phylum Pseudomonadota; class Gammaproteobacteria; order Steroidobacterales; family Steroidobacteraceae; genus SCUD01. The sequence goes on from DAIRVV010000102.1 coordinate 4,293, forward strand.
GTCGATAATGGCGAATCCAAACTCGCTTGCACGCAAGGGAATCACGTACTCCCAAAAGCCGACGCCCACGCTGACTGGCATGGGCCGAGGCAGCGCCCAGAACGCATTCCATTGGACTGGGTCCACCGCAACTTCATACGTGCGCCAGTCCAGGCCATTGCAGGGCGACTCATCGAGACTGGCAGGCCAGAGAAGTGGCGCTGGCTCAAGATTGAATTGTAGCGTCGCGTCGGGTTGCGCTTGCGAAGGTGTATTGAAGACGATGAACGGCGACTCGACAATGCGCCCTGCCGGCGCGCCCAGCACGACCCCGAGTGATGCCGGCTCGGCTTCCTTGAACCCGGCCCCGTTGCAGAAATCGCCCAGATTCATGCTCGTGCAGGCCTGCAGGATGGCGATGTTGATCGCCAGCAGAGATCGAGCTTGCAACTTGCGGGTCATGCCACCTGACGTCTCAATTGAGCAGCTTCTCCAGGTAAGTTTCATGACGATGAGTCGCGCATTGCCCGAATATCCTTCTTTGTCATCTGGGGCAAGTCATCCTTGATGTCCTCCCAGGCGGCTTTGAATTCTATGTAGATGTGTTTGTCTGGCCTGATCAGTGGATCATCGTCGAGAGCACCGGCGGGAATCTCAAACCAGGGCTCGCTATTCGTGGGATCCGGCACCTGCGAGCCACAAAGGCTGCAGAAGCTAGTGCGATATGGGGGAGGCGACTCGCTTACTGGACGTTCGTAGGTCTTGACCTGCTCCGCGCCCTGGAGAAAGCGGAAATCCTCACGACGCACACCGAGCCACGTGGTGTAGGCGGACCCACTGACCTTTCGGCAACGAGAGCAGTGACACAGTTCAAAAGGTCCGACAGCGCGTTCGATTTCAAATCTGACGCTGCCACAGAGGCAACTACCTCGGATCATTGCGCACCTCCGTTTCAGACGGCCGTCCAACATTTCGGCGCGTCGGCTTCATGCGATTGTCAGGCGGCCCGCGGTACCACCCGTGTAAAAATGAACTGCCTTTCGCCATCGTGTACGACCGCATCGATCTGGCTCCAGCCTTCGCGCTCGAACAGAGTGACTGCGCGCGCTGTAGCGCAATAGATCGTATGAAAGCCCAGACGCCGCGCCTCCGCAAGAAGCGCCGACAAGAGTCTTGCGCCAATACCCGCACACCGCCTCGCCGGAATGACGTAGCCGGCGGTGACCCAGGGACTCAAATGGGCATGCGTACTGATAGATGCTACCTTGAGCGCAGCGATGCCGATCGGTGAACCGGCGTCATCGAGCGCGATGACGCCAACAGGCAAATTACCTGCCGGGTTCGCGAAGGCCGCGAGGTCATCGCTTGCATTACCTTGGCCGCCACGCCCATACCATTGCGGCCATTCGGCCTCGAATTGCCGTGCAAAAAACGCACAGAACTCGGGACGCTCTCTCAAAGGAATGATCGTCGGCACTGGCGTGTCGGTGCCGCCTGGCGTCCGCGATCAGCGACGCCCGCTGCATCGCATAGTCAGGCCCCGCCCGTGGATCTCTGCATCCTGCCCAACAGCCAATGCAGGCCAGCAAGATGCTGATTGTCATGACTGCAAAGGAAATGCAACAGGCCTTCAAGTGTAGTTGGCTGGCCTTCAAAGATTGCGACGCGTCGTAGCTGTGCGCCCTCCAGGGCTCCAACAATTCTTAGCGTCTCTGCGCGGGCTACACTGAAATCATCAATCACTTCCTTGAAGTCGGCGTGCGAGTAGTTTCGTTTTATGGCAAGTGGTTCTCCCAGAATGTCTTCGAGAACGGGTTCTTCCTCGTTTAGCGTTCGCCTGATGCGTATGTGATAGCCCTCACGCTCGATATCGCGGACATGGCACAGCTGCTCGATCGCGGAAAATCGTTCGCTGGGAACTCCCTCCCAGGACGCAGGACGCCAATTGCGCATGTCAGGCGGAAAAGCGCCAAAGCACTCTTTCAAACGCCGAGGGAACGCTTCAAGAGAGGCGAGTATCAGTTGTGTCATTCGCTGCATCGCATGGTGGGGGCGTCATACAGGCATCACGACTTCCATGCGGAGATTTTCGCATTGGCGCCTGCCACATAGTTGGTGCCGTTGGGGTCGTGAACTTGCCAGTTTTCATAACCCGAGGAAGTCGAGACAAGCTCCAGACGCAAATCGCCGCCGAATGCGAGTGTGAGGTCAGCAGTCATCTCGTCCAGGTGGACTGCCCTGATCGAGGATGTCCCTAAAAGTGTCAGACACTCCGCCGCGGCGTCAACGGGCGTCGGCAGCCCAAACCGCTGATGGTGATCCTCGCTAGTTAATGCAGTCCCCTTGGCGGTGACGACACGCCACAGGCATTCGACGCCAATGCTGCGACCATTTCCAAGTGCGAATGTCCAGCGATTGGGCTCGTGGAATGTGACGTTGGTGATCAGGCAATCGACAATCCAGGACAAGTCCACGTCCTTGTGCGCAACCTCGCTGGTGTAAACGATCTGAGCCATGTGCTTCGTGATGCCCTATTTCTCCGATCGGCAGCGCCTCGCCGCTTGCGGATCGCATCCGAATCGCGAACCGGCCAAAGGACACGTGGCCAGAGCATCGCATGTTCATTGACCGCAAGTCTTGATCGCGCGATACAACACCGCCGGCGTGGCCGTCTTCGATCCGCCGGAAAATGCATGTTCGACAATCACCGCAGGGTCGGTCAGGTGGTTGACACTTGGCGCCGTCAGAAAACGAATCGCCTCGTCGGGGGACAGCCCTCGCGTGCGCGTGACGGCAAAGCAACGGCCCTGGCAAATCACGGCTTCGTCGATCAGGGCCAGACAATCGGCCGCGCATTAGGCCCGCTTGAGGATTCCGGCCTTTACTTCGGGCCAAGGCGAGCCGGCGGCCGGAACCTTGTGGTTAGCGTCGAATGGGCGGTCGAGCTCGGCCTCCTGCGATTGGTCAACTGCATCTCTTCTCTGAGCTTATCGAAGCTGCTGGCCGCGCGTTTGCTCCAGCGCGTTGTCAGGCGACACGGAATCTTGTGCATCAGCCAGCGCGCCGAGCAATAGCTCGTCCACGTCGCCCGGCACTTTGCAACGGCGAACAACCGTGGGCCAAAGCTCAATCGGTGGCTCGCGAATCAGTGCGCCATTCTTCAAGCCATGCCGCTTCGATATCCGGGTCTGATGGGCCATCCAGCTCTTCCCACAAAAGCCGCAGTAACGCCTCCCTATCGGAAGGGCCACGTGTCCGGATGTCTTCCTGAATTTTGGCGAGGGGTCGTGCCATGAATGTCAAACTATCAGGGGACGCCGGGGCCGACAGCCACGCCTTCCAAGTGACCTCTTGCGTTCGTGGTCAAAGGCGGCGACTGTCCCAGCATGCGGCGTGACGACGCGCGCTGACCGCTGCATCGCCTGCTTGGGCGTCGCGATTTCCATGGATCACTCAGCTTTGAAACTGGAGGCATTGCCGATCGAGATCCACTGTCCCTCTCGCCGTTCGTAGAGTTCAATCCATGCGACCACAAACTCAACGGCGTGGCGCTCACCTTCGGGTGCGAGAGTGCTGCCGCGAGCCTGTACCTGCGCAACCACCCACCCTAGCGATCCATCACTTGAGACTTTGGCGATTGGCGGAACCTTGTCGCGATAAAGCTCGAATGTTGTTGCTGCCAAATATGGCCCGAGAAACTCTCGCCGCTGTTGTCTGGAAGGAAACGAAATTTCACCGCGATTGAGGAGTAAGAAATCATCGGCCTGAGTGGCAAGCAACGCGTCAATATTGCCTTCGATGTGAGCTCTGAGACCAGCTTCGTGCAACTGCAGGAGCTTGCGTTCGTCGGATGATGTTGGCACTGGCGATTCGGCCGTCGACGTTGCAATGCAACCGCCGAGGACGACAGAGAAGAGCGACGGGAGGTATCGGATTGTCGTATGCATGGCGGAGCGACGCCTAGCGTCCGCGTTGAGCGGGCCGCGCGAGGCGCGGGCGGCGCGCCGCAGGCGCACAATCTCTCCGCGC
>DAIRVV010000103.1:0-8260 GCA_036802645.1 Steroidobacteraceae bacterium
CCACCACCAGCGGTCGAGCGCGGCCTGCGCCATCGCGCGCTGCCCTAACGTTCCGCGCGCGAGGCGCAGCATGATCTCGTAGCCCTGGCGCTGGTGAAAACTCTCTTCCTTGCAGATCCGGACCATCGCTCGCGCATACGGACCATAGGAACAACGGCAGAGCGGGATCTGGTTCATGATTGCCGCGCCGTCGACCAGCCAGCCGATCGCGCCGACGTCCGCCCAAGTCGGGGTCGGATAATTGAAGATGCTGGAATACTTCGCCTTGCCCTGGAGCAGCTGGTCGACCAGCTCCTCCCGCGAGACGCCGAGCGTCTCCGCGGCACTATAAAGGTAGGCGCCATGCCCGCCCTCGTCCTGGACCTTCGCGATCAGGATCGTCTTGCGCAGCAGCGACGGTGCGCGCGTGATCCAGTTGCCTTCCGGGAGCATGCCGACGATCTCGGAATGGGCATGCTGCGAGATCTGCCGGATGAGGGTGCGGCGGTAGGCTTCGGGCATCCAGTCCTTGGCTTCGATCTTCTCCTCGGCATCGACGCGCGCCTGGAACCGCGACTCCAGGGCCGCGCCATCCCGCGCCTCGTCCGCGAGACAATCTTTGCCAAGAGAATCAAGACCTTGCGTATACATGCTGACGCGCTCCGCGACTGCGATTCCTCTCCCTCACTTTGACATACTGGCGAGGCATTTAGCTCCAGGCTTCGAGCCGGCCGATGAGGGTCTGCATGAATCGGTTCGCCTGATGACCGTCGAGAACTCGATGGTCGATCGTGAGCGTGACATAGCAGCAAGGCCGGATCACGACAGTATCCCTGGCGCCCTCGGTCGCGACGAGTGGGCGCTTTTCAAGTTTGCCGACGCCGAGGATCGCGGACTGCGGCTGATTGATGACGATCGGCGCAGCGACGAGGCTCCCGCTCACTCCGTGGTTCGAAATGGTGAACGTGCCGCCCCGGAGGTCTTCCGCCGTCAAGCGATCGTCGCGCGCCTTGCTGACGAGTTCCCCGAGCGCCGCCGCAATGCCCGCGAGGTCGAGCCTGCCCGCTTCGCGGATCACGGGGACGACGAGTCCCCGACCCTCGATCGCGGTGGCCACGCCGATGTCGATCCGCTCGTTCAACAGTATCGCGTCGTCGCTCCAGCGCCCGTTGGCCTCCGGCACGGCGCGGATCGCATCGACGCAGGCCGCAACGAAATAGGCCGTCAGCGTCAGCGAGGCGCCGCGACGCTCGAAGTCTGGTTTGCGCTTTGCGCGGTCCGCGAGCACGGCGGTCATGTCGGCCTGGAAGACCGTCGTCACATGGGGAGCCGTGCGGAGCAGGCTTTCGACCATGTGGGCCGCGATGCGCCGGCGCATCGGCGTGTGCGGCACGCGGCGGACGTCCTCGTCGACGGGCACCGCGGCCGGCTCTGCTTCGAGCACGTCTTCCACCGTGATGCGTCCGCCCTCGCCGCTGCCCTGGATCGACTCCGGGTTCAAGCCGCGTTCCGCGAGCAGGCGGCGCACGGCCGGGCTCATGCGACCCGTCGATTGCACGACGGGCGCTCGCGGCGCGGCCCGCGGCGTGGAGGGTGCAATGTGTGTCGCGGCTGCCGTCGCCGATTGCACGGCGGCGGCGGCTCCAGCCCGCAGTCGTCCGAGCAATGCGCCGGGGGCGACGTCGACGCCTTCCGCGACGACGATTTCCGCAAGAACGCCATCGGCCGGCGATGGGACTTCGATCGTGACCTTATCGGTCTCGATTTCGACGAGCGGCTCGTGGCGTCTGGCCGGCTGACCGACCGTCTTCAGCCAGCGCTGCACCTGCGAACGCGTCCCTTCGACCTGGTCCGCCGGCAGCAGGACGTCGATCAACTCACTCATCGTTCACGTACTCGCAATGCGGCGCATCGCCGCAACGATATCACCAACGCCCGGCACGACCGCATCGAGGAGCAGCGGACTGTGCGGGCTTGGAATGTCCGGCATCGCGAGCCGCTCGATGGGCGCGTCGAGGTCGAAGAATGCGTGTTCGGCGAGCGTTGCCGCGATCTCGGCGCCGAAGCCCGCCGTCATCGTGTCCTCGTGCACGATCAGGCAGCGTCGAGTCTTGCCAACCGATTCGAGTACTGCCTCCCTGTCCCAGGGGCAGAGCGTGCGCAGGTCGAGGAGCTCCACGTCGACGGCGGATTCGGCGGCCGCGTGTTCACAGCGCTCGACCATCGCGCCCCAGCTGACGACGGTGAGTTCAGTGCCCTCGCGCAACCTGTTCGCGCGTCCGAAGGGCAGCATGAATTCGTCGCCCGGCCAGGGCCTGCGGCCCGCCGCCCCATCCAGCAGGAACCGGTGCTCGAAGAAGATCACCGGCTCGTTGCCGCGCAGCGCCGTGCGCAGGAGCCCGACGGCATCCTCCGCGTTCGATGGCATCGCGAACTGCCAGCCGACAGCGTGGAGAAACTGGACCTCGTTGCATTGGCTGTGCCAGGGGTCGCCGCACTTGAAGAAGCCGCCGGGCATGCGGACCACCATCGGCGCCGCGAACCGGTTCACTGTGCGCCAGCGGATCGTTCCGCAATCGTGCAGCTGTTCGGCTGCCGGCTCCGCGTACTTGCGGAACTGGATCTCGGGAACGGGCACGAGTCCCGCGAGCGCCATGCCGACGGCGCGACCGATGATGCCTTCCTCCGACAGGCTGGTGTCGAATACGCGGTCCTCGCCGAATCGTTCCTGGAGGCCGAGCGTTGCGGCATGGACGCCGCCCTTGCGTCCGACGTCTTCGCCAAAGACAAGCACTCGCGGGTTGATCGAGAGCTCGTGCTCGAGCGTCCGGCGAATGGCGGTCAGCATGTTGATGCGGGCGCCTTCGGGACGTGCGGTCTCGTTGCCCGCCGGCGGCTTTACGCCGTCCGCCCACTGTCCACCCTGGATCTGAATATCGGCCGTTCCATCCGCGCGCCGCTCGGTGAATGCATGGCGCGCGACGGTCGCTGTCGAGACCTGTGCCCGCGCCTCGATCCGTGAGAGCGCTGCCTGCACGGTTTTCTCCGCCTCGGCTTCAAGCGAGTTCCACTCGCCTTCCGAGAGCTCATCGGCCACGAGCCGCTTACGCAGTTGAAGCAATGGATCCCGGGCTCTTTCCTCCGCGATTTCTTCGGCGCTCTTGTAGGTTTGCGTGTCCTGGGCGGAGTGTCCGGACAATCTCGGCACACGAAGGCGCAGGAAAACAGGTCCACTTCCTTCCCTGACCAGACTCACCGCCGTTTCAATCAGCCCTGCCGCAGCAACCGGATCCGAGCCCTCCCCGGTGAGGATCCTGAGGTTGCGGAAGGCCGCCAGATTGGCGGCGATGTCCCCGCCTGGCGTCTGCCTGGACGACGGCACGGAGATGCCATAGGCATTGTCCTCGATAAAATAGAGGAGCGGCAGTCGCTCGGTGGTCGCGATGTTGAGCGAAGCCCAGAAGCCATTGGTGGATGTCGAGGCCTCGCCGCCATGCGCGACCGCAATGCAGCCCGCAACTGACGCATCGCGCAACACGCGCTTGCGGTAGACGAGGGCCTGGGCCCATCCCGTCGCGGGCGTGTATTGCGTGCCGACACCGCCGCAGGCTGGAAGCAGGCAGGGACCGTCGCGATTCGGCCGATTGATGACGACTCCGACGTCCCGGCCACCCGACATCCCTTCGGCCCGCATCATCGTCGAGGCGAGCGCTTCCTCAGCCGAAAGCCCGAGACTGAGCGCAAGCGGCCGTGACCGGTAGTAAGGAGCGACCGCATCGCGCCGGCCCGTGAGCCGCTGACCCAGAAGGGCCTGTGTTACGTCGTGCCCGCGGGCGCAGAACTGGTAGAGGACCTTCCGGTCGGGCACCAGCCTCGTTTCTTCGAGCGTATCGAGCGCGCGCGAAACGAAGACCGTGCGCAATACGGATTTCCAGTCCGGCATTTACGGATATTGCGCTAGAATCCCAACCCCTGCGAACCCGGACGGCCTCACGCTGTCCCATAGTGACCGATTCGCCCGGGGGAGATTGCCGAAATGATCCGATTGATGCTTGCCCTGATCGCATTCGCCGCCGCGGGCGTCGCCCAGGCAACCTGTATCTATCCGCGCGCTCCGGAGCGCATACCTGATGGCAGCACCGCGACCCGCGAGGAAATGGTCGCGGTGCAACAAGCGGTCAAGCAGTTCAACGAGGACATCAACTCGTACAATGCCTGCCTCGACCTCGAGGTGATCACCGCCGAGAAGAGCGGCCAGTACGACGAGAACCAGCTGATCGAAATGCGCGCCATGCAGGTGAAGAGGAACAACGCGGCCGTGGACCAGGTGACGGATGTCGCCGGCCGGTTCAACGAGCAACTGCGCATTTTCATGGCCCGCGACAAGCAGGACTGACGCCGGACCCGATGCTCACGCCCGCCGAGGCTGAAGCGGCTATCGCCGCGGTCCTCGAACCGGTAACGCAGGAAGACCAGGCGCTCGCGGACTCTGCCGGCCGCACACTCCGCAAGCCGATCATGGCGGAGCGAGATTCGCCACCATTTGACCGCGTCACGATGGACGGCATTGCGTTCAAATCCGGGGACGGAACGCGGCGCAGCTACCGTATCGCGGGCATCCAGCCCGCGGGGACGCCACCACTCAGTCTCGCGTCGGCTGACGAATGCATTGAAGTCATGACGGGCGCGGTCCTGCCGGATGGCAGCGACACGATCGTCCCGATCGAGCAGGTCGAGATGGCGCAAGGCAAGGCTTCGATTCGCGATGGCTGCGAGCCCCAGCCCGGACGATACGTACACCGGCGCGGCAGCGATGCGCGCAAGGGAGCGATACTGCTCGATGCCGGCATTCGACTCGGACCACCTGAGCTTGCGATCGCGGCGTCGGCCGGTCTCGCGCGACTCAGCGTTTCCCGCCGGCTCCGTGTGGTCGTCGTTTCAACTGGCGATGAGCTCGTCGATCCGGGCCAGCCGATTCTCGATTACCAGGTGCGGCGCTCGAATTCCCACGGCCTTGCCGCCGCGCTCACGCTCGCGGGATACGCACCGGCAAGCGACCTCCAGCTGCCCGACCGCAAGGACGTCATCGAGGAGGCGCTGGCTTCCGCGCTCGAGGGCAACGACGTGCTCGTGATCTCCGGCGGCGTGTCGGCCGGGCGCTTCGATCACGTGCCTGCGGTACTCGCGTCGCTCCGCGTCAGACAGGTTTTCCACGGCATCGCGCAGCGCCCGGGCCGGCCGATGTGGTTCGGCGTTCGCGCGCACGGCAAGACGGTTTTCGCCCTGCCCGGCAACCCGGTGTCGGTACTCGTCTGCCTTGCGCGATATGTCATCCCGGCGCTCGACCTGCTCTCGGCTGCGCCCGCCCGGCGGCAGGCAAAGGCCGTCCTCGCATGCGAGTTTGCCTTCGATGCGCCGCTCGCCTGTTTCCTGCCGGTCGCGCTCGGTTACGATTCCGAGGGGCGGGCCGTTGCGGATCCGCGGCCGACCGGCGGTTCCGGGGACTTCATCTCGCTCGCCGCGACCGACGGCTTCATCGAGCTGCCCTGCGGCCCGGCGACCCACCGTGCGGGTCTCGCGGCGCCGTTCTATAGCTGGTAGTCCATGACCGACGAGCTCAATAGAAACCTCATTGCGATCGCCGCGCCGCAGGCAGTGGCCGACCTCCGCGGGCGCCCGCTCACGGACCTTCGCATCTCCGTCATGGACCGCTGCAATTTTCGCTGCCCCTACTGCATGCCGCGCGAGACATTCGGCGATCAGTATCGGTTTCTTGCGGCGGCGGAGCGGCTTTCATTCGACGAGATTGCGCGCCTCGCGCGCCTGTTCGCGGCTGAAGGCGTCAGCAAAGTCCGCCTGACGGGCGGCGAGCCGCTGCTTCGATCGGGCCTTGCCGATCTCGTCGGCGAACTGTCGTCGATCGAAGGCATTGTGGATCTCGCGCTCACCACGAATGGCGTCTTGCTGGCCCAGCACGCGTCGGAGCTCGCGGCGCAGGGGCTGTCACGCGTCACCGTGAGCCTCGACTCGATTGATCCCGCGACATTTCGCCGCATGAGCGGCGGATTCGACGGGCTCGAGCGCGTGCTCGACGGGATTCGCGCCGCGCTCGAGGCGGGCCTCTCGCCGGTCAAGGTCAACGCCGTCATTCAGCGCGGCATCAATGACGGCCAGGCGCTCGATCTTGCGCGGCATTTCCGGGGAACGGGTGTCGTCCTCCGCTTCATCGAATACATGGATGTCGGGAATCGCAACGACTGGCGGCGCGAACTCGTCGTGCCGTCGCGGGAGCTGCGCGACTCGATTTCTGCGGCCTGGCCGCTTCGGCCCCTCGCGCGCGCGCATCGCGGCGAGGTCGCCGAGCGCCATGCCTACGTGGACGGCGCCGGGGAGATCGGGTTCATTTCCTCGGTGAGCCAGCCGTTCTGCGGCGACTGCACGCGCGCGCGGCTCTCCTCCGACGGCAAGTTCTACACCTGCCTGTTCGCGACGCAGGGCACGGATTTTCGCGCGATGCTCCGCTCCGGCGCCGATGACGACGAGTTGAGGCGGCTCATCCGCACGGTCTGGAGCCGGCGCGATGATCGCTATAGCGAATTGCGCGAGCGGCCTTCATGCGAGCCGCAGCCGCAGAAGATCGAGATGTACTACATTGGCGGATGAACCCGTGGGCATATCGCACATCGACGCCGAAGGCTCGCCCGCCATGGTCGACGTGACGGCGAAACAGCCGAGCCTTCGCGTCGCGCGCGCCGAGGCGATCCTCCGCTTTCCGCCGGATGCCTTTCATGCGCTGCAGGCCTCCGGGTTCCAGACAGCCAAGGGGCCCGTGATGAACACGGCGATCGTCGCCGGCACGATGGCCGCCAAGCGCACGCACGACCTGATCCCGTTCTGCCACCCGCTCGGCCTCGAGCGCTGCGACATCGAGATCGAGGCGGATGCCGCAAATTCGCTCGTGGTGCATTGCACGACCGCCGTTCACCACCGGACTGGCGTCGAGATGGAAGCGCTGACGGGTGCGGCGCTTGCCGCGCTCACGATCTACGACATGTGCAAGGCCCTGAGCCATGACATCGTCATCGAGTCCCTGAGACTCGTCTCCAAGAGCGGCGGCAAGAGCGATTTCGCCGCGGGCGCCGGGCCGTGATCGCGCTACACGGCTTGCTGCTCGCCGGCGGCCGGTCGACCCGCATGCAGACCGACAAGGCCGCCCTCACCTATGGCGCACTCCCGCAGCTGGTGGAAGCCTTCGATCTGCTCGCCCGATACGTGGACCGGGCCTGGATCTCCGTTCAAGCCGACCAGGCCGGCGAGAAGCTTCGCTCCGGCTTTCCGCAGATCGTCGATGGCGCGCTGGGCAGGGGCCCGATCGCGGGCATCATCGCTGCCCAGGCACGGCACCCGGATGCGGCCTGGCTCGTCGTCGCCTGCGACCTGCCGAGGCTCGATGGCGGGACACTCGCCGATCTGAAGACCCGCCGCGATCCGAGCCGGCTCGCGACCGCATTTCTCGGCGCCGTCGACGGCCTGCCGGAACCGCTGTGCGCGATCTATGAGCCGGCGAGCCGCGAAGCGATCCTTGCCCACGTCGCCGCGGGCCTCGATTGTCCGCGCAAGTTCCTGATGAGCCACGATGCCGCATTGCTGACGCTGGCGCGGCCTGCGGCCCTCGACAACGTCAATACGCCGCAGGACGTTGAATCCGCACGCGCGGCGCTCGCCACGCGTGGAGCCGCCTGATGCCGCGACTGCACTTGCGCTACTACGCATTGCTTCGCGAACAGGCGGGCCGGCAGGCGGAGACGATCGACACCGCGGCGGAAACTCCGCTCGCGCTCTATGCCGAGCTCGCCGCGCGTCATCGCTTCCGCCTGGCCGCCACGCAGCTTCGGGTCGCCGTCAATGCGAAATTCGCCGATTGGGACCGGATACTGGCAGACGGCGACGAAGTGGTTTTCATACCTCCGGTGGCCGGCGGATGAACGCATTTGAATTCACGCAGGCGATGATTGACGCAGCGCGCCTGGCTGCCCCGCTCGCCGCCGATTCCGCGGGAGGATTCGCGTCCTTCGAAGGCCGCGTGCGCGACTGCAACGAGGGCCGCGCGGTGACCGGCCTCGAGTACGAGGCCTTCGAAGCCCTGGCGATCACCGAGGGCGAGCTCATCGTCGCCAATGCAATCCGGCGGCACCGCGCGCTTCGGGCCCGCTGCGTGCACAGGCTCGGCAAGCTCGCGGTTGGCGAAGTCGCCGTCTGGGTCGGCGTCACCGCGCCGCAT
>DAIRVV010000104.1:0-8259 GCA_036802645.1 Steroidobacteraceae bacterium
GCGTGTCGTCGACGAGGCAGGCGACGCGGCGCGCGTCGATCGCGTTTCGCTTCAGGAGCTCGGCCAGCGCACGCGCCTTGTCGCTGACGCCCTGGGCGACGTCGCTGACGCCGAGCTCGCGCATGCGTGCGGTGACGGCGCCCGAGCGCCGGCCCGAGATCACGGCGACGCCGATGCCGGAGGCGACGAGCATCTTGATGCCGTGGCCATCGCGCACATCGAAGGACTTCAGGCTTTCGCCATCAGGGCCGTACCAGAGCCGGCCATCGGTCAGCACGCCGTCCACGTCCAGCACGAGGAGTGCGATCTCGGCGGCCGGCGTCACATCACCCCCGCGCGCAGGAGGTCGTGGACATTCAGCGCTCCGATCAGCTTGCCCGACTCGTCGAGCACCAGCAGGCCGTTGATCGAGAACTTCTCCATCATCAGCACCGCTTCGGCGGCAAGCTCATTCGGCCCGATCGAGCGTCCTCCCTGCGTCATGACGTCCGCCATCGTGCTCTTATGGATGTCGAGGCGGCGATCGAGCGCACGCCGCAGGTCTCCGTCGGTGAAGATTCCGACGACCTTTTGATTTGCATCCACGACCGCGGTAAGTCCGAGCCGCTTGCGCGACATCTCGAGAAGTCCCTCCGGCAGGGGAGTTTCGGGCCGCACCATCGGCAGGTCCGCGCCGCGGCGCATGACGTCAGAGACATGCAGCAGCAGCCGCCGTCCAAGCGCACCGCCCGGGTGCGAGCGCGCGAAATCGGCCTCGGTGAAGCCGCGATGCTTGAGCAGCGCGACTGCGAGGGCGTCGCCCATCGCGAGTGTCGCGGTGGTGCTGGCGGTCGGTGCGAGATTGAGCGGGCAGGCCTCGGCCGGCACGCTGATGTCGAGGTGCACGTCTGCCTCGCGCGCCAGCGTCGATTGCGGGTTCCCCGTCATCGCGATGAGAGCGGAGTCCATGCGTTTGAAGAGCGGCAGGATCGTGAGCAGTTCCGCCGTCTCGCCTGAATACGAGATGGCGATCACGGCGTCGCCCCTGGCGACCATGCCGAGGTCCCCATGGCTCGCTTCGGCCGGGTGCAGGAAGAAGGCGGGCGTGCCGGTGCTCGCAAGAGTCGCGGCGATCTTTCCGGCGATGTGGCCGGACTTTCCCATGCCGGAGACGACGACGCGCCCGGTACAGGCGAGGAGCATCCGGCAGGCCTGCTCGAAGTCCGTCCCCAGGCGATCGACGAGCGCGGCGACGGCGCGGGCCTCGATCCGGAGCGCTTCGCGCCCCATCTCGATCAGGCGCTTGCTGTCGGCGACGTCATTCATCGGTTGCGACGGGGCGGTTGGACGCGATCCAGCATCATACACCGGCGTTTCTTTGGTGCCGGGTCGTACTTTCGTCATCTAGGCCATGACCTAGATGACGAAAGTACGACCCGGCACCATAGAATGCCGCCATGTCGCCGGACGAGATCAGCCAGCAGATCGAGACCGCACTGCCCGGTGCAACGGTGCGCGTCGCATCGGACGACGGCGTGCATTTCGCGGCACTCGTGGTCGCCCCGCAGTTCGCCGGGCTGCGATCGCTGCAAAGGCACCAACTCGTCTATCGCGCACTCGGTGGCGCGATGGGCGGCGCGATTCACGCCTTGTCTCTCGACACGCCGACCCCCGAAGAGTGGGCGCGGCGCACGCCGGGCTGAGGCGGCCCGGAGCGGCACCTGGACAAGTTTCAGATCACCGGCGGCCGTCGTCTCGATGGCGAGGTTCGTGCCTCCGGCGCGAAGAACGCTGCGCTCCCGATTCTCGCCGCGGGGTTGCTCACGGACCAGCCGGTCACGATCCGGAACGTCCCAAAGCTGCACGACGTAACCACGATGATCCGCCTGCTCGGCCGGATGGGTGTTGCCGTGACCGCTGGCGACGACGGCGAGGTGCTTGTCGACGCGAGCGGGCTTACCGAGGCGGTTGCGCCCTATGACCTCGTCAAGACGATGCGCGCCGCGATCCTCGTACTCGGCCCGCTCATCGCGCGCCACGGCGAGGCGCGGGTCTCACTGCCGGGCGGTTGCGCGATCGGCGCGCGCCCAGTCAATCTGCACGTCGCCGGACTCGAGGCGATGGGCGCCGAGATCGCGATCGAGGGCGGCTACATCCATGCGAAAGCACGAAGACTCACGGGAGCACGCATCGTCCTGGACACGGTGAGCGTCACCGGCACCGAAAACCTGATGATGGCGGCGACCCTTGCGAGCGGCCGCACAGTCATCGAGAACGCCGCGCGCGAACCCGAGGTCGTCGATCTTGCCGCGTTCCTGGCCACGATGGGCGCGAAGATTGCGGGCGCGGGAACGGACACGATCGTCATCGAGGGCCGCGAGCGGCTTGACGCCTGCGAATACCGTGTGCTGCCCGACCGTATCGAGACCGGCACCTTTCTCGTCGCCGGCGTCATCACCGGCGGCCGGGTCCGTGTCCTTGGCGCGGATCACAGGCATCTCGACGCGGTGATCGCGAAACTTCGGGAAGCGGGTGCCACAGTTTCGGTTGGTCCGGACTGGATCGAAGTCGACATGAAAGGCAAGCGCCCGCATGCCGTCGATATCCGCACCGCGCCGCATCCCGGTTTCCCGACCGACATGCAGGCGCAGTTCGCGGCCCTCGACGCGGTCGCCGACGGCGTTGCCACGATTGTCGAGACGATCTTCGAGAACCGATACATGCACATGCTGGAACTGCGCCGGCTGGGCGCCGACGTGCGCATCGAAGGCCACACCGCCCTGATCCGCGGCGTGCCGCGCCTCTCCGGCGCACCCGTGATGGCGACCGACCTGCGCGCTTCCGCCAGCCTCGTGCTGGCAGGCCTCGTCGCCGAGGGCACGACCGACGTACAGCGCATCTACCACATCGACCGCGGCTACGAACGCATTGAAGAGAAAATGCGCGGCCTCGGCGCCGACATCCGGCGGGTGCGCGGACCCGCGACCTGAGCCAGGCGGATCAGGAGGAACGCATTTCGCCCGCTTCCTGCGGGCGCTCGACGACCTCGATACGGACGTTGTGTTCGCTGCCGTCCTCTTCCGCCGGCGAGGCCCGCCACAGCCTAAGGCGCACAGGCTGGCCCGGTTTCAGCATCGCGACCCGCGCGAGCAGGTCCTGCGCGCCGCGCACCGGCTTGCCATTCACCTGCGTGATGACGTCGCCTGGAGTCACGCCCTGGGCGTCGGCCGGGCCGCCTCGATAAACGTTGCGGACCAGCACCGAACCCTCCGCGAGCCCGAGCTTTGCAATTTCATCCGGGGTGAGGTCGCGCGGCACCACGCCGATCCATCCGCGCACGACCTTGCCGTCCTTCACGATCGCGTCCACGACACCGCGCACGAGGTCCACCGGAATTGCGAAGCCAATACCCTCGATCCCGGCCTGCCGTCCCGCAATCGCGCTGTTGAGGCCTACGAGCTTCCCACTGGCGTCCACGAGCGCGCCGCCGGAATTGCCGAAATTGATCGCGGCGTCTGTCTGGATGAAGTTTTCGAAGATCGTGACGCCGAGCTGGCCGCGGCCGGTCGCACTGACAATGCCCTGGGTCACCGTTTGCCCGAGCCCGAGCGGATTGCCGATCGCGAGCACGGGCTCGCCGACCCGAAGCCGGTCGGAACGCCCGAGCGGCATGATCGGCAGCGTGCTGATGCCGATCTTTAGCACGGCAATGTCCGTGTCGCGGTCGACGCCGACGAGCGTCGCGGGGGCGACGCGCCCGTCCTTCAGTTGCACCTGGATTTGCGCCGCGCGCGCGATCACGTGGTAGTTCGTGATGACGTGGCCGCGGACGTCGTAGATGATCCCGGATCCGAGGCTGCGCTCGACGCGCTCGCGGTAGTCCGGCCAGACGTCGCCGAAGAGCTGCGCGAACTGCGGTGGCAGGCCCGCCACGTTCGGGACGACGATCCGGCGCTCCGTGTAGATGTTGACGACGGCCGGTGCCGTGGCATCGACGGCATCGGCATAGCTCACGAATTGCGGCGGCACCGCAGTCGCGGGCAATTCGTCTCGGGGCGTGGCGCGTTCCTGCTCTTCAGCGGTCGACGAAGGCGCGGCAGGCGCCGCGGGCTCGTCGGTTGCGGGCCATAACAACACGAATGCGAGCGCCGCCGCGAGCCCGAGCGCGACCCACGGAGAGATCCAGCGTAACCAGCCTGGAATACCCGACATTGCTGCGGCAGCCTCCGATTCAAGGTGTATCGCCGTGTATAATGCGACAACTCTGAAGACGAACGAAAATCGGCCGATGAGCGAAGCAATCGACAAGGGACGGCGCCAGCTCCTGACCGTCGCGACGACGCTGACTGGCGTCGTCGGCGCGGGGTTCGCCGCCGTGCCATTTCTTGCTTCCTGGAAACCGAGCGCCCGCGCAAAGGCGCTGGGCGCGCCCGTCGAAATCGACATCAGCAAGCTCGAACCGGGCTCAATGCTCAAGTTCGAATGGCGGGGCAAACCGGTTCTCGTGGTGCGCCGCACGCCGGAAATGATCGAGCGCATCGGGCAGAACGACGCGCTCCTCAGGGACCCCGGCTCCGAAAAGTCGAAGCAGCCGGACTATGCGAAGAACGCGGCGCGCGCGATCAAGCCCGAGTTCCTCGTGATGCTCGGCGTCTGCACCCACCTGGGCTGCCTGCCGCAGAATCGCAGCGCAGGACCGCATCCGGACGTCGGCCTGAGAGCCGACTGGCCTGGCGGATTCTTCTGTCCCTGCCATGGCTCGAAATTCGACGTTTCGGGCCGGGTGTTCAGGGGCGTGCCGGCGCCGACCAATCTCGAGATCCCGCCATACAGCTTCGCCGACGCCAACCACCTCGTGGTGGGCGAGGACCCGGTGAAGGAGGCCTGATGGCGGACCCGACGGCCCCCGCTGCACCCGGCAGGATCGCCCGGCTCGGCGCCTGGATCGACGAGCGCTTCCCGATGACAAAGCTCTGGAAAGAGCACGTGTCGGAGTACTACGCGCCGAAGAACTTCAATTTCTGGTACTACTTCGGCTCGATCGCGCTGTTCGTGCTTGTCCTGCAGATCGTCACCGGCATCTTCCTGACGATGAGCTACAAGCCCTCGGCCACGGAGGCATTCGGCTCGGTCGAGTACATCATGCGCGACGTGGAGTGGGGCTGGCTGATCCGCTACCTGCACTCGACCGGAGCCTCGGCCTTCTTCATCGTCGTCTACCTGCACATGTTCCGGGCGCTTCTCTACGGCTCGCACAGGAAGCCGCGCGAGCTCCTCTGGATTTTCGGCGTCCTGATTTACCTCGCCCTGATGGCGGAGGCATTCTTCGGCTATCTGCTGCCCTGGGGCAACATGTCGTACTGGGGCGCGCAGGTGATCGTCTCGCTGTTCGGCACGTTCCCGCTGATCGGCGATGCGCTCATCGAGTGGATCCGCGGCGACTACTTCATCTCGGACATCACGTTGAACCGGTTCTTCGCGCTGCACGTCGTGGCTCTGCCGCTGGTGCTGATCTTCCTGGTCGTCGCGCACGTGCTGGCACTGCACGAGGTCGGCTCGAACAATCCGGACGGCATCGAAATCAAGAAAACCAAGGGGCAGGACGGCCATCCGCTGGACGGGATACCGTTTCATCCGTATTACACGGTCAAGGACCTGTTTGGACTCAGCGTCTTCCTGGTGCTGTTCGCGGCCGTGGTCTTCTTCGCGCCCGAGATGGGCGGGCTGTTCCTCGAGGCGCCGAACTTCGAGCCGGCGAATTCGCTGCTGACACCGGAGCACATCGCGCCGGTCTGGTACTTCACGCCGTACTACGCGATCCTGCGCGCCGTGCCGGCGTACCTGGACACCCAGATCTGGGGCGTGCTCGCGCTGTTTGCCGCCGTGCTGGTGCTGTTCTTCGTGCCTTGGCTCGACCGCTCGCCGGTCAAGTCGATCCGCTACCGCGGCCCGGTCTACAAGATTGCGCTGATGGTGTTCGCGGCGGATTTCATCGTGCTCGGCTATTGCGGATTGAAGCCGGCGGTGTCGCCGTTCACGACGATATCCGTCATCGGCACGATCATCTACTTTGCATTCTTCCTCGCCATGCCCTGGTACACCCGCATCGACAGCCACAAGGCCGAGCCGTCGCGGGTGACGCCTTGACCCGGATGCGCGCGCTGCTCCTGTGGCTTGCCGCGATTCCGGCGGTCGCAGCGGCCGCCACCGAGGGATTCCCACTCCAGGACGCGAACGCGGATGTCTCGAACCTCGCGTCGCTGCAGCGCGGGGCGCGCAATTTCGTCAATTACTGCCTCGGCTGCCATTCCGCCAGGTACATGCGCTATAGCCAGCTCGCCGAGGACCTCGCGCTGACCGAAGACGAGCTGCGCGAGAACCTGATGTTCACGGGTGACCGCATCTACGACGCCATGGAATCCGCGATGCCCGCCGACAAGGCACGCGAGTGGTTCGGCAATGCGCCGCCGGATCTTTCGCTGATTACCCGCAGCCGCGGGCCGGACTACGTGTACACCTTCCTGCGCTCGTTCTACGAGGATCCTTCGCGGCCAACCGGCGTCAACAACGCGGTGCTGCCGCAGACCGCCATGCCGCACGTGCTCGCTGCGCTCCAGGGTTCGCAACGCGCGCGATTCGAGACCGGGGTGGACGAGGACGGCAAGGAAGTGAAGCACCTCGTGGCGCTCGATCCCGGCACGGCGGGCGAGATGCCCGCGGCTGCGTACGACAGCTTTGTCCGCGATACGGTCGCATTCCTCGAATACATCGCCGAACCCGCCAAGGCGAAGCGCAAGTCGCTTGGCATCTGGGTGATTCTCTTCCTGCTCATGTTCACGGCATTTACCTGGTTCCTCTACAAGGAATACTGGAAAGACGTGAAATGATTTCTCCGCGCCGACCCTACCTGGTTCGCGCGATGCACGAATGGATGACCGCGAACAGCCAGACGCCGCATCTCGTCGTCGATGCGAGCATTGAGATCGCCGAGGTGCCCCGTGCCTACGTCAGGGACGGCCGCATCACGCTCAATGTCAGCTGGCAGGCGACTCAGGGCCTGAAGCTCGGCAACGAGTGGATCGAATTCTCGGCTCGCTTCGGCGGCGTATCCCAGCACGTCCGTATCCCGGTCGCGTCGGTCCTCGGGATCTACGCCCGCGAAACCGGCCAGGGCATGCTGTTCCAGGACGAGGGCGAAACGCCGCCGCCGGCGGCAGGCGGAACCGGCGACACAGTCAGCCGGCCGAAGCTGCGCGTCATCAAGTAGCCGCGAGCCACGGCGCGCCGCGCGAATCGTCACGGCGGCGGCAGGCGCGGATCCTCGGTGACCTCCACGGTTTCCTCAGGCCATTTGCCGGCCAGGAAAGTCTTGACCGCCGGCATCACCGTTTCGGGGAACTCACCGAAGGCGTGGTGTCCGGCGCCGTCGACCGTGAGCAGCCGCCCCTGCGGCAGCAGGTAGGACCACTCGCGGCCGGCGCCGTAGGGGGCGTTGCGGTCGCGGGTTCCGTGCACAGTGAGCACCGGCGTTGGCAGCGCCTGGACCGCTTCACGGGGCGTGCGGTGCGTCATCCCGGATTCCTCGAAGTGGACGCGCAAGTGCCGTGCCTGCAGCACCGGCCACTCGTTCGGCAGATCGCAGACGTCGATGCGGATCCGGTCGCGCCGGGATGGATCGCCGACCAAGCGGGGAATCTGCACCACTCGCCACTCGTCGCGGCAGTATTCGCGCGGGTGCGTGAGGTGATAGTTCCGCTCGCTGCGCGCGGCGCGCAGTTGCGCGAGCGCCCCCGGATCGACCGGGTCGTCGACGAACGTGAATTCGGGCCGGTAATCCGTGCCAAACTCGGGCCCTACCGCGCCGAGCTGGACGATGCGCTCCACTCGCTCCGGATGCTCGAGCGCGTAGAGCACCACGATCTTGCCGAGATACGAGTACCCCATCAATGACATGCGCTCGATGCCGAAGTGCGCGCGCACGGTCTCGAGGTCGGCGACATCGTGCTCGAAGCTGATCTTCGCATCATCGGCAACGAGCTCCGATTTGCCGCGGTTGCGCATGTCGTAGGAGATGAGTGTGTATTCGTCGCCGAGCCACTCGAAGTCAGCGTAGGCGAAGAGGCGTCCCGGCAGGATCACGACGTCCGGCGAGGTCCCGCTCCTGCGGTAGTAGAGCCGGACGCCGTCGGGTGTCGTGACATAGCCTTCCGCGACGGGCGCTTGTTCCGCGGCGTTCGCCGCCGGGGCGAGAAGCGCCAGCATGGCCACGGCGACGACTTG
>DAIRVV010000105.1:0-8181 GCA_036802645.1 Steroidobacteraceae bacterium
TCTTGCAGCCGTTGCGGCGGCCGCGGCGCGCGCATCCGGCAGGACGCGCATCCTGGTCTGCATGGATGCGCGCATGGGCCAGGTGTATTGGGCCGCCTACGACTGCCGCGGCGAGGTGCCGGCCGCGATCACGGACGAGCGACTCGCCGATCCCGCAGCGGTTGATGCACCGGGCGCAGGGCTGTGGTTCGGCGCGGGCCACGGCCTGTCTGCATATCCCGGCATCGTCGAACGGCTCGCTTCGCGATTCGCGGGCTTCGACCGGGCGCTGCTCCCGAGGGCTTCGGACATCGCGCATATTGCGGGCATTGAATTGGAAGCAGGGATGGGGCTTGATGCATCGCAGGCTCTACCCGTGTACCTGCGAAACGACGTCGTCCACAGGCGCTGACGCCGCCGGTGTCATAATTCCTCAACAATGAGCCGTCAGTCTCACCGCCTGCGCATGGCGGATACCCGAATACTTGTCGTCGAGGATGAGCAGCCGATACGCGACCTGATCGCGTTCGGCTTGCGGCGCGCTGGCTGCGACGTGGCGCTTGCGGAGCACAGCCAGTCGGCTCTCGCGAGCATCGGCGACCGGCGCCCGGACCTGATCCTTGTCGACTGGATGCTGCCGGACATGAGCGGCCTCGAGCTGATTCGCGCGTTGCGACGCGACGCCGCCACGCGCGACATTCCGATCATGATGCTGACGGCACGCGCCGAGGAAGCCGACAAGGTTGCCGGCCTCGAGACCGGCGCGGACGACTACCTGACAAAGCCATTCTCGGCCCGCGAGCTGGTGGCGAGAATCCAGGCCGTGCTGCGGCGAAGCGCGCCGGCGGGCGACTCCGAGCGCGTCGAGGTCGAAGGCCTTGCCCTCGATCAGGCGGGACACCGCGTGGCGGCCGCGGGCAAGACAATTCCGCTCGGACCGACCGAATACCGCCTGCTCGCCTTCCTCATGACCCATCCGGACCGAGTCTATTCGCGGAGCCAGCTGCTGGACCGCGTCTGGGGCGGAAACGTCTACGTGGAGGAGCGCACGGTCGACGTTCATATCCGCAGGCTCCGCAAGTCGCTCGAGCCGAGCGGCTACGATCGTTTCGTCCAGACGGTGCGCGGCGCCGGCTACCGGTTTTCCGCGCAGCAGGACTGATCCTTGTTATCGGCCTGGTCATTCGCGCTCGTCCGGCTGGCGGCGGCGCTTGCGGTCGCGGCAGTGCTCGGATTCATCACGGGCCGCATGGCACTCTGGCTGATGATCGTGCTTGGGGGCGTCCTCGCCTGGCAGTTCGTGAATCTGTTCCGGGTGCAGCGCTGGCTCAAGCACCGCGCGCACGAGGATCCGCCCGACATCGGCGGCGTCTGGGGCGACGTGGTCGCAATCATCAACCGGATCTACCGGCGCAAGCAGTTCCACAAGCGGCGCGTGACACAGCAATTCCGCGAGTTCCGAAGATTGAGCGCCGCCCTTCCGGACGGCGTCGTCCTGCTGTCGGAAAATCGCGAGATCCTCTGGTTCAACCGCATGGCGGCCGAACGCCTGGGCCTGCGGCGCAAGGTGGATCTCGGCATCCCGATCGCGAACCTCGTGCGCGATCCTGAATTCGCGGCCTACCTGCAGGGGCAGGGGGGTGGCAACGGAATCGTCATCCGTCTCAGGAGCGGCGAGACCTGGCTCGCGCTGTTCGTCATTCCCGCCGGCAGCCAGTTCCTGATGCTCGTGCGCGACGTGACACGGGACGTCCGTCTCGAGCAGATGCGAAAGGATTTCGTGGCGAACGCCTCGCACGAGCTGCGCTCGCCCCTGACCGTCATTTCGGGCTACGTGGACGAGCTCGCGGGTGATCAAGGCCTCGGCGCGGAATGGCGCGAGCCGGTCGCGGACATGCGACGCCAGGCGCAGCGCATGCGCGAGATTGTGGAGGATCTGCTCGAGCTTTCGCGTCTCGAATCGACTTCGGACGAAGCGCCGATGACTCCCGTCGACGTGCCCGGGCTCATCGAGCGCCTGGTCCGGGAGGCGCGCGCCGCGGCGGTCCCTGCACCTCGTTTCGACCTGGACCTCGATTACGCCTGTGTGCTCCGCGGCAGCGACGGCGAACTGCACTCGATCGCCTCCAACCTGATATCGAACGCCGTGAAATACACGCCTGCCAACGGCTCGATCACGATCCGCTGGGGGCGTGAGGCAGGCGGCGCCGCGCTCGTCGTACGCGACACGGGCATCGGTATCGCGCCCGAGCACCTGCCGCGACTCACCGAGCGCTTCTACCGGGTGGATCGCGCGCGCGCTCGCGCGAAAGGCGGTTCCGGCCTCGGTCTGTCGATCGTCAAGCATGGGCTTCAACGCCATGGCGGCCGGCTCGAGATCGAGAGTGAGGAAGGCCGCGGCTCGACCTTCACGGCGCGCTTTCCCGCGCGACGGGTCCTGGCCCGCGAACCGGCTGCAACAAAAGTGTCATAGTCCGCGACCATAATCCGGGCCGCTCGTGCCGTTCCGTCGGCACGGACATCAATCAAATACAACCCGGAGAACGGCTCGTGAAAAAGCTCTTGATCCTTGGTGCGATGGGATTGGCCGCCGCCGCGCCGGCGCATGCCCAACAGTCGAAGGCGATGGAAGAAATTCTGCGCGAGCTGGAAGCTCTGAACGCGCGGGTCGGCAAGCTGGAGCAGGACAACGTCCAGTTGCGGACCGAGAATGCGGCACTCAAGGAGAGCACGGAACGTACGGAAGCGACGTCCGAGTACCTGAAGGACAATGCTTTAGTCACGCGTAAGCAACTCGCACAGGACGGTCCGAAAGTTGCCGAGGCGGAGCGTATTTCGAAAGCGGCAGAATGGGCCTCGCGCATCAGTTGGAAAGCGGACACGCGATATCGCCACGAATTCGTGGATCCGGAAGAGGCGAGCGAAGACCAGACGCGCCACCGGATCCGGGCCCGGCTCTCGATGACGGCAAAAATCAACGACACGCTGACCGGCACGATCGGTCTCGCCACGAATGGCGGCAGCAACGATCCGCGCTCGACGAACCAGACTCTCGGCGAAGGCTGGACCCGAAAGGGAATCGCGCTCGATCTCGCCTATGTCGACTGGAAGCCGACGCAAAGCTTCGGAATGACGTTTGGCAAGATGCCGCAGCCCTGGCAGAAGGTCGGCGCCTATTTCTGGGACAACGACATCACGCCGGAAGGCATCGCGGTCAAGTACGCCACGGGGCCGTTCTTCGCCAATGCATACGGCACCTGGCTGTCGGAGCGCAGCAGCGCGAATGACGCGACGATGCTCGGCGGGCAGCTCGGAATGACCGGTACGCTGGGCGGTGCCAAGCTCATGGGCGCCATCGGTTACTACGACGTCGGGTCGGTGCAGGGTCAGGTTACGACCCTGAGCACCTCGATTCCCTGCGCCAACAACACCGCATTCTTCGGCGGACCGCAGGGCAACACGACGGTTCTCGATGCCGCCGGATGCCCGGTGCTCGTCAACGACTACAACATGATCGAGGCGATCGCGCAGGCGGAGTTCACGTTGGGGAACCGGCCGCTGGCGATCTTTGCGCAGTACATCCAGAACCAGGAGGCGGACGACCTCGACACCGGCTATTCCGCGGGTTTCACGTTCGGCAAGGCGAGCGACCCGCGCAGCTTCGAATTTGGCTACGCCTACCAGGTCACCGAGAAGGATGCGCAGTTCGGCCAGTTCGTCGATTCCGACTTCGGCGGCGGCGTCACGGACGTCGACGGCAGCGTCGTCAGGATCGGTTATGCGCCGGCCAAGAACTGGATACTGAACGGCACCTATTTCCTGAATAACCGGTTCGTGGACGCACCGGGCGCGACGGAGAGCGATTATGACCGCTACCAGATCGACCTGAACTTCAAGTTCTGATCCGGGAGCCGTCACGAGATATTCACAGACCCACAATAAGGTTGCGCTTGAAGCCCAAGGAGTTGAGAAACCCATGAAAGCCATTTCACTATTGAGCGTCGCGACGCTTGCGCTCGCGGGCCTGGCCCTGACGCCGAAAGCCGATGCCCAGGTCATCAAGATCGACGGCTCGAGCACGGTGTTCCCGATCACGGAAGCCGTGGCCGAGGAGTTCCAGATCGAGAAGCGTGGCAAGGTGCGCGTGACGGTCGGCATCTCCGGCACGGGCGGCGGATTCAAGAAGTTCTGCCGCGGCGAGACGGACATCCAGGACGCCTCGCGCCCGATCCTCGCGGCCGAGATGGAAGCCTGCCGCGCGGCCGGCATCAAGTACTACGAGCTGCCAATCGCGTATGACGCGCTCACGGTCGTCGTCAACCCGCAGAACAAATTCATCACGCAGCTCACGGTTCCCGAGCTGAAGAAGATCTGGGAGCCCGCGGCCCAGGGCAAGGTGACGAAGTGGAACCAGGTCAATCCCAAGTGGCCGGCGGAGACGATCGCGCTGTTCGGGCCGGGATCTGATTCCGGCACCTTCGATTACTTCACCGAGGCCGTGGTCGGCAAGGCCAAGTCGAGCCGCGGCGACTACACCGGCAGCGAGGACGACAACGTGCTCGTGCAGGGTGTCGCCAGCAACAAGAACGCACTCGGATATTTCGGCTATGCGTACTACCAGCCGAATGCGAGCAGGCTGAAGGCAGTGCCGGTCGTCGGCAAGTCCGGCAAGGCCGTCGGGCCGTCGCTCGACAATGTCGTGAATGGCTCCTATGAGCCGCTTTCGCGCCCGATCTTCATCTATGTCGCCGAGAAATCGGCACAGAAGCCCGAGGTGAAAGAGTTCGTCAATTACTACCTGACGAAGAGCGTACCGCTGATCGAAGAAGTGAAGTATGTGCCGCTGCCCGCCAAGGCGTACCAGCTGGCGGCCGATCACTTCAAGAACGGCAAGCTCGGCACCGGCTTCGGTGGTGTGCCGGAGGTCGGCCTCAAGGTCGAGGAGTTGCTGGCGCGCGAAGCCAAGCTCTGATTTGTTTGCAATGCACAGGCTGGCGGACTAGCCTTTGCGAAACATGAAGAAGAAGGGGGCGGGATCCGTCGATCCCGCCTCCGCGCATTGGGGGACAGCTTCGGGTCGGAGCGCGCTGCACTAGACCATGACCGAACAATCTGCCGCTATTTCGACTGGTACCCCCGCGGGCCTCGGGTTCCGCAAGGCGCGCGACCGCGTTGTCGAGGCCTTCCTGATGCTGGCCGCGCTGGTCGCCGTGTTCACGACGATAGCCATCGTCATCGTCCTGGTCGCCGAGTCTCTGCCATTCTTCAAGGTCGTACCGCTCAGGGAATTCCTGACTGACACGATGTGGATTCCGCTCTTCGCCGAGCCGCGGTATGGAGTGCTGCCGCTCGTCGCTGGAACGCTGGTCACGACGCTCGTCGCGCTCGCGGTCGCGATTCCTGCCGGCACGATCATCGCGATTTACCTGAGCGAGTTCGCGCCATTTCGGCTCCGCGAGAC
Organism: Steroidobacteraceae bacterium; assembly: GCA_036802645.1. GTDB lineage: Bacteria > Pseudomonadota > Gammaproteobacteria > Steroidobacterales > Steroidobacteraceae > SCUD01. The sequence goes on from DAIRVV010000105.1 coordinate 5,441, forward strand.
GATCAAGCCGGCGCTCGAGCTGCTTGGGGCCGTGCCGACTGTCGTCTATGGCTATTTCGCGCTGATGATCGTGACTCCGCTCCTGCAGAAGCTCATTCCAGGGCTGCCAGGATTCAACATGCTGTCCGCCGGACTCGTGATCGGCATCATGATCATTCCTTACGTCGCGTCGGTCAGCGAGGACGCCATGAGGTCGGTACCCAACTACATGCGCGAAGGCAGCTACGCCATGGGTGCTACGCGCTTCCAGACCGCGACGCGTGTGGTCGTGCCGGGCGCGCTTTCCGGCATCGCGGCGGCATACATTCTCGGCATCTCCCGCGCGGTCGGCGAGACCATGGTCGTCGCAATCGCGGCCGGATTGCAGCCGAACCTGACCTGGGACCCGACCGAGCCGGCGGCCACCATCACGGCATTCATCGTGCAGGTGAGCCTCGGCGACCTGCCGCATGGCAGCATCGGTTACCAGTCGATCTTCGCCGTCGGACTGGTGCTGATGCTGATGACGCTCGTCTTCAACATCGCCGGATTCTCGCTGACGCGAAAGTTCCGCGAGACCTACTGACATGCACGCAGCCACCGCGGACGCAGCGCTCCGGCAGATCCGTGCCGACGTCAACCGGCGGAAGATCTTCGACAAGATCTTCGTGATGGCGGGCCTCCTGATCATGTTCTCGGCGCTGCTCGTGCTGGTCGTGCTCTTCGTCGATCTCGTGCAGGACGGCGCGCCGCGGCTGAACTGGGATTTCCTGACTTCCTTCCCGTCGCGCAGGGCCGCGCGGGCGGGGATACTCTCGGCCTGGGTCGGCACGTCGCTGATCATGCTGACGACGGCAGCGGTCTCCATGCCGGTCGGCGTCGCCGCCGCCATCTATCTCGAGGAATACGCGCCGAAGAACTGGGTGACCGCGATCATCGAGATCAATGTCACGAACCTGGCGGGCGTCCCTTCGATCATCTACGGCCTGCTGGCGCTCGGGCTTTTCGTCTACCAGTTCAACCTCGGCCAGAGCATCGCAGCGGCCGGGCTCACGCTCTCGCTACTGATCCTGCCGATCGTGATCGTCGCGACGCGCGAGGCGCTGCGCGCCGTGCCGCGCGCAATCCGGGAGGCTGCGTACGCCCTCGGCGCGACCCGCTGGGAAGTCACCGCGCATCACGTGCTGCCATACTCCACCGGCGGCATTCTGACGGGCATGATCATCGGCCTCTCGCGCGCAATCGGCGAGACCGCTCCACTGATCACGATCGGCGCGCTGTCTTTCATCGCCTTCCTTCCCGAGTCGCCGTTCAAAGGCGAGTTCCCCTTCTTCTCGTTCGCCTGGCTGAAGGAATCCTTTACCGCGATGCCGATCCAGATGTTCAACTGGGTGTCGCGGCCGGATCCGGCATTCCAGGTCAATGCGGCGGCGGCCGGCGCGATCCTGCTCGGGATGACGCTGCTGATGAATGGCGTTGCAATCTACGTCCGCTACCGCTTCCGCAAGAGGATCAACTGGTGAGCACCACGCAGACCGGATCCACGACCCACAATGGCCCGGCGCGGCCCGCGGTGGGGACCCACGCAGCCGACGGCAGGCTCATGACGCCGCGACCATCCGTCGAGGTGACGCGCAGCCCCTCGACGGCCGAGGAAAACCTGGCGATCAAGTCCCGCGCGGAAGGCCTCTCATTCTTCTACGGTGAGGTGCAGGCGCTCAAGAACCTCAATATCGAGATCCGCGAAAAGCGGGTCACTGCGCTGATCGGGCCCTCCGGCTGCGGCAAGACGACATTCCTCCGCTGCTTCAACCGGATGCATGACCTCACGCCGGGCACGCGCTACGAGGGCCGGATCATTCTTTTTCCGGATTCAATCGACCTCGTCGGCCGCGGTGTCGATGCGATCGAAGTGCGCATGCGGATCGGCATGGTGTTCCAGAAGCCGAACCCATTCCCGAAGTCGATCTTCGAGAACGTGGCCTACGGGCTCAAGGTTCGCGGTGTCCGCTCGAACGCGCGCATCGAGGAGCAGGTGGAGCAGGCGCTCCGCCGGGCCGCGATCTGGGACGAGGTAAAGGATCGTCTGGACAGCTCGGGCCTCTCGCTCTCCGGTGGTCAGCAGCAGCGCCTGTGCATCGCGCGCGCACTCGCAACCAACCCGGAGATACTCCTGTTCGACGAGCCGACCTCGGCGCTCGACCCGATCGCGACCGCGCGCATCGAGGAACTGATCGACGAGTTGCGCGACCAGGTGACCGTCATCATCGTCACGCACAACATGCAGCAGGCCGCACGCGTCTCGGATTACACTGCATTCATGTACCTCGGCGAGCTGATCGAGTTCGACAGCACCAGCAAGCTCTTCACCAATCCTTCGCAGAAGGCGACCGAGGACTACATCACCGGCCGGTACGGTTGAGCCTCGGAAGTGCCAGCGTGAAGGAAGGCAGCGAAGGTCACACGTTCAAGGCTTACGATGGGGCCTTGACTGACCTGCGCGTGCGCGCGCAGCAGATGGGAACGCTCGTGGCTCAGCAGGTCGAGACCGCGGTCCGTGCGCTGCTCGATGCGGACGCCAAGGCGGCGGAACACGTGCTCGCCCGCGAGCAGCAGGTCAATGCCTTCCAGACCGAGATCGAGGCCGAGAGCTTCAAGCTGCTGGCGCAGCGCGCGCCGGTGGCAAGTGACCTGCGCACCGTGCTCGCGATTTCCCGCGCCGTGACCGATCTCGAACGGGCCGGCGACGAGGCCAAGAAGAT
>DAIRVV010000106.1:0-8174 GCA_036802645.1 Steroidobacteraceae bacterium
TGGATCGGGGGCGAAGGCAAGATCGACAAGCCGCTGCATGTCGCGATCGCGTGCAACAGCCGCGCGGCTGTCGATGGATTCTACAAGGCGGCGCTGGCAGCCGGCGCCAGCGACAACGGCGCGCCGGGTCTACGGCCGCACTATCACGCCAACTATTATTCCGCGTTCGTCTTCGACCCCGACGGCCACAACATCGAGGCGGTCTGCCACGCGCCGGCCTGACAGTCCCCGGTCAACTCTTCTTGCTGCGATCAGGAATGCGCCCTTCCGCGCGCATGCGAAGAAACACCTTGCGCTCCCGTGCCTCGATGGCTCGCATATCCGTCAACAGCGCCTGAAAATCCTTCCGGCCCCTCATTGAGTCATATATGGGCTCGTCTTCGAGGAAGACGCGCCAACCGTTGCTGAGGAAGCCTAGTTCCGCCTGGCGCTTGAGCATTGTCATTGCATCCTCTGGCCGGTCGAGAAGGGCATACGCGAGAGCCCGGCCTGTATTGAGCCACACCTCTCCACGCCCGAAACGATTGATCTGCAGTTCGGCATTGGCCAGCAGTTCATTCAGAACAATACGCGCCCTGTCATGCTGGCCTGTCGCCATCAACATGTCGGCCAGTCCGGCCACGCCGACTCCCATGTCGAGCTGTCCCTCCAGGATGGGCTCGTCGCCATCCCAGGAGACAGCCGCCCAGTCCTGGAGCGCTTTGATGGCGCGTCGATAGTCGCCGGTCTCGCGCGCATGCCGGCGTATGGCAAGCGCAACTTGCGACTCGACTTGAAAATAAGTCGGCCCCGCCGCCACCAGGGAGTAGGCCGCTTCGCCTGCCTTGCGCCATTCGTTCAGAAACAGGTGAATGTTCATCGGCCCGAGGGCCGGGTGGTCCGAGATGTGGCCAATCGCTGCATTCGCGCCCGCACTCTCGCCAACAGCGATGTAGCTGAGTACCAAGTGCCGCCAGGCGGTCTGGTTGTGCGGATCGAGTGCGACCGCCTGCTCGAGGAGTGCCACGGACTCCGCGTGCCGGGTCTGTCCGCCCCAGCGGATGTCGGCGAGGCGCACCAGGGCCGGCACGAACAGCGGGTCGCGCTCGAGCACAGGTTGCAGTGTGCTGTCCGCCTTGGCGTAGTCACCAGCACCCCACTCCAGGTAAGTGGCCTTGAGCACGTCGAGTCGCAGCTCCAGCGGATCGAGCCTGCGCGCCTTCTCGATCATCTCGAGCGCTTCGCGCCGCCGGGCGACGCTCTGGAAAAGGACCGCGGCCAGCCCTTCGTAACCGCGTGCGTAATTCGGCGCGAGCTCGAGTCCCCGCCTGAAGTCCGCGTCCGCTGCGGCGACGTCGAAATAGAGGTTCAGGTATCCTCGCTCGACATAGGCCTCGCCGCTGTCGGGGGCCAGATCGAGCGCCTCGTTGAGCAAGCCCATCGCGCCTGCAACCGCCCTCGCAAATTCTTCAGTCGGCTTCCCGGCTTCGTCCTGTTCGGCCTTCAGGACCCTTGCGCGCGCCAGGAGCACATAGGGTGACGCGAAAGTCGGGTCATGCCGTATCGCGGCGGTCAGCGCCTCGATCGCCGGCGGAATATCGGTCACGCGCACGCTTGCAAGCAGGGCCCGCCCGCGCAGGAACTCGAAGTAGGCGTCGTAGTTTTCGGTGGCACTGGCGCGCGGGCCGGCGGTGGGATCGCTCGCGGCATCGAGCGTCAGCCGCATCGCGCGCGCCACCTCGAGCGCGATCTCATCCTGGACGGCGAACAGATCCTCCAGCTCCGGATTGAACTGCGCCGACCAGACGCTGGCCCCGGTCTGCGCGTCCACCAGGCTCGATGTCACGCGAAGCTTTTTGCCCGCCGCCTGTACGCTGCCCTCGAGCAGATATCGCACGTTGAGTTTCCGGCCGATTATGCGCAGGTCTTCGCTACGGTCGCGAAACGCAAATGATGATCCGCGCGCGATGACGGTGACCCCCGGCAGGAGGCCGAGCTGATGCAGCACCGTTTCGGGAATTCCCTCGGCGAGGATGCCGGACCCTTCCGAACCGCCGCGATTCTCGAAGGCAAGCACGGCGACGCTGCGCGACGGCAATTCGGTCATCGGGAGCGAAAATTCGTCTGGCGGCGTGGAGTCGTCGTGAGCTACCCATTCGCGAATGACCCAGCCGAATGCGAGCACCAAAGCGACTGCCGCCATCGCGATGGCGGTGAGGCGCACGGGTCCCATGTTCCTGATCCGGTCGTACACCCCATGCGAGGCCAGGCTGCCGTCCGCTCTGGCGCGGGAATGGGCAGTGCCAACGGCGCTGCCTGTCGTGTCCAGCAACTGGCGCACCCGATGTGCAAACGCGGGGGGCGTCTCGCCGCCGGGCAGCCGGGTCCAATGCGACCCCAGGAATTCCTCGGGCACGCGCGCATCCGCTTCGCGCGTCTCGTCGATCACTACCGGCACGAGAAAAGCCGTGTCCTGCGCCATGTCCAGCAGCCGCCGCACGGCGAGGTTCCATTCGCGGCGGAAGTAACCCTCATTTCGCGAATTGGTGTGCGCTGAAATCACCGGAATGAACAAGGCGCACTCGTGAATCTGCTTCTTGATCTGCGCATCCCAGGAGTCGCCGCCGCGGAGCTCGCTCTGGTCGAGCCACACTTCGACGCCTTCCGCCCGCAGGGCTTCGCAAATGCGTGCAGCGGCCCCTGAATCCTGGGAGGCGTAGGAAAGAAAGACGTTACAAACGGGGCGCGAGGGCACCGGAGTCGACTGCATGGGACCTTGCTTGACTCCGCTGCCAGCCTGAGCGCAGTCTAATGCAGCAGAGGGGGTACAGCCTTGAACGCAAGACAATTCGGCACCGGCGCGCTTGCCGCGCTTGGTTGTGCCGTTTCGCTCGCAGGCAGCGCCTGGGCCTGCGGCGACAAGCTCGTGGCTCTGGGCGGCGGCGTCGGTTTCCAGCGCGTAGTCGTAAGCCGGAATCCGGGACACATCATATTGATGCTCGAGCCGGCATCGGGGCTTGAAGCGGCGAACAAGAGGTTCAATCTCGCCGCGTCGCTGTCGCTCGCCGGGCATGAGGTTTTCATCGCCAGAAACGAAGATGAGCTGCGCGAGAAGCGCTCGACGGCCAAGCCCGACCTGATCCTGGTCGACGCGGCAAGCATCAAGCAATACGACTCGGCGTCGGCCGCCGGCGGCAAGTTGCCGGCGATCATTCCGGTCACCTATGCGGAAGAGGCCGTTCAATTCCCGGTGGCGTTGCAGCAGTCCGAATGCGGGTCTGTTGACGTAGGACGCAAAGGCTCGCTGCTCCTGAAGGCCGTGGAGGGTGCGATGAAGCTTCGCAGCCGCGGCCTGCCGATGCCTTGCGTCAGTAAGGACGCCGCAAGCCAGCAGACATGAATCGCCTACGCGGTGATTCCGCCCGCATCCTGATCGCGGGCAGCTGGGCGGTGGTTTGCCTGTCGCTCGCTCCGCTCGTGGCCGACGCGCAGGCCTGGTTGCCCGACAAGGGCAGCGCCAGTTTTTCGCTCGCATACTCCAACGTCCTGCACAAGTTTCATTACCTCGACGACGGATCCGAACTTGACATCGGCCACACCTCTAGCGAGATCGTGAACTTCGGCGGCAGCTACAGTCCGACCGACCGGCTGATGATCCAGGCCTCGATTCCCTACGTGAATTCGCGATACAAGGGGGAGCGGCCGCACCCGGGCGACATCGACGACGGGCACTGGCACTCAACCCTGACGGACTTGCTTGTGACCGGGCATTACCAGGTGAGCGACGGCGCGATAGCGTTTGCTCCCTACGTCGGGGTGATAGTTCCGACGCATGATTACGTGACGCTCGGTCATGCGGCGCCCGGTCGCGGGCTCGAGGAGTACTGGATCGGCTTTTACACAGCGACCAGCCTGCACCAGTGGATTCCCCGCACCTATGTGGACTTTCGCGCCAACTACTCCTTCGTCGAGGAGGTCGCGAACGTCGGCCATGACCGCACCAACCTGGGCCTCGAGCTTGGGTACTACTTCAACGAGTCAGTGAGCGCGCGCTTCTTCGCCGCGAGGCAGTGGACCCACGGCGGCGTCGCCATACCGATCCCGCCTACCGAACCACTGTTTCCGTACCACGACCAGCTCGCCGAGGACGAATTCCTCAATGTCGGAGCCGGATTTTCCTGGGCGTTGAATGACCGCATGGAAATCTTCGGGCTCTACACGGAGGCGCTCGAAGGCAGAAACTCCCACAAGGTGGATCATCGCTTCACCTTCGGTATGAGTTACGGTACCGGCCACGGGCGCTACTGAGCCGGCAAGCGCCTGAAGCGAAGAGGGGACTGTCCCCCTCGAAGCTCTAGAAGGGCAGGCCGTGTATCGCGCCCGCCATGCAAAGCAGCATCGGGATCGAGAGGATTTGGTGCGCGAGGCGGCGCCGCACCAACGCGCGTTCGCCATCGACATCGATATCAAGCAGTGCGCATGCTCCTGGGTGGCAACAGAAAACCCTCTTGTCCGTGCTATCCGCGCGTCGAATCGGGCGTTGCGGTAGAACGTGCAATCCGCGCCGCATTCGTATCATGAAGAAAAATATATGTTTTCCCCGCTATTTCCCCGATTTTCCGCGCTACGCTCCGCCGCGCCGAGCGCAAAGGAAGAAAACGGGAGTCCATCATGAACAGCATCTTGTTACGCGTGACAGCCACACTCTTGGCGATTTTTGCATCAGCGGCCTGGGCGGAAGGAGTCGTGCCCGTCGTTTGCATCGCGCCACCCAAGGCGCAGCTGGGGCAGGGGAATAGTTCCGCGACCGACGTCAGCGAGCCGGTCCGCACGGCGCTCAGCCAGTACATGGCCGGGCCCTCGGTCCAACTGGTGCCGCTCGCGGCTCGCATCCCGGTGCAAATCGAGGCCGAGGCTTCGCAGAAGAGCTGCAACTTCATCCTCGTCACCTCCGTGACGCAGACGAAAAAATCTTCCAAGGCGGGTTTCCTCAAGGCGCTTGCGCCGCTCGCAGGCGCCGCCCTGCCCATGCTGGGTGGCATGGGCGACGTCTCCGGAATGATGGCGGGACAAGTCGCTTCCTCGGTCATGAGCGCGTCGGCGGCCGCGAGCGCCGAGAGCATGCAGCAGGACTACATGGCGGCGATGATGGGCGCGCAGCAGACTAACGTGAAGGCCGGCGACACGCTGACCGTCGAGTACAGCCTGTCGGCGACGGGCAGCGTCGGTGCAGGCAAGCCGGAATCGCTGCAGACCAAAGCCAAGCAGGACGGGGAAGACGTGATCGGGCCGCTTCTCGAGCAGGTGGCGGTCGCTGTGCTCTCCGTCGTGACCGCCGCATGAGGCGATTCCTCTCCTGGAGCGTTGGCATCCTCGCGATGGGTGCTGCCCTCGCGCAGGATTCCGTGTCCCCCTGGCGGGTCACACTTACCCCGCCGAGCGTGGTGCGTGTCGGTTCCTGCGGCGCGGTGCAGCTCAGCGTGCTGAATGCCGCGGGTACCGACGCGCCCCGGACCGCCAGCGGCTACCGCATCGGCATGGACCAGTTCGACATGTCGGTCTCGGGCGCACGCGTCGCAGGCCATCGCATCGACGCGCATCACTTTGCAGTCTGCGCCTGCCAGGGTGCAATACCAGGAGCAATTGCGAAGGTCACGGCGACTTATCCGGCACGCGCCCTCGATGCGACTGCGGTCGCGCAGAACGTGCGCATTGAGCGCGAGGCCACATTCACCGTGGCGATGGCGATGGGCCAGCTCAATCCAGCCGCGTGCGCGGCACCGTCCGCGCCGTCCGTGCCGGCGCCCGCTTCGCAGCCGAGCAGGACTCCCACCGCTTCGGTCGCGCCCGCAACTCCGCAGGCGGTTCCCGCGCTGGTGCCGCGTCCACCATCCGCGCCTGCCCAAATTCCCGCAGCGCCGCCCGCTCCGCCTCCGACATCGTCAGAAACGCTTGCGGACAGCACGGCACCCGCAGATCCGGGCGCCGCGGCTAACCCGGGAACGATGCGCCCCTTTGAAATGCCGCCGATGCCGGCGGACGGTTCCGCACTCGTGCCGCCGCCCGGAGCCATTGATGGAGGTGAGGACGAAGACGACCCGCTCGCCATGTTTGCGGCGCTGATGCCCGTCCTGAAGTCGCCCCGTTGCGTCAATTGTCATGGCGGGACAAATCCCGCAATCGACTTGAATCACGACGGCGGCCAGGTGGATGTGCCGCTCGATGCCGAAGGCGACATGCAGGGCGTGGGCTTCGGCAGTAACGAGGAGTGCCTCGGCTGCCATGACGCTCCCGATGCTCATTTCTGGAAACTCGCGCCGAAGCGCTTCTCCCTCGTCGGCCGTGAAACGCTGCAACTGTGCCGGCAATTTCGGGCGAACCCTGGGACGATGAATTTGAAAACCGCGGCCGGCCGGGCGGCCTTTCTCGAGCACCTCAGAACGGACCATCTCATCGTCAACGCCTTCGTGGGAAACCGGGGCATCGCGGATGAATCGCCGCAGCCGCCGCCGCTGACGCACCAGCGCTTCATCGCGCTCGCCCGACACTGGCTCGAGGACGGCGAAGGAGCCTGCGCCAACGACTGGAACGGCACGATCACGGAAATCGCCGCCAGGGAGCAGGAGAGCAGCTTCGCGCCCGCCCCCGGCGGACGGATGTTCAGGACCGATGCCCGGATTGCGATCACCGTGGTCAATAGCGAGGCGAGCGCGCAGGTCCAGTACCAGATGCGGGACTTCACCGACGCGCCGACACGGGATTGCGAAACTTACAATCACCAGTCCTGGTCCGCGCTCAGCAACAACCTGCCGGTCGAGCTGACGATCGTCGCGCGCAACCGTGCGGGACAAGACGCCGTGTCCACGCCCGCCGCCCCCGCATTCACATTGCCGGCGGGCGTCCAGTTACGACCCGGCTTCGTCATGCCCGACCTCGGCGTTCCTGAGCCCGGGCAGAGTTTCTTCCGCTATACCGCGGTGAACAGGCCCGTGTCAGGGACACAGCGGTCGGACATCCGAAGCCTGCCGGGATGCCGTCAAGTCGTCGGAAACACGCCGTACGCCTATCACGTCGAAGGCGCGATGATTCCCTTGACTTCCCAGCCGGATCCGAACCATTTCAAGGGACAGAAAATCATCAGGCTACCGGACGGCACACGGACCATCAGCTGGGATCTGAAGCGCAACCGCGAATAGGTTCGCACAACCTTCAGTTGCTCCACGGATCCATGCCCATCGCTGCCGTCGGCGGAGCGCGGCCCGCATGGATCGCGGCCTCGAGGGCGTTAAGCTCGGCGAGCCTCTCGGTCGATGCGCTGAATTCCGGGTGATCCCGCGCAAGTTCCTCGCGCAGCAGGCGCGCCCGCCTCACATGGGTAAGCGCCGACGCGCGCTGTCCACTCGACGCTTCGAGCCGGCCGATCTGAACCAGCGCGTTTGCGAGGGCGCTGAGAAGGCGCACGTTGTCAGGATCGCGCTTGACGAGCTCGCCGAGGCCGCCGACCGCGAGCGCGGCCGAAGCGCGTGCCTCTTCCGGTCGGCCGACGGCCATGAGGGATTGCGACCGGTGCAGCTCACTCTCCGCCGTGTCCTCCTGCGTACGCGCGTCGTCCGGATCGGCCTCGGCGAGTCGCATTCGGATCGCGAGCGCGCGCTCGTGCGCCGCGAGCGCTTCCCCGGGCTCGCCGAGGATGAAGGCCAGCGCGCCGACGCGGGACCAGTCCGTGCCGAGATCGCGTTGCAGCTCGAGACTTTCCGGGTCGCGTCGCAGCAGCGACTCGTCAACGGCGAGGGACGCGGCGTGGTGACGCCTGGCCTCCGGCCACTGGCCAAGCGCCGCTGCCGCGTCGCCGAGCCGCTGCTCGACCACGCCCGTCTGGCGCAGCAGAACAGTGGAGTCCGGGAACTGTGCCACGCCGTCCCGGCTCACCTCGAGCGCCACTGCATACTCCAGGGCCGCACCGGGAATGTTCCCGAGCTCCCAAACCGCGTCGCCCGCTGCAACGCGAACACGCGCTTGCTGCAACATCCAGTCGAGGTCACGCGACACGGCGGGAACGCGGGCGAGCGTCGCTTCGGACTCCCGTTCGGCCGCGAGCGCCGCGCGCAACTCGCCGCGCGCCGCCAGCACGGAGCCGATCTTTGCGAGAACCTCCGCCTCGGCGAGTGTGACTGAGGCTGGCGCGCCGCTGGCGT
>DAIRVV010000107.1:0-8126 GCA_036802645.1 Steroidobacteraceae bacterium
CGGGACCCTGCGAGCGAGCGCGTAAGTTCCGGCGGCGCGAGCGAGCAGGAGTCCCGGCGGCAACGAAGGTCCGCCACTGAAGGCGTTTCGGGAGCTCATGCCTCAGGAGTCGCGATCGAGCAGCCGCCGCTTGATGTCGGCGATCGCCCGCGCCGGATTGAGGTCCTTGGGGCAGGCCTCGGTGCAATTCATGATCGTGTGGCAGCGATACAGGCGGAATGACTCGTCAAGCTGCGTGAGTCGCTCGGCCTGCGCCTGGTCGCGGGTGTCGACAATCCAGCGATGGCTCGCGAGCAGCGCCGCCGGTCCCAGGAAGCGGTCGGAATTCCACCAGTAACTCGGACAGGCCGTGGAGCAGCAGGCGCAGAGGATACAAGCGGATGGCCTGTCGATGAGTTCCTGGTCGGCGGGCGCCTGGCGTCTCTCGGTTTCGCCCGGCGGCGGCCCGGCCTTAAGCCAGGGCTCGACCGAGGCATATTGCGCGTAGAACTCATCGAGGTCGGGAACCAGGTCCTTCACGACTGGCAGGTGCGGCAACGGAAAAATCCGCACGTCCCCCTTGATCACGGCGATCGGCTGCGTGCAGGCGAGCGTGTTGACGCCGTCGATGTTCATCGCGCAGGAGCCACAGATGCCCTCGCGGCAGGAGCGGCGAAAGGTCACCGTCGAATCGACCTCGTTCTTGATCTTGATGAGTGCGTCGAGAACCATCGGGCCGCAGCGGTCAAGGTCGAGGTCGTAGCTGTCGACCCGTGGGGCCGCCTGCGAATCCGGATCCCATCGATAGATCCTGAACTTGCGCACGCGATTCGCGCCGGCTTCCGCCGGGTGGTGACGGCCCGGGGACTCCTCATAGCGTGAATTCGCGGGAAGGCGGAATTGTGTCATCGCTATTGCGGCTCCTTCAGTAAGCCCGGATCTGTGGCGGAATCCGTTCGACGTCGTCCGCCATCGTCTGTAGCTGCACGGGGCGATAGTCGAAGCGCACGGCGCCCGCATCGTCGACCCAGGCCAGGCTGTGCTTCAACCAGTTCGCATCGTCGCGCGCCGGGTAGTCCTCTCGGGCGTGCGCGCCACGGCTTTCCGTTCGATTGCGCGCCGAATGGATGGTCGCCAGCGACTGGAGGAGCAGGTTGTCGAGCTCGAGCGCCTCGATGAGGTCGGTGTTGAAAATGAGCGATCGATCGGTAATCCGGAGGTCGCGGAATGCGTCGTGGCATCGCGCGAGTGCGGCGCAACCTTCCGTGAGCGTATCGCCGGTCCTGAAAACCGCTGCGTCACGCTGCATCGCGCGCTGCATTTCATTGCGCAGCGACGCCGCGGGCCGGCTGCCGGCAGCGTGACGGATCCTGTCGAAGCGGTCGAGCAAGGGCTCGACGTCACACGCGCGCGGTTCGGGGATGCTTTCCCCCGGCCGCAGCAGCTTCGCACAGTGCGCCGCCGTCGCGCGCCCGAAAACCACGAGATCGAGCAGTGAATTCGAACCGAGCCGGTTCGCGCCGTGGACCGAGACGCAGGCCGCCTCGCCGATCGCCATGAGACCCGGCACCACCGCCTCCGCACCATCGGCCCGGGTGAGTGCCTCGCCATTCACGCTGCAGGGAATTCCGCCCATGTTGTAGTGCACGGTCGGCTGAACCGGAATCGGTGCCCGCGTCACGTCCACATTGGCGAATATCATCGCCGTCTCGGCAATGCCTGGCAGGCGCTTCGCAATGACATCGGCGCCGAGATGCTCGAGATGCAGGTAAAGGTGATCGCGTGCCGGACCGACGCCGCGTCCCTCGCGAATCTCGACTGTCATCGCACGGCTGACGACGTCGCGGGACGCCAGGTCCTTGGCGTTCGGCGCGTAACGCTCCATGAAGCGCTCGCCTTGCGCGTTCCTGAGAATTCCGCCCTCGCCGCGCACGCCCTCGGTGATGAGGCAGCCGGCGCCGTAGATGCCCGTGGGATGGAACTGCACGAATTCCATGTCCTGCAGGGGCAGGCCGGCGCGCAGCGCCATTCCGCTGCCATCGCCAGTGCAGGTATGCGCGGAGGTGCAGGAGAAGTACGCGCGTCCGTAGCCGCCGGTCGCCAGGACCGTCGCCTGCGCGAGGAACCGGTGGAGTGTCCCTGTCGCCATGTCGAGCGCCAGAACACCGCGACATGCGCCATCGTCCATGATCAGGTCGATCGCGAAATACTCGATGAAGAATTTGGCGCGATGTTTGAGGCTCTGCTGGTAAAGCGTGTGCAGCATCGCGTGGCCGGTGCGGTCCGCCGCGGCGCAGGTCCGCTGCGCGATGCCCTTGCCATAGTTCGTCGTCATGCCGCCAAATGGGCGCTGGTAAATCCGGCCGTCCTCGGTACGCGAAAATGGCAGGCCGAAATGCTCGAGTTCGATGACCGCGGCCGGCGCCTCACGGCACATATAGGCGATCGCATCCTGGTCGCCGAGCCAATCGGAACCTTTCACCGTATCGTAAAAATGAAAGCGCCAGTCGTCCTCCCCCATGTTGCCGAGCGCCGCACTGATGCCGCCCTGCGCTGCGACCGTGTGACTGCGCGTCGGAAAGACCTTGGTGATGCAGGCGGTGTCGAGTCCTGCCTCGGCAAGACCCATCGTCGCGCGAAGACCCGCGCCGCCGGCGCCGACGACGATGACGTCCAGCCGGTGTTCGACGAGGGCGTAGGCGCTCACGCGCCGCCGCCTTTCGCGAGCGTGACGATCGCGAATGCGAGCGCAATCGCGACGGCAAGGTGCAGAATGCGGGCGAACGCGATCATCACTGCGCGCTGGCGGCCGCCGACATAGTCTTCCAGCACGACTTGCACGCCTTGCATCGAATGCCAGAGAAGGGCCACACCGAACAGGGAAGCAAGCAAGGCCTGCAACGGCCTGGCAAACCAGCCGGCGACGATTTCATGCGTCAGCGCGGGCTGGCGCAGCAGGGAGACCAGGAACCAGAGTCCGAGCGGCAGGAGTGCGATCGAGGTCAGTCGCTGGTTGCGCCAGTGTCGGGTTGCGCTTCCGGGCCGGTCGCTCATGGTGTGCCCACGAAAACAAACCGGCCGGCGGGCGTCAGGAACAGCGTCGCGCCAAATGCAGCGGCGGCGGCAGCGACGACCAGCGCACCGCTCAGCCTTGCGGAACGCTTCTCGAATCCGTAGCCGGCGTCCCAGGACAGGTGACGCAATCCGGCGAACAGGTGGTACCAGAACGCGAGAAGCGCGAGGGCGAGGACGATGCGCATCGGGAGCGTCGAGAAGTAGCGGCTCGCACAGGCGTAGGCGGCCGGGCCCAGCGCCGCGGAGACGATCCAGCCGACGAACAGGAATCCACATGCCGACAGGTACAGGCCGCTCGCGCGATGCATGATCGAAAGCACCATGGTGTACATCGGCCGGTACACCTGCAGGTGCGGAGACAGCGGCCGTTCGGCGGGTAGTGGCATCGCCAAGCTATTCTGCCAGAAGGGGTCAGGCCTTCCCACGGCCAATAGTCGCGCGTTCGACGAGATGCGCTGCGTTACGATGGCGCGGTGACAATCACTCGTTGCACCCAACTTCCGTCGCAATCCGTCATCGCGGTCACGGGCCGCGATGCCAGGACCTTCCTCCAGGGCCAGCTTTCGAACGACATCCTGGGTCTCGAGCGGCATCCGGGAATGCTGGCCGCGTCCTGCAACCGTCAGGGTCGCGTGCTGGCGACGATGCGGCTCGCCGCAGTAGAAGACGACGTGCTGCTCGTCGTGCACCAGAAGCTTGCGCACACGCTCGTCGCCCAGCTTTCGGCATTCGTGCTGAGATCCGATGTCCGCTTCGAAGACCGCAGCAGGCACATGCAGGTTGCCGGCCTCCTCGACGCAGAGCCCGATGCGCGCTGGTCACAGGCGGCCGCCGCCGCGGCCGGACTCGCGATGCTCGTTGCGAGTCCGCGGCGGATCCTGCTCGCGGGCGCCCGGCCCGCAATCGATGCCGCGCTCGCCGCGATCCCGCGAACCACCCCGGACGACTGGGAGCGTGCCTGCGTCGAGGACGGTGAGCCGTTGATCATGCCGGAGACCGCTGCGCTCTGGCTGCCGCAGATGCTGAACCTCGATTTGATCGGTGGCATCAGCTTCAGCAAGGGCTGCTATGTCGGCCAGGAAATCGTGGCGCGGGCGCAGCACCTCGGCCGGCTGAAGCGGCGCACCCTGCGTTACGTCGGCCCCGCGGGCGCCGGGCCGCAGGCGGCGCAGGCGCTCTTCAGCGGCGAGACGCTCGCGGCCCAGGTGGTGACCAGCGCAAGTGACAAGTCTTCGACGCAATGCCTTGCCGTCGTGGAACTGCAATTCTGCAGCGACCTGCTCGGCGTAAAGCCGGGCGGCTCCGAGTTCGTTCCGGCCGACCTCCCCTACGCAATCCCCGCCCCCGCATCCAACAGCGGCGACGACTAAAGGGGACAGACACTTTTAAAGGGGACGCGCCCCTTTAAAAGTGTCTGTCCCCTTTAATCGTCCGCCGGTTGGTTCCGCAGCTGCGGGAACAGCAGCACGTCACGGATGCTCGGCGAGTCGGTGAGGAGCATGACGAGGCGGTCGATTCCGACGCCAAGGCCCGCCGCGGGCGGCATGCCGTATTCGAGAGCGCGGATGTAGTCCGCGTCGAAATACATCGCCTCCT
The DNA here is from genome assembly GCA_036802645.1 of Steroidobacteraceae bacterium. Classification (GTDB taxonomy): domain Bacteria; phylum Pseudomonadota; class Gammaproteobacteria; order Steroidobacterales; family Steroidobacteraceae; genus SCUD01. Next base: position 4,651 of record DAIRVV010000107.1, read on the forward strand.
GGTCCCCGGCTGAACGACGCCGCACCTGTTCGCGAAAACGCTCGGCCTGCTCTTCCGGATCGTTGAGTTCCGAGAAGCCGTTTGCGAGCTCGCGCCCGTCAATGAAGAACTCGAACCGGTCCGTCACGAACGGGTCCGAATCGCGCCGGCGGGAGAGCGGGGACACCTCGGTCGGATAAGAATGTATGAATGTCGGCTGCAGGAGCCCCTGCTCGCAGGTCTTCTCGAAGATCGCCATCTGCAGCGCGCCGGCGCCGTCGTCCTGGCCCGGCTCGATGCCGAACCGCGAGCAGACACTGCGCAGATAGGCGGCTTCCCGGAGACGCGCGCGCTCTAGGTCAGGGTTCCGCTCGAGGATCGCGTCCTCGACCGAGCGCTTCGCAAAGGGTCCAGTGAAATCGATCCGACGGCCCTGGTAGTCGAGGCTGCGCGCGCCGGCGACGGCATCCGCGAGTCCCTGCATCATCCGTTCCACGAGGCCCATGAAATCAGCGCAGTCGGCGTAGGCCTGATACAGCTCCAGCATCGTGAACTCGGGATTGTGCTGCGTCGACAACCCTTCGTTGCGGAAATTGCGGTTGATCTCGTACACGCGCTCGAACCCGCCGACGACGAGCCGCTTGAGGTAGAGCTCTGGCGCGATGCGAAGATACATGTCCTGCCCGAGCGCGTTGTGATGCGTGACGAATGGGCGGGCGACGGCGCCGCCCGGTATCGGCTGCATCATCGGAGTCTCGACTTCGAGGAAGCCCTGGGCGTCCAGGAAGTCGCGCAGGAAGCGTACGACCCGCGTGCGCGTCTCGAATGCCTGGCGCGCTTCGCTGTTGACGATGAGGTCGACGTATCGCTGGCGGTAGCGTGTCTCGGTATCCTCGAGACCATGCCACTTGTCCGGCAGGGGCCGGAGCGACTTGACGAGGAGCCGGACGGACTCCGCACGCACCGAGAGCTCGCCCGCGCGCGTGCGCATCAGCAAACCCTGCGCGGCAACGATGTCTCCGACATCGAATCCCTTGAACCCGTCGTAGGCGGCGCCGAGCGTGTCGGCCTGCAGGTAGACCTGGATCTGGCCGCTCGAGTCCTGGAGCTTTGCGAAGGACGCCTTGCCCATGACGCGCTTGAACATCATCCGGCCGGCGACGCGCACGCGCACCGGGTTCGCTGTGAGCCATTCGTCCGTCTTGCCGCCCCATGTCGAATGCAGGTCGGCGGCCAGCGCATCGCGACGGAAGTCATTGGGGAAGGCGACGCCCGACTCGCGCAGGCGCGCGAGCTTGGTGCGCCGCTCGGCGATCAGCGCGTTGTCGTCGGGTGGTCCGGGCGGATCACGTTGCGTCATATCCGGAAGCTTACAGGCCTTGCTTCAGGCTCGCTTCCATGAACGGATCCAGCGCGCCGTCGAGAACGGCCTGCGGGTTGCCGGTCTCGTGGCCGGTCCTGAGGTCCTTGATCCGCGACTGGTCGAGCACGTAGGAACGGATCTGGTGGCCCCAGCCGACATCCGTCTTCTGGTCTTCCAGCACGCGCGCGGCGGCGTTGCGCTTGTTGACCTCGAGCTCATACAACTTCGCCTTCAGCATTTTCATCGCCGTCGAGCGATTCTTGTGCTGGCTGCGCTCGCCCTGGCAGGCGACGACGATGCCGGATGGCAGGTGCCGCAGTCGAACGGCCGAGTCGGTCTTGTTGACGTGCTGCCCGCCCGCCCCGCTCGCGCGGTAGGTGTCCATTTCAATATCGGCGGGGTTCACGTCGATGTTGATCTCATCATCGATCACCGGCGATACGAAGACGGAGGCAAACGAGGTGTGGCGGCGATTGCCGGAATCAAAGGGCGACTTGCGGACGAGACGGTGCACGCCGGTCTCAGTGCGGAGCCACCCATAGGCATAGTCGCCGTCCACCTCGATTGATGAGCTCTTGATGCCGGCGACTTCGCCCGGGCTCTGCTCGATGACGGAAGCCGAAAATCCGCGCGCATCGGCCCAGCGCAGGTACATGCGCAGCAGCATGGACGCCCAGTCCTGCGCCTCCGTTCCGCCGGCGCCCGCCTGGATGTCGAGGAACGCGCCGCGCGGATCCATTTCGCCCGGAAACATGCGCGACAGCTCGAGCTGGCGCACCCGCCGCTCAAGTTCCGCGGAATCCTTGACGATCTCTGCGAATCCCGCCTCGTCGGCTTCCGCTTCTACGATCGAGAGAAGTTCTGCCGCGTCCGAGAGGCCGGCCGTGAGCTGATCGAGTTCGCCGATGGTGGAGTCGAGCCGTGCGCGCTCGCGGCCGAGGGTCTGCGCCTTTTCCGGCGTGCTCCAGATCCTGGCGTCGCCGAGCTCGTGATTCAGCTCTTCGAGGCGTTCGCGCTTCCCGTCGTAATCAAAGGTACCCCCTCAGCGCCTTGTGGCGCTCCGTGAGGTCTTCGATCAGGCGGCGGGTCGGCGCGGTTTCCATGGCGGCGGCATCTTACCAGACGGCTATGCCGGCAATTGCACGTGCTCCGCGAGCAGCTCCGCGCGCGCGGTGCCGCCAAAAGTCGTCGACTGGAGCCGGTATGCGAGCTTCAGCCGCGAGCCGGCCGCGGGGCGCTTCGCACCGTCTTCGTCGAAGTAGCCGAACGCGATCGCCTCGATGGGATGCGACGCGGCCTGCGTGCGCAGCCACAGCTTCAGGTGCCGGTCGCCGACCGTGCGCGCGTCAACGACGTCGAACTCGCCCTCGAACACGGGCTCGGGAAATCCCTGGCCCCAGGGCCCGCCCTGCTCGAGCGCCCGTGCGGTTTCAAGTGAAATTTCCTCGCCGGAGAGCTCGCCGTCCGTCTCGAGGACATTCTGCATCTGCTCCGGCGTGAGCCGACGCCCGACTTCCTCGGAGAATGCGTCCGCGAAGCGCGGAAGCTGGGATCGCTTGAGCGTGAGCCCGGCTGCCATCGCGTGCCCGCCGTAACGGTCGATCAGGCCGGGATTTCGCGTCGCGATCGACTCGAGCGCGTCGCGAACGTGCAGGCCCGAGACCGAGCGCGCGGATCCCCTGAGCTCGTCCTGGGACGCCGGCGCAAACGCAACCACCGGCCGGTGCAGACGATCCTTCATCCGCGACGCAACGAGCCCGACGACACCCGCATGCCATCCGCCGTCGAACAGCGTGAGCCCTGGCGGAAGATCACCCTCCGCAATCCGGAGATTGCGGACGGCGACTGCGGCCTCGTCCCTCATGCGGCTTTCCATCTCGCGCCGCTCCCGATTGAGCCGGTCGAGCTCTCCGGCGAGTTGAAGAGCCTCGCCGGCGTCGTCGGTCATGAGGCAGCGGATCCCGACGGCCATATCGTCGATTCGCCCCGCAGCGTTCAGCCTCGGCGCGATCTGGTGACCGAGCTGGCGCGCGGACATCTCATCGAGCCTGCAGCCAGCGACCCGCGCGAGCGCCATGAACCCGGACGTCGCCGCGCGCGAGCGCACGCGCCACAGCCCTTCCTGCACGAATAT
>DAIRVV010000108.1:0-8105 GCA_036802645.1 Steroidobacteraceae bacterium
ATCAGGAAGCGTATCGCGGAGTAGAGCAGGATGATTCCCACCAACACCTTGAAGACCTGGGCGGGCAGGTTGAGGTAGCCGCCGATAAAGGCAAGCGGGACGGACAACAATGCGAATGGCCAGAAGAGCCGCCAGGAGAAGTATCCGGCCCGCCAGAATTGCCACGCGCCGATGGAAGCGACCAGGATGTTGAGTGTCAACGCCGTCGGCTTGATGACATCGGGCGCGACTGAGAGGAGCGACATCACGGCGATGTAACCTGACGCTCCCGCGTGGCCCACCGATGAATACAGGAACGCGATGACGAGAATTCCGATCGCGAGAAACACCAGCAGGTCAGGCGTCATGCGTCCGGGCCGGTGAGCGGAAGCTTGAGATAGCTCTTTCCGTTCGATTCCGCCGGCGGCGGCCGGCCGCCTCGGATGTTGAACTGCACCGCCGGATAAAGCAGCGCCGGCATATCCAGCGTGGCGTCGCGCTTCACGCGCATCGCGGTGAAATCCTCTTCGCTCGTGCCGTCCCGGAGGTGGATGTTGCCCTCGCGCTCGAACTCGATCGTCGTCTCGCAGCGCGCCTCCCGCCCGCCCGGCTTGTAGTCGTGACACACGAACACCCGTGTCGAGACCGGCAGCTCGTAGAGACGGCGAATGGAGTCGTAGAGCTTCTTCGCGTCGCCGCCCGGGAAATCGCAGCGCGCCGTGCCGCCGTCCGGCATGAAGATCGAGTCCCCGACGAAAACCGCGTCTCCGACCAGGTAGCTCAGGCTGTCGCTCGTGTGACCCGGCGTCGCGATCACGCGAACCGCGAGCGAGCCGATCGCAAACTCGTCGCCGTCGGACAGGAGCCGGTTGAACTGCCGGCCGTCGACGGGGAATTCCGGCTCGAGATTGAGGATGTCGCGAAATGCACTCTGCACGTCGCGGATTCCCTGACCGATCGCGATCTCTCCACCGACGGCGGCCTGGAGCCAGGGCGCGGCGCTCAGGTGATCCGCGTGCGCGTGGGTTTCCAGAATCCACTGGTTCGTCAGCGACTGCGCGCGCACAAAACCGGCGATCGCAGCGGCGCTCTCAGTCGAGCTTCGCCCTGACTTGACATCGAAGTCGAGCACCGGATCGATGATCGCGCACTTCCGCGTGCCTCGATCCGCGACGACGTAGCTCCAGGTCCCCGTGGACTCGTGACGGAACGGGTTCACTTCGGGGCGCACGCCGTTCTCAGCTTTTCTCGGATTCAATCCAGCGCTGCACCTCGGATTCGAGGACGGTGAGCGGCACTCCGCCGGTGCGGAGCACGAGGTCGTGAAATTCGCGGCGATCGAACTTCGCCCCGAGCGCCGTGGCGGCGCGCTCGCGCAGCTCGACGATTTTCAGCATTCCGATCATGTAGGCCGTCGCCTGGCCTGGATTCAGAATGTAGCGCTCGGTCGCGCGGATCGCCGCATCTTCGCCCGTCGGGCTGTTCTCGACGTGGTAGCGGATCGTCAGTTCGCGGGTCCAGCGCTTCGCGTGCAGCCCGGTGTCGACGACGAGGCGCACGGCGCGGTGCAGCTCCAGCGCGAGCCGCCCGAACTCCGACCAGGGATCGGCGTAAAAACCCACTTCCTTGCCGAGCCGTTCGCTGTACAGGCCCCAGCCTTCCGAGTAGGCCGTGTAGCCGCCGAGACGCCGGAACCGCGGCAAAGATTTCTCTTCGAGCGCCACCGCGTTCTGCATGTGATGCCCGGGTATCGCCTCGTGGTACACGAGCGCCTGCAGCTCGTACTTCGGCATCTCGTTCATCTTGTAGAGATTGCCGTAGAAAACCCCCGGCCGGCTCCCGTCGAGCGAAGGCCGCTGATAGAAAGCCTTGCCGGCCGACTTTTCGCGGAATGGCTCGACGGCCTTCACGACGATCTCGGCCTTCGGCAAGGTCACGAACAGCTCCGGCAGCTTTGCGCGCATTGCCGCGATGTGCTTGTTCGCCTCGGCGAGCCAGGCTGCGCGCCCCGCATCGGTGTCCGGATAGTAGAACTGCGCGTCCGTGCGCATGAAATCGAAGAATGCCGGCAGGTCGCCCTTGAACTCGACCTGCTTCATGATTCCGCGCATCTCGCCATGGATGCGCGCGACCTCGCGCAGGCCAATCGCGTGGATCTGTTCCGCCGTCAGGTCCGTGGTCGTGAAATTCTTCAGCAGGTAGTTGTAGTAGGCGACGCCATCCGGCAGCTTCCAGACGCCGTCGTCCTCGGTCGCCGTCGCCGATGTCGTCCGCGCCCAGGCGATCACCGCCTCGAGTGCCGGCTTGACCGATGTGAGCAGCGCGCGCTCCGCCTGTGCGATCAGGGACTCGCGCCGCGCTTCCTCGATGGTGAGCTTGCCGACCTTGCCGCGAAAATCGGCGAGAAGCGGACTGTCCTCGGCGCTTTCATCAAAGGGCCGTCCCTTGATGACGTTGCCCGCGTCCTCGATGACATACGGATAGACGAATTTCGGCGGGGCGATGCCCTGCTTGGCCGCCGCCGTCGCGCGCTCGAGCTGCTGCGCGAATAGCGGGCGTATGCCTTCGAGGCGCCGCACGTAAGCGACGGCGTCTTCCTCGGTCTCGATGCGATGGGTGTTGATGAGGAAGGCCGGCACCGAAACCTGCGAACCGTCCTTGTCGAAGAGATAGCCGTGATTCCGCCACGGATAGCGGGCGATGCGGCGCTCCTCGCCCGCCTCGAAGACCTGCCAGGACAGCCGCGTGGCGTCATCGAGTTTTTCAGCATCGATCTGCTTCAGCTCCGCCAGGTGACGCTTGCCGAGCGCGAGCCGTTCGCTGTCGCCGGCCTCGGAGGCATCGGGCCAGCGGTCCAGGCCGGTCTTCAGGCCCAGCGAGGTCGCGGTGGTCGGGTCGATCTCGAGGCGCTCGTCGAGAGCGCGCTCAAAAAAAGCGTTCGCCGCCGCATTCGGCCCGGACCCGGCGGCCTCTGCCGCTGCCGGGCTTCCCGCCAGCAGCGAGGCGCCGGTTGCAAAAACACTGAGGAACCACGGTGTCATGGCGTTCATGGCGCCGAAAAGTAGCACGGAACTCGCCTGCGTATAATCGCCGCGTGGCAGATTTCAAAATACCGGGCGCTTTCTGCAGGTTTGCCCTGCTCGCAATCCTCGGCATCCTGCTCGCCTGCGGCGAGGCGGATGCACCGCCGCTTGGAATTTATCGCGCGGTTGCCTCGGTCGACGGCGGCGATCTTCCATTCGGTCTCGAGCTCGTCGAGGAAGACGGGGCGATCGTCGCCTACCTCATCAATGGGCCTGAACGCGTGCGCGCGACCAATGTCCAGCTCGAAGGCGATCGGCTCGCGATCCAGATGCCGGGTTACCAGAATCGCATCGAGGCGCAGTTCATCGACGGACGCTTTGAAGGAAGCCTGTTCATCCTGCGCCCGCGCGGCGTAGTCCGGAATCTGCGGCTGGTTGCGGTGCCCGGCGAAAGCTGGCGCTTCTTTCCCAAGCCCGATGCGGCGCCCATGGATTTCTCCGGGCGCTGGGCGCTCACCTACCGGGACGACGACGGTAAGGAGAGCGCAGCGATCGCCGATCTCCAGCAGGACGGTCACGTGGTGACCGGGACGGTTCTGCGCCAGAGCGGCGACGACCGCTACATCGCGGGCGAAGCGCGCGGCGATACGCTTTTCCTCTCGCGCTTCGACGGCGGCGTTGCTTACCTTTACCTCGCCCGGCTCGGGCTCGGCGGCGTGCTTTCAGGAGATCAGTACACGGGCGGCGGCTCGCACGACACGTTCTCCGGCCGCCGCGACCCGGCGGCGAAGCTCGACAACCCGGCCGCGAAGACCGCGCTCAAGCCCGGCGTGGAACGGCTCGAGTTCAGGTTTCCGGATATCGACGGCAAGATCCACGCCTACCCGGATGCGCATCATGCGGGCAAAGTCGTGCTCATCACCGTGGGCGGCGCCTGGTGTCCGAACTGCCATGACGAGGCGGTGTTCCTGAAGGAATTGCTGGCAACCCGGCGCGGTCGCGGCCTCGAAGTCATCCAGCTCATGTTCGAGCGCACGCCGGATTTTGCGAGTTCGGCCAAAGCCGCGAAGGATTTCACCGACAAGTTCGCGATCGACTATCCGGTGCTGGTCGCGGGCACCGTGACGGACGACGACGTCCTCAGGAAGCTGCCGCAGCTCGCTGCCTTCAAGGCCTACCCGACGCTGTTCGTCATTGACCGCAAAGGGATCGTTCGCGAGATTCACACCGGATTCGCGGGACCCGCCGCCGGCAGGGTTCATGAGCAACAGGGCCGGGAGCTGACCGCGCTGGTCGACGGCTTGCTCGAAGAGCCGGGCTAGCGCTGCCCGATCGGCCCGGGCATGCGCGCTGTTTTTCTCGATTTCGGCACCGTCAGCAACGGCGATCTCGATCCCGGACCGCTCGAGCGCGCGCTCCCGGGCATCGTGCTGCATGAACAGACTTCGCAAGCCGATGTCTCCACCCGCATCGCCGGCTGCGAGGCGGTCTTTGCGAACAAGTCCGTTTTCGACCGCGCGACGATCATGGCCAATCAGCAACTGAAACTGATCGCGCTCACGGCGACCGGCGTCGACAACGTCGATCTCGCGGCGGCGCGCGAAGCCGGCGTCGCCGTCTGCAATCTCAGGGACTACTGCACGGCTTCAGTGGCCCAGCATGTCTTCGCCATGCTGCTCGCCCTCACGCACCGGCTCGCCGAGTATCACGCGCTCGTTGCGAGCGGACGCTGGCAGCGGGCCGGACAATTCTCGGTGTTCCCCTACCCGATCCGGGAACTGCAGGGACGGGTATTCGGGATTGTCGGCTACGGCACGCTCGGAAAGGCGGTTGCCGGGCTCGCCTCCGCGTTCGGCATGCAGGTTGAGATCGCGAATCGCCCCGGCGGCGCTGCCGTCGCCGGGCGTCGCGGCCTCGACGAGCTGCTGCCCGGACTCGATGTGCTCTCGCTGCATTGTCCCTTGACCGATGCGACGCGCGGACTCATCAGCCGCAAGCGCCTGGCGCGCATGAAGCCGGACGCCGTGCTCATCAACACGGCCCGCGGTGCGCTCGTAGATGGCAAGGCACTCGCAGATGCGCTGAAGGCCGCACGACTCGGCGGCGCCGGCATCGACGTGTTCGAGCGCGAGCCGCCGCCGCCGGACCACGCGCTCCTCGACCCGTCGATTCCGAATCTCATCGTCACGCCGCATGTCGCCTGGGCCGCACGCGAGGCGCGCCAGCGTTGCATCGACGAGCTGGCGCTGAATGTCGAGTCCTTCCGTTCGGGCGGACGACGCAATCGAGTGGATTAGCCTAAGGAGCGAACAGGGCCGCAATCTCTCCGGCTTCCTCTTCGCCGTACATGCCGTACATGTTCGACAGGAGCGCGACCGCGACGCCGGATTTCTCGTCGAGGTAGGCGTAGGCGCGCGCGCCTTCCTGGCTTCCGCTGTGCTGGAAGATCCGCCCGCCGTCTTCCTTGATCGTGATTCGCCAGCCGAGACCCTCATGACGTGTGGATTCCTTGCCCGAAGCAAGGCGGAACGGCGTGAATACAATCTTCAGCGTTTCGGGCTTGAGAAAACCAGGTTTCAGGAATGCGGAACCCATGCGTACGACGTCCTCGGCATTCGCGAGCAGGCCGCCTGAAGGCCACTTGTAGGAGACGTCGATGCAGGGCGCATTGACGACCTGCTTCTCCTCGTTCAATTCATAGAACTGTGCGCGCCCCTCGATGACAGTTCTGGTTCCATCGGCGACGGTGTGGCGCATGCCGAGCGGTTCGAGCACGGCCTCCCGCAGGTAGGTCAGGAAGTCCTTGCCGGATGCGCCTTCGATAACCGCTCCGATGAGGTTGTAACCGTAGCTCGAATACAGATGCGCGGTGCCCGGCTCGAAGAGGAGCGGATCGTCCTCGAATATCTTCAGCCCCTCGACCAGCGTCGGGAATGAACGGTTGCAGTCGTCGATCGGATCGTCGTCGCGGTAATGCCGGATGCCGGCGACATGCGCGGCGAGCTGCCGGGTGGTCACCGGCCAGGGCTTCTCGGGAAAGTCCGGGACGTATTTCTGCACCGGTGCATCGAGGTCGAGCCGGCCTTTCTCGACGAGACGGGCGACCGCCGCCACGGTGATCATCTTCGAAACGCTGGCGAGCCGGAACCTGGTGGTCGTGCTGACCGGCACGTGGCTTTCCAGGTCCGCTTGGCCGAAGCCCTCGGACCAGACGATCTTGCCGTCGACCGCGACGGCCGCGGACATGCCCGGCAACGAATGCGTTTTCATGATGGCCTGCACCGCGACGCGAGCCTTCGCAATGGCAGCGTCTGGAGCTTTCTCCGCCCACGCGGGATGCGACAGGCCAAGGCCCAGGACGATCAGCAGTGCTCTATACAGTTGTTTAATCATTGACATCGTGTCAATCCGAGGTTAGGCTCGCCAGTATGTCGTACGTAGCCGTCCGCCGCGAAGAGGAAAAAGAGCGACGCCGCGCCGAAATGGTCGATGCGGCGGAAGAGCTTTACGCCGACGTCGGCTGGGACGCCGTCACCATGGATCGCGTGGCGAAGAGCGCGCGTCTTTCGCGTGCCCTTCTCTATGTCTACTTCCGCGACAAGAACGACCTGCTGCACGCGATCACCGAACGCGCGCTGATTGAGCTCCGCGGCCGATTCGTCGCAGCCGCAGGCAGCCACGCAAAGGGCATCGACAAGGTGCAGGCCATCGGTCGCGCCTACGTGCTGTTCCAGCAGGAAAAGCCCTATCGTTTCGACGCCTGCACCCGTTTCCACGCGCACCAGGCCGCGGGCCAGCCGGCCGAACAGGCATGCGCCGCAGCCGGCGATGCGGTCATCGGGGTGATCGTGCAGGCCCTGATGCAGGGCCAGGCCGACGGCACCATCCGCAAGGATCTCGGCAGCCCGGTACAGGTCTGCATCATGCTCTGGGCCTTCACCCATGGCCTGATACAGATCGCCACGAACAAGACCGTCGAGATCGCCCGCCAGGGCGTCGACGTGCCGCAGTTGATGGAAGGATCCTTCGCGATGCTCCGCTACATGCTGGCCGCGAAGACCGGGGCCTGATTTTTTCTCGCCCGCGAATTGACACATGTCCAATCACTCGACAACTGCTCAGTTTAGCTCGCCGGTCCTGGCGCTGATCGCATTGCTCGTCGCGTCGCCCGCACTGAGAGCGGATGAATTGCCTGATGTCCGGCGCATCACCGATGCACTCGTGGCGGAAGCGCTCGAATCGAATCTCGGCCTCGACCAGGTGGAGGCCAACGTCGATGAGCGCCTCGCGATACTCGACCAGGTGCGGGCGCAATACCTGCCGCAGATAGACTTGCAGCTTCGCTACACGAAGGCCAATGGCGGGCGCGAAATCGAGATTCCCGCGCTCGACCTCAACTTCCAGTTTTTGCGCGAGCGCGAGCAGGAGTCATTCGTCCGGCTGACGCAACCGATCTACGACGCGCGGCTTGCGGCCGAGCGACGCGGCGCGGGGCATTACTACGACGCCTCACGCTTCGGACTGACCGCCTTCAGGCTCCGGCTCGCGCGCGACGTGCGCCAGGCCTACTACCGCTGGCTCGCGACGCGCGAATCCGTCGGCGTGCTCGAGGCGACGGAAGTTCTGGCCCAGGAAAACGAGCGTGTCAACGACAGCCTCTACCGCAATGGCAAGGTGACGCGCGACCTGATGCTCCGCGCCGAGGCCGAGCGCCTCGAAATCTCGCAGCAGCTCCTGCGGGCTCACGCGAGCGAGGACCTTGCCCGCCGTTACCTGAACCTCCTCTGCAATGCCCCGCTCGATCGCGAGCCGACCGTGGCCCGAGTCGTGGATGCAGACCTGCCGCGCCTCGCGGCCCGCATTCCGGCGACTCGCGGAATCGCGCTCGAAGAGACCGCGGTCGGGCGCCGGTCGGAGCTCAGGGAGCTGGACGCCGGCCTTGCCGCGGCGGGCGAATCGGAGCGCGCGGCGCGCGCGGCATTCAAGCCGCAGCTCGCGCTTGCAGTCGATGCCGGTACCCAGGGCGAGGAATGGGATTTCAGCGACCAGGATTCCTTTGTCCTCGCGTCCGTGGTCCTGCGATTCAACCTGTTCAACGGCGGC
>DAIRVV010000109.1:0-8023 GCA_036802645.1 Steroidobacteraceae bacterium
TAAAGGGGACAGACACATTTAAAGGGGACGCGCCCCTCTAGAGGGGCACGTCCCCTTTAAATGTGTCTGTCCCCTTTTGACACGAAAATTCCAGCGGCGGCCCACTCGCGGAACCAACTGCCGAGTTTCGACGCGAGGCGATCGGCGCTCTGCGATCGGCCGCGGATCGCGGCGCGCACCGCCGCTGCAAGCACGCGGCCCGCGGCGAGCGCTTCGAGCAGCTTGAACTGCACCGGCTCCTGGTCGCGACGGAAAACCTGGAAGCCGCGACGGAACACGATGACGAATGTCGAACGCGGCCGCGGGACGCGCGGCTTGCGCCCGGCCCGCGTCGCCTGGATGAAATCGTTCGCGGGATAACGCAGCTTCAGCATCCGGAGTGCGGGATTGACCTCGAGCCTCACCCTCTCCCACTGGTCCGCACCGATTGACGCGAACTGGGTCGCAGTCATCGGCTCGGCCCTCGGCGCATCAAAGACATCCTCCATCGCGCGTTCGATGCGCGCGACATCGACCGCCAGACCGTATTTGTGACCCTTCGGGAGTGTACGCGCCAGAAAATCCGGAAACTTTTCGCTCAGCCGATTCAGCACCCGCGAGCGCGAGGGATTCCGCGCGATGAACCTCCGGCAGAGGACCGCAAACTCATGCGTGCCGAGAAGCTGGCGCGTCGTCGGATATTCGCCCTCGAGGATCTCGATGAGCCGCGCGTAATACATGTATGCGTAGATCCCGAGCCGCTCGACCGACGTCAGGCTCTTCGAGGGCAGGACGACGGAGTCCGGGTCGCGGGCAGCCTTTGGGATCAGATGCCGCGCCGGCTTCGAACTGAGCCCCGTCCCGGCCCCGTCCGGATGCATGATGACCGCCTGCATCCAGCGCTCGAGTGCCTGCAGGTCCGCACTCATGCGGCGACCCGCCGGGCCCCATTCCGGAACCGGGCGGCCTTCCTAACCTCTTGTTGCAGAACGGAAAACTTCGGAATGTTCGCGTCCCACTCGAGGAGCGTCGCGCGCGGGCCTGCACGCTCCTGCACCCGGGCGTACAGCTTCCAGACCTCGTCGATCACGCGGCCGTCGTGGGTGTCGATGCAATGCGTGCCATTGTCGGTATGGCCCGCCAGGTGGATCTGCACCACGTTCTCGTACGGAATCGCATCGAGATACGCGACCGGGTCGAGATCGTGGTTCCGGCAGGTCACATAGACATTGTTCACGTCGAGCAACAGCGCGCAGTCCGCTTCCCTGGCGAGACGCGCGATGAATTCTTCCTCCGGCATCGAAGACGCCGTGAAGGTGAGATAGGTCGAGGGATTCTCGAGCACGAGCGGCTGCTCCAGGTAATCCTGGATGATCCGCACGCGCGAGATCATGTGCCTGAGCCCCTCTTCGGTGTACGGCACGGGATAGAGGTCGTGGCCATTGAGCCCTGCGACTCCGGTCCAGCAGATGTGATCGCCCAGCCACTTCGAGCGCACGCGCTTCGAAAGGGCCTTCAGCTTGTCGAGAAATCCGAAGTCGACCGGATCGGTGCTGCCGACCGACAGTGACACGCCGTGCATCACGATCGGGTAGCGCTCGGCGATCTGGTCGAGGAAATAGAGCGGTCTTCCCTCGGTGTCGATGAAGTTCTCGGAGACGATCTCGAACCAGTCCATCGCCGGCCATTTCTCGGTGATATGCCGGAAATGCGGCGTGCGAAGACCAACGCCGAGACCGAGGTCTGGCAGTCCCCACCGGTTTGGCAGCGGGTCCGATTGACGATTGCTGGCGGGCATCGGGAACGGGAACTGCCCGGGCCCCGTGGCCCGGGCAAATCCCGAAGGGCTATCAGCCTTCCATCATCTTCGGGTCAACTGGAACCTTGCAGCCGCCCTTGCCCTTGCAGGAGTTCTTGCCGGCGCATCCGCCGTCGCCGCTCTTGCAACCGCCCTGGCCCTTGCACTCGTTCTTGCCGGCGCACTCATGCTTGGCCTTCGTGGCGCAACCGCCCTTGCCCTTGCAGGAGTTCTTGCCGGCACAGCCGCCGTCGCCAGACTTGCAGCCGCCCTTGCCCTTGCACTCGTTATGGCCTTTACAGACGTGGTTTTCGCCGCCAGCCTCTTCACCGGCAATCGCGACATTCGCGATTTGCGCACCGGCGACGAGGCCGCCCGCCACACCGAGCATTACCTTTCCAAAATCACGACGATTCATTGCCATTGTCATTCCCCTCACTAGTGATGAGTCGACTCGTTGAGAAGTCCCCAACGGTCAGTCAGAAGACCGAGCCGTTGGCCGAAATACTACGCGGCTTGTGCAATATCGGATGCATTCATGGTTATCCCGGCCGGCTTTTGCAGTGCAACACGGTGCCGGGTCGCAACTTCGCAGTCTGGCGGCGCTAGATTGCAAAGTTGCGACCCGGCACCATCGTCGGCAGCGCCATGAAATTCACCCATGCACTATTGCGCCTTCCCGGCGCGAATTTCGCGGCCGGGCTGACCCAGTCGGCAGAAGGCGCGCCGAATCCCGAGCTTGCGCTGGAACAGCACCGCGCCTACTGCGAGGCGCTCTCGGACTGCGGTCTTTCCCTCACTGTCCTGCCGGCGGATCCCGCTTATCCCGATGGCTGCTTCGTCGAGGACACCGCGCTCGTGACGGAACGCGGCGCCATCATCACGCGTCCCGGCGCGCCTTCGCGGCGCGGAGAAGTCGACGTGATCGAGGCGGCGCTCAAGGGGCTCTTCCCCGGGATTCCGCGAATCAGCGCGCCGGGCACGGTGGATGGGGGCGACGTCTGCGAAGCGGACGGTCATTTCCTCATCGGTCTTTCCGCGCGCACGAACGAGGCGGGCGCGATGGAGCTGGCTCGCCTGCTCGAAGGCTTTGGTTATCGCACCGATATCCTCGACTTCCGCAAGCTGCGCGAACTGTTGCACGTCAAGACCGGCATCGCTTATCTCGGCGAGGGCCGGTTGCTCGCGACCGAAAGTGTTCCGCGCGATCCCGCATTCGCTTTGTATGAGATCGTCGAAGTGCCCACCGCAGAACGGTACGCGGCGAACGCGCTGCGCGTGAATGATCACGTGCTCGTCGCAGCCGGCTACCCGAAAACTCGCGCCGCGATCGAAGCGCTCGGCTTCGACGTCATCGCCATCGAGATGTCGGAATTCCGCAAGCTCGACGGTGGTCTCAGTTGCCTGTCACTGCGCTGGTGACTTGACGACGGCGGGGTCCCCGTCGGCGCATTCCTACGCTTTCCCGTTGCGCACGCCGATGTCTCTGCCAGACGACAAAACCTAGCTTGCCCGGATGCTCCGCTATGCCCTGATCTTCTTCATCATCGCCCTGATCGCGGCGCTCCTGGGGTTTACCGGCATCGCATCCGGCGCCGCACAGATCGCGAAGATCCTGTTCTTCGTGTTCCTGGTGATAGCCGCCGTGGCGCTGATCATGGGCTTGTTTCGCCGCGGAACCTGACGTGCGGCTAGGCACCGTCCGACCCGATGCGGAGCCGCGCTCCGACACTGCCTGCGGAGTGCAGAGGCAACACTCCGCGCGGGCCTCACTGACAGGAGAACCTCATGAAGCACGGCATTTCTGCCGCCCTTCTGCTGGCCGGCCTTGCGGCCGCGGCAGTCGCGCACGCTGACGAAGAGAGCGGGCTTTACGCCGGCGGCGGCGTCGGCACATTCGACGTCCAGATCGACGACGTCGACGAAATAGACGACACGATCGACCGCTACGACAGCGACGACACAGCCTGGAAGGCCTTCGCCGGCTGGCGCGCGAACAAGCACCTGGCGCTCGAGCTCGCCTACGTCAACCTCGGCAGCCCGGACGACGAAATTCTCCCGGGCATTGAGTTGACCACCGAGACGGACGGCTTTGCGCCATACGTCGTCGGTACGTTCCCGATCGGCGACTGGTTCGAGCTGTTCGGGAAGGCGGGCTATTACATGTACGAGACGGAAGCGCGGATCGACACTCCTTTCGGCAGTGTCAGCGACTCGGACAGCGACAGCACCTTCACCTGGAGCGCTGGGCTCGGGCTCAACTTTTTCGAGCGGGTGAATGTCCGTCTCGAATATGAACAGTTCGATTTCGACGCCGCCGACGATGCGAAAGCGCTCTGGTTGACTGGCGCGCTCCGCTTCTGACCCGCTGGACAAACGGCCGGATTGTCGTTGTCAGACGACGTAGGCGACTTTCCGACACCCGGCCGCGTCAGGCACCGACTTCCAGCGGAAATGGGTCACATCAGACTCGATTTTGCACGTTTCTCACGAGACCCAGGAGACCGATATATGAACCGTTTACTGACGATGCTGATAGCGGGCGCATTCGCCGCCTCGCTCGGCGCCTGCAACAAAGCCGAGGATCCCGCGGAAACGCAGACTGATGTGGCGAGCGCACAAAGCGAAGCGACACAGGACGTGGCTGAGGCCCAGAGCGACATGAGCCAGGACACCATGGAAGGCCAGGAACAGACGGCGCTTGCGAAGGCCGAGGGCGATCACAAGGTTGCCCTGGAGCAGTGCGATGCGCTGCCGGCCGACCAGCAGAAGGCCTGCAAGGATGAGGCCGACGCGACGTTCGAAGCTGCCAAGGCTGCAGCCGAGTTGCCGGGTCCTACCTGAAGCTGAAAGAGGCTTGATTATATGAATAAGACACTTGTCGCCCTGATCGCGAGCGGAACGTTGCTCACCGCAGCGGCCTGCTCGTCGACCCGGACTCAAAGAGCGCCGGGAGAACAGGTTGACGATGCGGCACTGCTCACGAGTGTCAAGTCCGCGCTGGTCGCGAACTCCGTGACCGAGGCGGGCGAGGTCAACGTCGACGTGAACCGCGGCGTGGTGAAGCTCTCGGGCTTCGTCGATACGCCGAAGGAGAAGTCAGCGGCTGCCGATGTCGCCGGGAAGGTGGATGGCGTGCAGTCGGTGCAGAACGACATCGCCGTGAAGGGCGGCGGTGATTCGACTGCCGGCGAAGTGATCGACGACTCCGTCGTGACTGCCAAGGTGAAGACCGCATTGATCGAGAGCTCGGATACGAAGGCTCACCAGATCAACGTCGAGACCAAGCAGGGTGTAGTGCAGCTTTCGGGCTTCGTCGACAACGCGGCAGCCAAGGCCGCCGCGACGAATGTCGCCAAGTCCGTTACAGGTGTGAAGGACGTCAGGAACGAGCTGAGCGTCAAGTCGTACTGACCCCCCTCGTACCACTCGATTCAGTTCGCTGATGTCCATTGCACAGGGCCCGCGCCTCCCAGCGCGGGCCCGTCTTTTTGCCTACTTCAAAGGGGACAGACACTTTTAAAGGGGACAGTCTCCTTTAAGAGTGTCTGTCCCCTTTGAAGTCAGTGAGCCCGCTGGCTGGCTCCGAGTTCCTGGATGAGCTGCGGCAGCCGCTCGTAGTCGCGGGACTTGTTGAGGAAGTACTCAATGCCGAGGGAATCGGCCAGGCGCTGGTACTCCGGCAGCATGTAGTTCGTGAAGACGATGATGGTCGGCCGGCTCTTGCCGAGCCGCTGCACGACGCCGAAGCCCGTGCCCTCCTTGAGCTGCAGGTCCAGGATTATCACGTCGATCTTCTTGTCGCGCGCGGCGATGACCGCTGCGCTCTCGTCGACGACGGTGCCGACGACTTCCACGCCCTCGAGCGTGTCGAGCGCTTCGCGAAGCCGCTCCGCCAGCACCCGGGAATCTTCCACCAGCAATACGCGCAAGGTCACGACTCGGTGCTACTGGATGAGACCGTTTCGCAGCGCGTAGGACGTGATGTCGGCATTGGTCTTGAAATGCATCTTCTCAAGCACGCGGCTGCGATATGTGCTGACGGTTTTCACGGACAGGCAGAGCTCCTTCGCGATTTCCGAGACCGAGCTGCCGCTCGCGAGCTTGCAGAAGATCTGGAACTCGCGTTTTGACAGTTGCTGGTGTATCGGCCGGTCGGCGCCGCCGTTGTCGATCTCGGAAATGAGCAGCTCCGACATCGTCGGGCTGAGATAGCGACGCCCCGCCAGGATCACGTGCACGGCCTTGATCAGGTCGTCGGGCGCGCTTTCCTTTCCGAGGAAGCCGTGCGCACCGGCGCGCAGCATGTTGATCGCGTATTGCCGCTCCGGGAAGCCGGAGAGGATCAGCACCCGCGTATCGGGATACCCCGAACGCACATGGCGGAGGATGTCCATGCCGCTGCGGTCCGGCATGCCGATGTCGAGAATGAGGAGCTCCCAGGGGCTCTCCCGGAGGCGCTCGAGTGTCTGCTGGCCGGTAGCCGCCTCGCCGATTTCTCCCACGGAGGAGTCGTCCCCCAGGAGTTGTCGGAGGCCGGCCCGGACGACGGCGTGGTCGTCTGCGATCAATACCCTGGCGGTCATCATGGGAGTCTCATCCGGCTGAAATATAACCTCTAAGTCGCACGCCGGAAGTCGCCAAGGCGAGCCGGTAATGCCTACGCCGCTCGTAGGAGGGCTCTTACATACGCCCAAATGCCTATGACACATTCGGGGGCCCAGACTATAGATTAGGCGGGCATGGCAACCCTGCCCGAAAGCCGGCTGACCTATGCGCCGATCCTGCTCGGCGCCGCATTCATTGCGACCCTTTTCATGGTCGCCGAGTCCGGCTACAAGCGCCTGCACGAGGCGGCCCTCGAGATCTCCGCAGCCGAGGAGCGGCGGGCGCTGCTCACGCAGTACGTCAGCATCGTGCTCGACGCCGAGTCCGCCAAGCGCGGATTCCTGCTGACCGAAGACAAGCGTTACCTCCGGACCTTCGATCCGGCGGTGCGTTCGCTCGATCCGATGATCGATCGCATCGTCAACGAACTTCGCAAGTCCGGCTTCGAGGCTGACGTGCGGGTAGCGGAGGCGATGCGCATGGCCGCCGGCAAGAAGATCGGCGAGATGCAGACTACGCTTCGCCTGTACGGAGAAGTCAGTCGGGCCGCCGCGCTCCAGCTCGTCGACACCGATATCGGCCAGCGCGCGATGGCCGACCTCAGGCAGCAGGCGCGGGAACTCCACGACCGGGAGAGTGAGCGCCTGGTGGCGGTTCGCGCGGGCTCGGACAGGGATCTCCAGACATCGCGCGTGCTGCTCGGCGCGGCGAGCTTCCTCTCGCTCGTGCTCGTGATCACGATCGGCGTACTGCTTGGCCGCGACATCCGCCGGCGCGCCGAAGAGGCGGCGCATCTCGGCGAGCGCAACCGCGAGCTCGACCGCACCATACAGCAGCGCACGTCCATGCTCTTCCACCTATCGAGCAGCCTCCAGCAGGTCGCCGAGCGCGAGAAAGCCGCGCTTGCCCGCGAGCTGCACGACGAGCTCGGCGGCCTGCTCGTCGCGACCAAGATCGACATCTCGTGGCTGCGAAAACACGCCGACGATGGCAGCGATGCGAGCAAGCTCCGCTGGGAACGCGTACTGCGCTGCATGGACGAAGGCTTGACGCTCAAGCGGCGCATCATCGAGAGCCTCAGGCCGACCCTGCTCGACAATGTCGGTCTGGAAGCGGCGTTGCGCTGGCTGGTGGACGAGAGCCTGCGCCGCGCGGGCATCGCCTGCGAGGAGCGCTACCCCGCGAAGATGCCGGAGCTTTCGCCCGATGCCCGCATTGCCGTCTTCCGCGCGGTGCAGGAATGCCTGATGAACATCGCCAAGCACTCGAAGGCGAAATCGGTCCTGCTCGGGGTCACGGCAAGCGAGCGGGAATTGTCCGTGGTCGTGCGCGATGACGGCGTCGGCATCGACGAAGCGCGGATCGAGACGCCGCAATCGCATGGGCTGCTCGGAATCCGGCATCGCATCGAGTCGCTCGAGGGCAGCCTTTCGATCCGTTCGCTCGGGAGCGGCGTCGGCACGGAATGCAGCTTCACGCTGCCGCTCGAACGAATTCGCGAAACGGGAACCTGACATGAGCGCCAGGTGCACATTGCTTTTCCCTGCACTCCTCCTCGCGGCCTGCGGCCAGGAGCCCGCTGACGTGGCCGCTGTCGAGACCGACGCAACGGATTCCGGCGCGGTTGTGTCTGCGATC
>DAIRVV010000110.1:0-8008 GCA_036802645.1 Steroidobacteraceae bacterium
ATGTCTTGCCGTGGTCCACGTGACCCATGATGGTGACGACCGGCGGTCGTGATAGCGCCTCTTCGGAGGCGTGCATGCCGGCCTGGAGCGCCTCCTCCACCTGGTCGGCCTTGAGCACTTTCGCGACGTGGCCCATTTCCTCGATCACCAGCACAGCGGTGTCCTGGTCGACCGGCTGGTTGATGGTCGCGATGACGCCCATGTTGAGCATCGTCTTCATCACTTCACTCGACTTGACCGCCATTTTCTGCGCGAGCTCGGCGACGGTGATGGTTTCCCCGACTGCAACTTCATGCTGCATGGGCTGCGTCGGCAGCTCGAACCCGTGCTTGCGGTCCGCGCTGACGTTTGCCGCGCGCCGCCGCGTTTCCGGGCGCGTGCGGCCTTTCTTGTGCCGCGCGGACAGCCCGCCCGCAATGTGGAGCTCCTGGCGGCCGTAGCGCGTGTTCTTGTCGTCTTCCGTCGACTTCCGCGCCTTCTCCTCGCGCAGGCGCCGTTCTTTCTCGGCCTGTTCCCGGGCCTTCTGCTCGGCTTCACGACGAGCCTGTTCCTCGGCCTGGCGCTTGCTGGCCTCCTCTACCGTGCGGCGCTCGCTCTCCTCGCGCTCGCGGCGCTGCTGCTCACGCTGCTCCGCCTCGCGACGGACCATCTGCTCGGCAGCCGCGCGCACGGCGTCTTCGGATTCGCGCTGGTGGTCGAGCGCTTCCTGCGCAACCCGCGCCTGTTCCTCGAGAACGTCGCGCTTGATGTAGGTGCGCTGGCGGCGGACCTCCACGCTGACCGTGCGGGCCTTGCCCATCGGCGCGGCGACCTTGATCTCGCTCTGCGCCTTGCGCCGGAGCGTGATTTTGCGCGGGGCTCCCCCGTCCTCGCCCTTGCCGTGCGCCTTGCGCAGGTGCGTGAGGAGGTTGTGCTTGGCATCCTCGCTGATGCGGTCCTTCGGGCCGAGCGACCGGATGCCCGCTTCCTCGAGCTGCAACAGCAGCTTGTCGACGGTGACTTTCAGTACTTCGGCGAATTGTTCGACCGTGACGTCGGACATCTGAATCTACCTCCGTCCGGCCTCAGGCCTGACTCGCGGTTTCGAACAGGTGGGCGCGGGCGGCCATGATCAGTTGACCGGCGCGCTCGGGATCGAGACCCGGCACCGACTCGAGGTCGTCCGTCGCCTGGTCCGCGAGCTCATCCCTCGTGCGAATGCCGCGGGACGCGAGCTCATAGGCGAGCTCCTTGTCCATGCCCTCGACGGCAAGCAGGTCCTCGGCGGGGCCGGATTCGTCGATCTTTTCCTCGCTCGCAATCGCCTGGGTCAGGAGCATGTCGCGCGCGCGATTGCGGAGCTCTTCGACCATCTCCTCGTCGAACTCCTCGATGCCGAGCAATTCGCTGGTCGGCACGTAGGCCACTTCCTCGATCGTCGAGAAGCCCTCCTGCACCAGGACGCTCGCGATGTCCTCATCGACGTCGAGCTGTGTCTTGAACATTTCGCGGAGCACGACCGCTTCCTCGTCGCTGCGCTCGGCTGCCTGCTGCTCGGACATGACGTTGAGCCGCCATCCAGTCAATTCACTCGCGAGCCGCACATTCTGGCCGCCGCGGCCAATTGCCTGGGACAGCCGGTCTTCCGTCACCGCGATGTCCATCGAGTGCGCGTCCTCGTCCATGACGATGGAGGTGACTTCGGCCGGCTGCATCGCGTTGATGACGAATTGCGCCGGGTTTTCGACCCAGGGAATGATGTCGACGCGCTCGCCCGCGATCTCGTTGGAAACCGCCTGCACGCGCGAGCCACGCATGCCGACGCAGGCGCCCACCGGGTCGATTCGCGGATCGAGGCTCTTGACTGCGATCTTTGCGCGCGCACCGGGGTCCCTTGCCGCGCCCAGGATCTGGATCAGGCCCTGGCCGACTTCGGGCACTTCCAGCTTGAATAGCTCGATCAGGAAATCCGGCGATGTGCGGGAGAGAAAGAGTTGCGGGCCGCGAGCCTCGGAGCGTACTTCGCGCAACAGCGCTTTCAGCCGATCCTGGGGTCGCACCATCTCGCGCGGGATCATGTGCTCCCGCGGCACGAAACCTTCGGCGTTGCCGCCGAGGTCGACGTAGACGCCATGCCGGTCAACCCGCTTGACGATGCCGGAGACGAGCGTCGCGACGCGATCCTTGTATTCGTCGACGACTTGCGCGCGCTCGGCCTCACGCACCTTCTGCACGATTACCTGCTTGGCGGTCTGCGCCGCAATGCGCCCGAAGACAACCGACTCCATCGGCACTTCGACAAATCCGTCGACTGCAGCCTTGGGGTCGACGTCGGTGGCGTCGTCCAGACGCAGCTCGCGCTCGGTAAACTCGAGTTCCGTGGAGTCGTCGGCGAAGACCTTCCAGCGGCGAAACGTCTGGTACTCGCCGGTCTTGCGGTCGATCGCGACGCGAACGTCGATGTCGTCGCCATGCTTGCGTCGCGTGGCCGAGGCCAGCGCCGCCTCCAGCGCCTCGAAAATGATTTCGCGCGCGACGCTCTTCTCGTTGGAGACAGCCTCGACGACTTCCAGGATCTGCTTGTTCATGCTCATTAGCCCACCAATCGCGCTTTGCTGATTCCGGACAGCGGCAATTTCCACACCTTCCGGTCCACTTCGATTGCAACCATGCCTTCCACTACCGCACCCAGCCGGCCCCTGAATCTGCGACGGCCGTCGATCGGCGCCGCCAGTTCGATCTTCGCCTCGCTGCCGGCAAACCGCGCGAAATGCGCTGCGGTCCTGAGCGGCCGGTCGAATCCCGGCGACGAGACCTCGAGCTGGTAGTCGTGCCCGATCGGCTCCTCGGCGTCGAGCACGGCGCCGATCGCACGGCTCGCACGCTCGCAGTCATCGAGGCCGACGCCGCCGCCATCGGTACGATCGATGTAGACACGCACCAGCGAACTGCGGCCGGACGAACCGAACTCGATTTCGACCAGCTCGTACCCGAGCCCGCCAACGACCGGTTCCAGCAGGCCCAGCAACTTCTCCTTCATCCGGTCCTCAATCGCCCCGGAAGCAAAAAAAATGGGCGCGAGGCCCATTTCCATCGAACCGACCGAAAACAAAAAAGCCCCGCGAGGGGGCCTTCCGATCGACCATTCGGTTCCGGGGGACCACGACCGGGCCTCGCTGCCTGGGCCGCGGTGGCTGACGCCCAGCCCCCGACCGGCGCGGATGATACCGCAGGGCGGCCAGTCGGCTCAACCCGCCTGGCGGCGGCCAAGCAGGCGCCGCGGCTACGATAGACTCGCGCAAACTCGCGGAGAATCCGATGAAACGGGCTTTGCTCGCGCTTCTCGTTCTTGCCGGCCCGGCAGCCGGCGCGCGGGCGGAAATCAAGGCGGACGAGATCGAAGCGGCGGTGGCGGCAATCGAGCCGCGCGTCATCGAATGGCGCCGCGACTTCCATCGTCATCCGGAGCTCGCAAACCGCGAACAACGCACCTCCGCGAAAGTCGCCGGGCATTTGCAGGCGCTCGGGCTCGAAGTGCGGACCGGGATGGCGCATACGGGCGTCGTCGCCGTGATCGAAGGCAAGTTGCCAGGGCCCACGATCCTTCTGCGGGCCGACATGGATGCACTGCCGGTGACGGAGAAAACCGACGTGCCGTTCCGCTCGACCGCGACGGGCGAGTTCCGCGGCCGCACGGTCGGAGTCATGCACGCCTGCGGCCACGACGCGCACACCGCCATCCTGATGGGCGCGGCGGACATCCTGGTGAAATTGCGCGATCGCCTGCCCGGCAAAGTGCTGCTCGTATTTCAGCCGGCCGAAGAAGGCGTGCCCGAAGGCGAGCGCGGGGGCGCGCCGCTCATGCTCGACGAGGGCCTGCTGGAAATCGCAAAGCCCGAGGCTGCGTTTGCGCTGCACGTCGGCTCGATGCTGAACACCGGCCAGATCATGCTGCGCCCGGGGCCATTGATGGCCGGCTCCGATTTTTTCAGGATCCTCGTGACCGGCAGGCAGAGCCACGGCTCGCGCCCCTGGAAGGGAATCGATCCGATCGTAGTTTCAGCTGAGATCGTGGGCGTCCTGCAGACGATCGTGAGCAGGCAAACGGACATTACGGATCTTCCTGCGGTCGTCACGGTCGGCGCGATCAACGGCGGCGTGCGGCACAACATCATTCCCGATTCGGTCGAGATGCTCGGCACGATTCGCACTTTCAGCGAAGCATCGCGCACCGATGTCATCGAACGCATGCGACGGACTGTGGCCAAGGTCGCCGAGGCGAGCGGCGCAACCGCGACGCTCGAGCTCATGCCGGCGCCGAATCCCCCGCTGGTCAATGACCCCGCCCTCACTGATTGGGCGACGCAATCCCTCAAGCGGTCGCTGGGCGACGACGCGGTAACGACGAGCCGGCTGCTGACGGTTGCCGAGGATTTCGCGTACATCGCGCGCGCCGTGCCGAGCGTCTACTACTGGGTCGGCGTGACGCCGGCCGGCCAGGACGCGGCAATCGCGCCCGACAACCATTCCGACCTGTTTTACGTCGACGAGACCGCGCTGCCCGGCGCCCTGCGCTCGCTGCTCGGCCTCGCAGTCGACTATCTTCAGTCGCCTCCGCGCCCCGAGCCCGCCAGCAAGTAGACGGCGAAGCTGCCGAGCCAATGCCCGCCCTCGTAGTGCTCGCCCGTGACGGCGGGCAGAGCGGCCTCGGCGTGTTTCGTCGCAGCGGCTTCGAGCGATGCACGACGAGGGTCCCCCGCAGCAAGGCCGGATGCAATGCCAAGGAGCATCCATGCGCGACTCAGGTTGAGGCCATCGATGTGTGCGAGCTTCGGATCCTTGCGATCCGTGACGATGCCGGGCGCTAGCCACTCGCCCGAAGCGCCGCGCGGAATTCCCGGCAGGAACCGCGAAAGCCATTCCGCGAATTCCGCCGGCCCGAGAACTCGCCGCATGAGATCCGCTTCCGCAAGGCATGGCGACAGGAAGTCTTCGCCGGAAGGCTCGTAGGCGAGCGGGCATGCGACATCCGACAGATAGTAGTTACGGCTCCGTTCGTCGATGAGATCACGCATCGCGGCGTCGCCCGCGATGACCGACCAGTCGCGGATCAGTCCGAATGCAAATGCCGTCTGTGAGTGTTCGCCGACACGAATCGGGTAGTGAAGCTTCGGTAGCCAGGCGCGAATGCGATTCGCGGCCTCGACCTCCAGCGGTTGCAGTGTCGCGGCCCACCGCCGTGCATCGGCATCGTTCCAGCTCCGCAATTCGGCGGACAGTTGCAGCAACCATGCGAGGCCGTAGGGTCGCTCGAACGAAGTGCGGCCGGAGCCCTTGAGGTAAGTCACTTCTTTCGCGACTCGCTCGCCGGTAAAACTGATCGCGAGAGCGGCACGGGCCGGAGCCGCGAACTCCGCGGCCGGATACTCGCGTGCGAGTCGCACCAGCAGCCAATGGCCGTGTACGGAGGAGTGCCAGTCGAAGCAGCCATAAAAGACCGGGGTCAATGTGCGCGGCGGCTGGACATCCGCGTCGCCGCCCAGCACGTGCGAGATCTTGTTTGGATACTCGCGATGAACACAGGCGAGCGCCAGGTTCGCGAAACGGCCGGCTGCCGCGGCATCGAGCGCATCGCCCGCCGAAACCGCCTGCGGGCTCGCCGCCGTCGCGGCGAGCAAGGCCAGGGCATGGATTGGTCCGCGCATGGGCCGTCACTCTATCGCAGCGGGCCTGCTAGGATCGAGGCGTGGGACGATCGACTGCGGCCGCTGCGCTGGCATCGCTCGAGCGCATCGGCAGGCGTTACGAATCCGGGCTCGGCGCGCGAAAGCTGACGCTTCTCGCCACCCTCTCCCGCTCCCGGTTGTCGACGCCGGTCCAGGTGCGCCGCCTGCATGAAATAGTCTGCTTCCTCCACGCGTATCCTGACAATCGCCGGATCCAGTCGCGCGCGCGCAAGTTGCTCGATTCATTCCATCGTCGTCCCGACCTGCGCCGTCATAGGGCGGCCCTCACAGGCAGCGGCATCGCGGGAACCGAAATTCCGTATCGATTCTACGGGCCAACGGCGAGATGGATCTCGCGCACCTGGCCTGCTGCGCTTCGCATCGATCGACGGGATCCCGAACACGCAAAGGCGATCCTCGATGCCCTGCCCCTGCTTCTCGAGCCATTAAAGGCGGATCTCTTCCGCCGTCTCGAGAATCCGACGCTCGATGTGCTAGACGAGCTCCGGCCGCGCGGCATGACGGATGCGGACTATTTCATCAGCCTCGTCGCGGCGATGCCCGGGGATGATTTCTCCCGGGAGGCGTTTTTCGATCGCGTCGATCCGCCCTTCGTCCTGGCGCCCGGACGCACGACACCGGAGCGCACCACGGCTCGTTTCGGCCGCCTGCCACCGCATTGGCAGTGCGATCCATTGCGCGGCCCGCGGCCCCAACTGCGCAAGGAAGCGCTCCGGCCGCCTCGGCGCATTTCGAGACTTCGCAAGCCGCATGCCGAAGAATTGATCCGGGTTGCGCGCACTTCAATGATCACGCGCGAGCGCGACCTCGCGGCGTTCCAGTACGCGAATCCGCAAGACGCCTGGCTCGTGGACGACGGCAAGGGCCTGGCCTTTGCGCTCATCGGCATGTTGCCGGGGCACCGGCTGTTGCTGCCGGCGGTGTACGGTGGCCTTACGCTGCGAAACGGTGTCCCGATTGGATACGTGCAGCTCGACCTCCTGGGCCGGCATGCTGAATTGTCGTTCAACCAATTCGAGACGTTTCGCGGCGCTGGCGCGGCACAGGTGTTCGCAAGACTCGTCGCGGCGACACATCATCTATTTGGCTGCGACCAGTTCAGCATCGAGCCCTACCAGCTCGGCCACGGCAACGACGAGGGCATCGAGTCCGGCGCCTGGTGGTTCTACCATCACTTTGGATTTCGCCCGCGAGAGAGCGAAACCCGCCGGATCGCCGCGCGCGAGCTCGGGCGGATTGCGCGAAACCGCCACTACCGCAGCTCAAAGCGCAGCCTGCGGGAGCTTGCGAGGCGACATGTCTTTTTTTCACTGGATCCCGCCCTGAGTGCGCGATTGCCTCGCGTCGCAGAATTGCTCGCTGAGGCCGCGCGTGAGCTGAGACGATTTTCGCAATGCAGTTCCGCGGATCGGACGGCTGCAGAGACCGAAGCCGCCCGCGCGTGGCTCGGCGCAGGCAGTCCTGGTCCGGGCGCAGCGCGGACGTTGTCGCATTGGGCCGGGCTCGTACTGGCGCTATCGCGGCACGGCCGCTGGAGTCGGGCCGAGCGCAGGAATCTGATGCGCCTCATCGAAGCCAAGGCCGGCCCGGGCGAGCGTGAATACCTGCGTCGACTGTCGCGGCTCGGCCGCATGCGCAGCGAGCTTCGCTGCTAGGCCCGGGACTTTTCCGTAGGCTCGAAATCCACGTCGCCATTGCGCGACGCGCGGAATTACCTGCTTTGCCTCGCTCACGGTCACTGTAGACCCGTACTCGAACATGCGGCAGGCGAAGGGCCGCCCAAGGAGTCAAAGTGAATAACACAGCATTGGCAGGGATCATCGTGGGCGCGGTCGTCGTAGCGGCCGCAGGCGCCGTTGTGGTCAACAGCGGTTTCAACCCACTGCAAAAATACGCCACGGTGGTATCGGTGCAGCCGGCATTCGATACGAACCGTACGCCGCGGGAAGTGTGCGGCGACCAGACGACGCTCGAACAGGCGCCCGTCAAGGATGAGAAGCGCATCGCGGGCGCTGCGGCCGGCGGTGACGCGGGCAGCAAGCCGCAGAAGCGCTTGCAGGAAGGAAATACGAAGGACAAGACCGAAGAGCAGTGCGTGGTCGTCTACGACACCGAGTCCGTACCGGCGGGTTTCGACGTCACGTATGAGCTCGACGGCGTCCAGAAAGTCGTGCGCATGGACCGCGACCCGGGCGAGCGCATTCCCGTAGAGAACGGCGAACTCGTCCTGTCCCAGGGCTGATCGGCCAGGACCCAAATCATCCCGCCCGCGTGGCGTCAGC
>DAIRVV010000111.1:0-7981 GCA_036802645.1 Steroidobacteraceae bacterium
CTGGCCGCTGATCCTTCGCCGACGGCCACGCGCTGGAGCAGGAGCCCCGCCGCCCGCTCCGGAGTCGCCGCGAGCATCATCCGCGACGGCAGCTGCTCGGAACGCTCGAAATATTGTTCGAGGCAATCCGACAGCCGGGTTTCGACGAGGGGTACGACGCCCTGATAGCGATCGCCGCTCTCCTCCTGTTCGATCGTCACCGCGAGCTGTCCTCCTCCGAACGGGCTCGTCGCGCCGGGCGGATCCGCCGGAACTTCGTCGTGCCGGGCGACGCCGCGGATCGCGTGTCGGTGCGTGCACTGGGCGAGCATGAGCCGGATGGGGCCCGGCCCTTCGAACTGGAGCGAAAGCCGGCCCTCGAATTTCAGCGCGCCCGCCATCAGCACGGACGCGGCCATCGCCTCGCCGAGTGCATTGGCGATGGCCTCCGGATAGCGGTGATGCTCGATCGCGGCGCGCCAGCTCGCGTCGAGCCTCACCAGGTGGCCGCGAACCGGAAGGCGCTCGAACAGGAAACGGTGCAGCAAGTCGCCGGTCGGCGTCATGGGCCCGCGAGCATGCGCTTCAGCAATGCGTTGACCTGCGCGGGATTCGCCTTGCCAGCGGTCGCCTTCATCACCTGGCCGACGAAGAATCCGAACAGCTTTTCCCTGCCCGAGCGGTAGTCGGCAAGCTGTGACGGGTTTGCCTTCATGACTTCGGCGATCGAGCGCTCGATCTCGCCCGTGTCCGTGATCTGCCTGAGTCCTTTTGCGGCGATGATCGAATCCGCATCCGTACGCTCCGACCACATCGCTTCGAACACGTCCTTTGCGATCTTTCCGGAAATGGTGCCGTCGGCGATGCGCCCGAGAAGACCAGCCAGCGCGTCTGTGCCAACGGGCGATGCGCCGATCTCGAGCCCGTCGCGGTTCAGGAAGGCGGACAGGTCGCCCATGACCCAGTTCGCCGCGAGCTTGGGTTCGCGGGTGACAGCGGCAACGCGCTCGTAGTAGTCCGCCATTTCGCGGCTCGCGGTCAGGACACCGGCGTCATACTCGGAAAGGCCGTGCTCACGCGCGAAGCGCGCGGCCTTTGCGTCGGGAAGCTCGGGCAGGCTCCCGCGCACTCCCTCGATGAACGCCTCGTCGAGAACGAGCGGCAGCAGGTCCGGGTCCGGGAAATAACGATAATCGTTCGCTTCCTCCTTGCTGCGCATCGGCCGGGTCTCGTCGCGACCGGGATCGTAGAGTCGCGTCTCCTGCACCACGCTGCCGCCGCCCTCGATGAGCTCGATCTGGCGCGTGACTTCGTGATTGATCGCGCGTTCGACGAACCGGAATGAATTCACGTTCTTGATCTCGCAGCGCGTGCCGTACTCGCGCCTGCCCTGGTGGCGGACAGAGACGTTTGCGTCGCACCGGAACGAGCCTTCCTGCATATTGCCGTCGCAGATCCCGAGGTAGCGCACCAGCGTGTGGATCTTCTTCATGTACGCGACCGCCTCGCGGGCGGAGCGCAGATCGGGCTCGGAGACGATCTCGAGCAGCGGCGTGCCCGCGCGATTGAGGTCAATTCCGCTCGAGCGTCCGAAACCCTCGTGCAGCGACTTGCCGGCGTCCTCCTCCAGATGCGCGCGTGTGACCCCGACGACCTTGCGCGTGCCGTCCTCCAGCAGTATCTCGACCGTGCCGTCCTCGACGACGGGCTGCTCGTACTGGCTGATCTGGTAGCCTTTCGGCAGGTCCGGGTAGAAGTAGTTCTTGCGCGCGAAGATCGAGCGCCGCGCGACGGTCGCCCCGATCGCGAGCCCGAACTTGACGGCCATCCGCACGGCCTCGCCATTCAGCACCGGCAGCACGCCGGGATAGCCGAGATCGACCAGGCTGGCCTGGGTGTTCGGCGCGCCGCCATAGGCCGTCGACGAGCCTGAGAAGATCTTCGAACGCGTCGCGAGCTGCGCGTGGATCTCGAGGCCAATGACGGTTTCCCACTCGGTTGCCATGGCGCTCACGCGAATGCCGCCGGAATCCGGCGATGCCAATCGGTCGCGTGCTGCCAGGCGTGCGCGACGGCGAGCAGGCGATCTTCCGAGAAGTGCGGCCCGATGACCTGCAAGCCCACCGGCAGGCCGTCGACGAGCCCACAGGGCACGGAAACCGCGGGCAGTCCCGCGAGATTCGCGCCGATCGTGTAGATGTCGTTGAGGTACATCGTGATCGGGTCATCGGTCTTCGCGCCGATCTCGAACGCGGGTGTCGGCGTGGTCGGTCCCATCAGCACGTCGACCTGCCCGAACGCGCGCCTGAAGTCGGAGTTGATCAGGCTCCGGACCTTCTGCGCCTTCAGGTAGTAGGCGTCGTAGTAGCCGGCCGAGAGCACATAGGTGCCCGTCATGATGCGGCGCTTGACCTCGGCGCCGAAGCCCTCGCCGCGCGTGCGCCGGTAGAGGTCGGCCAGGTCGCGCGGATCCTTGCAGCGATGACCGAAGCGCACGCCGTCGAAACGCGACAGGTTCGACGAACATTCCGCGGGTGCGACGACGTAGTACGTCGGTACGGACAGCGGAAGATTCGGCAGGCTCAGCTCGACCACCTTCGCGCCATCGGCGCGGTACGCGTCGATCGCGGCGCGCACGGCGGCTGCGGTGCCGGCTTCCAGGCCCTCGCCGAAGAACTCGCGGATGATGCCGATCCGCAGGCCTTTCACCGGGCGCTCGAGACTCGCGGCGTAATCCGGGACCGGCGCATCGACGCTCGTCGAATCGCGCGGGTCGTAGCCGGCCATGGCACCGAGCACGAGCGCAGCGTCCTCCGCGGACTGCGCGAGCACGCCCGCCTGGTCGAGGCTCGAGGCAAAGGCGATCATGCCGTAACGCGACACGCGCCCGTACGTCGGCTTGAAGCCGGTGATGCCCGTGAGCGCGCCGGGCTGGCGGATCGAGCCGCCGGTGTCCGTGCCGGTCGCGACGGGTGCCAGTCGTGCCGCGACGGCGGCCGCGGAACCGCCCGAGGACCCGCCGGGCACCCTGGACGTGTCCCAGGGATTCTTGACGGGGCCGAACCAGCTCGTCTCGTTCGACGAGCCCATCGCGAACTCATCCATGTTGGTCTTGCCGAGCAGCACCATGCCCGCGGCATTGAGGCGCTCGACGACCATGGCGTCATAAGGCGCGACGAAATTCGAGAGCATTCGCGAGCCGCAGCTCGTCAGGATGCCCTTGGTGCAGAAGATGTCCTTGTGCACCAGCGGCACGCCCGTCAGCGGCCCGCCCTCGCCCTTCGCGATGCGTGCATCGGCGCGCCGCGCATCGTCGAGCGCGCGCTCGCGCGTCACCGTCACGAATGCGTTGAGTAGCCCGTTCGACTTCTCGATGCGGTCGAGGAAGTGGCTCGTGACTTCGACACTCGAATACTCGCGCGCATGGAGCGCCCGCCCGATCTCCGCCGCGGTGGCCTGATGCAGGCTCACTCGATCACCTTCGGCACGAGATAGAGGCCGGCCTCCACCGCGGCGGCATTGGCCTGGTACGCATCGCGATGATCCGATTCTGTGACGGTGTCGACACGGAGCCTCTGCACCTGGCCCTCGAGCGGGTGCGCCATCGGCACGACGTCCTCCGTCGACACCCCGGCGAGCTGCTCCACGAATGCGAGGATCGCGGACAAACTGCCGACATAGACCGGCATCTCGGCCTCGGTGATCTCGAGGCGCGCGAGATGCGCGATGTTTTCGACGTCGCGGCGGGTCAGCGTCACGATCGCTCCACAGCGGAAAATATGGGAAAAACTTGACGGAAATCATACACGTCGCCTTGTGGAAAGTCGCTGCCGCGGCTAGACTCCCGGCCTTCATTCGCCGAGCGTTGCGGTCTCCCAAAACCATGTTCAAGAGCCTCCGGGGTTATTTCTCCAGCGACATCTCGATCGACCTCGGCACGGCGAATACGCTCATCTATGTTCGCGGCCAGGGCATCGTGCTGAACGAACCCTCGGTCGTCGCGGTGCAGGACGAACCGGGCCGCGGCGGCAAGGTGATCGTCGCCGTCGGTGTCGAGGCCAAGGGCATGCTCGGCCGCACGCCCGGACACATCACCGCGGTGCGCCCGATGAAGGACGGCGTCATCGCCGACTTCACCTACACGGAGCGGATGCTCCAGCATTTCATCACCAAGGTGCACGGCAATCGCTGGCTCCGCCCTTCGCCGCGCGTGCTGATCTGCGTGCCGTTCGGATCGACGCAGGTCGAGAAGCGCGCCATTCAGGAATCCGCCGAAGGCGCGGGCGCGCGCCGAGTTGACGTGATCCCGGAGCCGATGGCTGCCGCGGTCGGCGCGGGCCTGCCCGTCAACGAGGCGCGCGGCTCGATGGTGCTCGACATCGGCGGCGGCACTTCCGAGGTCGCGGTGATCTCGCTGAACGGCATTGTCTATGCCGAATCGGTGCGCATCGGCGGCGATCGCTTCGACGAGGCGATCACGAATTACGTTCGCCGCAACTACGGAATCCTGATCGGCGAGGCGACCGCGGAGCGAATCAAGATCGAGATCGGCTCGGCCTACCCGGGCCAGCAGGTGCGGGAGATGTCGGTGAAGGGCCGCAACCTCTCGGAAGGCGTGCCACGCAGCTTCACGCTCAATTCAAACGAGATACTCGAAGCCATGCAGGAACCGCTGCAGGGCATCGTGCAGGCCGTCAAGAAGGCGCTCGAGCAGACGCCGCCGGAACTCGGCGCCGACGTGGCGGAGCGCGGCATCGTGCTGACCGGAGGCGGCGCGCTGCTCAAGGACATCGACAAGCTCCTCATGGAAGAAACCGGATTGCCGGTCATCATCGCCGAGGATCCGCTGACCTGCGTGGCGCGCGGCGGCGGCCGAATCCTCGAGTTGTCCGAGGAGCATCCGGGGCTGTTCGGCCTCGGCTGAGGCCAGTTTGAGTTCACACGATCCGGATCCACGGCCCCTGCTGCTCGGCGGCCCCGCGCTTGGGCTGCGCCTCATCGTTCTCGCCCTCATGGCCGCCGGTCTCATGGTCGCGGACCACCGCAATCATCATCTTGCCGTCATCCGCGACGGCATCGCGTCGCTCGCTTATCCGATCCAGTGGGCGGTGCAGGCGCCGGTCGCGGCCTGGACCGGGCTTCGCGAATCGTTTGCGACCAAGACCCGCGTCGAAGCCGAGAACATAAAGCTTGCCGCGGACAACCTCGTGCTGCGCCTGAAGCTCATGCGCTACGAGTCGCTCGAACAGGAGAACCAGCGGCTTCGCGCCATCCGTGAGAGTTCCAGGCGCGCCGTGCAGCGATCGCTCGTCGCCGAGATCGTGCGTGTCGACCTCGACCCGTTTCGTCAGCGGGTGCTCATCAACAAGGGCACTCGCGCGGGCGTGTTCCGCAGCCAGGCGGCGATCGACGCGAACGGCATCTTCGGACAGGTCACGCGCGCCGGTCCCATCTCCGCAGAGGTCATACTGATCTCGGATCCCGAGCATGCGATTCCGATCCAGGTCAATCGCACCGGCGCGCGGAGTATCGCGCTCGGCACCGGGCGCTCGGGCATGCTGTCGCTGCCTTACCTGCCGCAGAACGCCGACGTGATCGTCGGCGACCTGCTCGTGAGCTCGGGGCTCGGCGGTGTCTATCCGCCGGGCTACCCGGTCGGAAAGGTTACTGCGGTCGTGCGCGATGCCGGCCAGCCGCTCCTCTCGATCGAAGCCGCGCCGCTCGCGGGACTCGACCGCG
This sequence comes from Steroidobacteraceae bacterium, assembly GCA_036802645.1. Taxonomy (GTDB): domain Bacteria; phylum Pseudomonadota; class Gammaproteobacteria; order Steroidobacterales; family Steroidobacteraceae; genus SCUD01. The sequence continues at coordinate 5,719 of DAIRVV010000111.1, forward strand.
ATCCCGAGATACTCCTGGTCTGGTTCGAGCGCGATGTCGTCGAACCGGAGCCGGAAGCGAAACCGGCCGCGGCGACCGCGACACCGCCACCCGCAGGGGACGCGCCATGATGCGCGGTATCCGCATCAACTTCGGATGGGGGCGGATCATCGGGCTCACAATCCTCTCGCTTGCCGCGACGGTCGCGCCATTGCCGGAATGGCTCGAGCTGTTCCGGCCCGACTTCGTCGCGCTCACGGTACTCTGGTTCTGCCTGCTCGCTCCGCGACTGCTCGGGCTTTCGTATGCCTGGTGCGCGGGTCTCGCGGTCGACGGATTCCGCGGCGTGCTCCTGGGCCAGCATGCGCTGACCCTGATTGTCATCGCCTACGTCGCTTCGAAGTTCCGGCTCCAGATCCGCGCCTTTCCGCCGCTGCAGCAGTCGGCCGTGATCCTCGCCCTCCTCTGGTTCAACGAGTTCCTGCTCTTCTGGATCGATGGAGTCGCGGGCCATCCGGTGACGGACTGGCGCCGGTGGATCGCGGTGCCGGTGGGCGCTGCCTGCTGGCCGCTCCTGACGGCGCTTTACGCGCGCTTTGCGGCGCGACGGTAATCTGATGATGAGACGCGTGCGCATCAAGGACGACGCGCTCGAGCAGCGCATGTTCTTCCAGCGCTCGCTGTTCGCGGGGTCGATCGTCACGCTGATCGCGTTCCTGCTGATGAGCCGCGCGTTCTGGCTGCAGGTCGTGCAGCACGAGCACTACGTCGAGCTGTCGAGGGGAAACCGCGCCCGCATCGAGCCGCTGCCGCCGAACCGGGGCATCATCTATGACCGCGCGAAGCGCGTGATCGCCGAGAACACGCCCGCCTACCAGCTCGAGCTCATACGCGAGCAGGCGGGCGACCTCGAGGACACGCTCTCGCGTCTTGTGCGATTCGGGCTGCTCGAAGCCGGCGACGTCGCCCGCGTCCGGCAGGTAGCGCTGTCGAGACGCTCGTTCGAGGCCGTGCCATTCCTGCTCCAGCTCGACGACGAGGAGGTCGCGCGCTACGCCGTGCATCGCCACGAGTTGCCCGGCGTGATGCTCGAGACCCGCATGGCGCGTCATTACCCCTTCGGGACCGTCGGCGCGCACGCGCTCGGCTATGTCGGCACGATCAGCACCGAGGATCTCGCGCGCGTCGACCGGGAGCGTTACTTCGGCACCGGCGTGATCGGGAAAACCGGCGTCGAACGCGCCTATGAGGATCAGCTGCTCGGCACCAGCGGCTACCGCGAAGTGCTCGTGAATGCCGAAGGGCGGCCGGTGAAGCTCGACGAAGGCGCGGACGCGCAGCTCGAGACCCACGAACCCCTGGCGGGGCGCGACCTCAGGCTGACGATCGACATCGAGTTGCAGCGTATTGCGGAGGAGGCCTTCGCCGGGCGTCGCGGGGGCGTTGTCGCGATCGATCCTTCGAATGGCGACGTGGTCGTTTTTGCGAGCCTGCCTTCATTCGACCCGAATGGCTTCGCGCGCGGGATTTCACGTAACGAGTACATCGCGCTTACTGAGGACCCGGACCAGCCGCTCTTCAATCGCGTGCTCCGCGGCACCTACCCGCCCGGCTCGACGATCAAGCCGCTGATGGCGCTCGCCGGGCTCGAGTACGACGTGATCAGGCCGGAGGACCACGTCTTCTGTCCCGGCAGCTATTCCCTGCCGGGCTCCCGCCACCGCTTCCGCGACTTCAAGCGCGAGGGCCATGGCTCGATGGACATGGAAAACGCGGTCATGCAGTCCTGCGACGTCTATTTCTACCGGCTCGCGAATACGCTCGGCATCCAGCGCATCCACGACTCGATGGCTCGCATGGGATTCGGCCAGCCGACCGGGATCGACATCGCCGGCGAGCGCGGCGGCATCATGCCCTCTCCCGCCTGGAAGAAAACCGCGTTCTCGACGCGCGAGCAGCAGGTCTGGTTCCCCGGCGAGACCGTGATCGTGGGCATCGGCCAGGGTTACTGGACTGCGACCCTGCTCCAGCTCGCCAAGGCGACGGCACTGCTCGCGACCCGCGGCAAGCACTACCGGCCGAGACTCGTGCGGGCGCTCGCCGATCCCGCGACCGGCGTGATCGAGGAGCAGAAGCCCGAGATACTGCCGTCGATCGGGCTGAAGCACGTGGAGCACTGGGAGACCATCGTCAACGCGATGGTCGCCGTGACGAGCGGCCCGCGCGGCACGGCGCAGCGCGTCGGCCGCGGCGCCGCCTATTCGATCGCCGGCAAGACCGGCAC
>DAIRVV010000112.1:0-7808 GCA_036802645.1 Steroidobacteraceae bacterium
AGAACGCTTCCCTCGGCGAGATGATCGGCCAGCTGGCCGCAGCCGGCGTGCGCGTGCCGGATGGATTCGCCACGACCGCGCAGGCCTATCGGGATTTCCTCGCGCAGGACGGGCTCGGCGAGCGGATCGCCGCGGAGCTTGCGGGTCTTGACGTCGACGACGTTGCGCGACTCGCCAATGCCGGAAGCCGGATCCGCGGCTGGATCCTCGAGACCCCGTTTCAGCAGCATCTCGAACGCGAGGTGCTCGCCGCGACGGCGACGCTCGCGAATGGCGGCGCGGCGCTCGCGGTGCGCTCGTCGGCGACCGCCGAGGATCTGCCCGGCGCATCCTTTGCCGGGCAGCAGGAGACGATCCTGAATGTCCGCGGACCCAGGTCGGTACTCACCGCGATGCACCAGGTGTATGCCTCGCTCTACAACGACCGCGCCATCTCCTATCGCGTGCACCAGGGTTTCGATCACGGGCAGGTCGCGATTTCGGTCGGCGTACAGCACATGGTGCGCAGCGACGTCGGCGCGAGCGGCGTGATGTTCACGCTGGACACCGAGTCCGGTTTCCGCGACGCCGTGTTCATCACGGCGTCCTGGGGTCTCGGTGAGCTCGTGGTGCAGGGCGCGGTGAACCCGGACGAGTTCTATGTATACAAGCCGGCACTGCGCGCGGGACGCGAGGCGATCATCCGCCGGAACCTCGGGTCGAAAGCCTCCCGCATGGTGTACGCGGCGGAGCCGGCTCCCGGCCGCTGGGTCGAGATCGCGGAGGTCTCGGCAGGCGACCGCGCGCGCTTCTGCATCGACGACAAGGATGTCCACGAGCTCGCGCGCCAGGCGCTCGTGATCGAGTCGCACTACGGCTGCCCCATGGACATCGAGTGGGGCAAGGACGGCGAGACCGGTGAGATCTATGTCCTGCAGGCGCGGCCCGAGACCGTCCAGAGTCGCGCGGGCCGCTCGATCCTGCGATACACGCTGAAACAGCGATCGCGCGCACTCGCCAGCGGCCGCGCGATCGGGCAGCGGATCGGCGCCGGGCCCGCGCGCGTCGTGTCCGGTGCCCGCGAGATGTCGCGCATACAGCCGGGCGACGTCATCGTCTCCGACATGACTGATCCCGACTGGGAACCGGTCATGAAGCGGGCCGCGGCGATCGTTACGAACCGTGGCGGACGGACCTGCCACGCGGCGATCATTGCAAGAGAGCTCGGTATCCCGGCGGTCGTCGGCTGCGGCGACGCGACACGGACGATCCGGGATGGAGAGCCGGTCACGGTTTCCTGCGCCGAAGGCGACACCGGCGTCGTCTACGAGGGCCAGCTCGACTTCGAGCAGCAGAGGATCGAGCTCGATGCCCTGCCGACGCCACCGGTGAGCATCATGATGAATGTCGGCAATCCCGACCGCGCCTTCGATTTCGCATCGATTCCGAATCACGGCGTCGGGCTCGCCCGGCTCGAGTTCATCATCAACCGCATGATCGGCGTGCATCCGCGCGCCCTGCTCGAGTTCGCGACGCTCGAGCCCGGAGTCCGGGACCAGGTCCGCCGCCAGATGGCCGGGTACGAGGACCCGGTGCGATTTTTCATCGAGAAGCTGGCCGAGGGCATCGCGAGTATCGCAGCCGCGTTCGCTCCGCAGCCGGTGATCGTCCGCCTGTCCGATTTCAAATCGAACGAGTACGCCAACCTGATCGGCGGGCGCCAGTACGAGCCACACGAGGAGAATCCGATGCTCGGATTCCGCGGCGCCTCGCGCTATACGGATCCCGCATTCAGGCCCTGCTTCGAACTCGAGTGCAGCGCACTGCGCCGGGTGCGCGAGGATATCGGGCTCACGAACGTCCAGGTCATGGTTCCGTTCGTCCGGACGGTCGACGAGGGTCGCAGGGTGGTCGAGCTGCTTGGGCAGAATGGCCTCGCGCGCGGTGCGAACGGGTTGAAGGTCATCATGATGTGCGAGCTGCCGGCCAATGCGCTGCTCGCGCGCGACTTCCTCGAGCACTTCGACGGCATGTCGATCGGCTCGAACGACATGACGCAGCTCGCGCTCGGCCTCGATCGCGACTCGGCGATCATTGCCGCGCTATTCGACGAGCGCGATCCGGCGGTGAAGGCGCTGCTGTCGATGGCGATCCGTGCCTGCAAGGACACGGGCAAGTACATCGGCATCTGTGGTCAGGGCCCGTCGGATCATCCGGATTTCGCGCGGTGGCTCGTCGACCAGGGAATCGACAGCCTCTCACTCAATCCTGACACGGTCGTTGAGACGTGGCTGTACCTCGCGAACGGCACGAAGGCGTAGACGCGCGCTCGCCTGGCCGGCCGGGGTTCCCGCGCTCGCTCCTGCGGCGACCTAAAGTCGCTCGCGCGGGACCCCGCCCGTCCGGCTAGCGCGCGTCCAGGCTCCCTCGCGCCGTTTCCCAGTCCCGCCCGTCGAACAAACTGATTCGCATTGAAGTGATCGTCGATGGATCGAGGCAGAGGGCGTTGACGCTGTAGCCGTCGGGGTGTGAGCGCGGAACATAGAAGGCCTTGACACCGCAGTGCCGGCAGAATCGGTGCTTCGCGACACCGGTGCCGAAGCGGTACTCGACGAGGTCGTCGGCGCCGGACAGCAGGCGGAATTCATGCGCGGCGACGATGAGGTGCAGATAGGCCGAGCGGCTGCACATCGAGCAATTGCATTCGAGAAGCTCGAGGTCGGCGGGCGCGAGGACCTCGATCCGGACACGGCCACAGTGACAGGCGCCGCTGTGCCACACGGGACTGCCGTCGCTCAGGTCCGCGGGGCGTTCCATGGCGCGGCCAGCAGCGCGCCGCGGTAATGGCGCAGTTCCGCGATCGACTCATGCACGTCGGCAAGCGCGGTGTGGCGCGATTCCTTGGCCACGCCCGCCGCGACTTCGGGCGCCCAGCGGCGCGCAAGTTCCTTGACGGTGCTGACGTCGAGATTCCGGTAGTGAAAGTACCGTTCGAGCTCGGGCATCCAGCGGGCGAGAAAGCGGCGATCCTGGCAGACGCTGTTGCCGCACATCGGCGAGCAATTCGAGCCGACGTGATGCGCCAGGAACGCGAGCGTCGAGCGCTCGGCCGCGGCCTCGTCCGCCGGGCTCGCGAGCACGCGCGCGCAGAGCCCGCTTGCCGAATGCGTGCGGGTATTCCACTCATCCATCGCGGCGAGCGTCGCCTCGGCCTGACGCACGGCGATGACCGGCCCCTCCGCGATCACCCCGAGGTCGACGTCGGTCACGACCGTCGCAATCTCGATGATCCGGTCACGCTCCGGAACGAGTCCGGTCATTTCGAGGTCGATCCAGATCAGCCGGTCGTCACGCGTCATGTTGCCGGTGATCTTAACAGAGGCTAGAGTGCCCCTCGCCCCGACGCCATGCACTCCTTCACACTCTTTTTTCTCGCCGCGCTTTCCGTGGGCCTCGCCGTGCAGTACTGGCTGCTTCGCCGCCAGGAGCACGCCGTGCGTGCACACCGCGATCGCGTTCCGCAGCCATTCGCCGCGGCGATCGGTCTCGACGCGCACGCCCGCGCCGCGGACTACACGATCGCACAGACACGCTTCGCGCGCGTCGAGCTTGTCGTCGGAGCAGCACTGCTGCTCGTCCTGACCCTTGGCGGAGGAATCGCATCCATCGACTCGTTGATTGCCGGGAGCAGGCTCAGCGGGCTGCCCGCCCAGGTGGCTACGGTCGCCGCGGTATTGCTCGTCACGACGATTGCAGACTTGCCATTCGAAGCCTGGCGGACGTTTCGCATCGAGTCGCGGTTCGGGTTCAATCGCACGACGCCCATCCTGTTCGCGGTTGACAGCCTGAAGGGTATGGCGATCGGTGCCGTCCTCCTGCTGCCGCTCGTCTTCCTGCTGCTCTGGCTGATGGCGCGCGCAGGCGCTTCATGGTGGATCTGGGCGTGGTCTGCCTGGGCGGCTTTCTCGATCCTCCTGGGCTGGGCCTGGCCACGGCTGATCGCTCCCCTCTTCAATCGTTTCCGCGAGCTGGAGGCGGGCAGCCTCCGCGAGGCGGTCGAAATGCTTGCCCGACGCTGCGGCTTCGAGCCGCGCGGAATCTACATCATGGACGGTTCGAAACGGAGCACGCACGGCAACGCCTATTTCACGGGCTTCGGCCGGACGAAACGGATCGTGTTCTTCGACACGCTCGTCGATTCCCTCGACATCCCGGAACTGCAGGCCGTGCTCGCGCACGAGCTCGGCCACTTCCGGTTACACCATGTCGCATTCCGGCTCGCGGGCACACTGGCGGCCGCATTCGCCGGCTTCGCCCTCCTCGCCTGGTTCGCGCGGCAGGATTGGTTCCAGCCGGCGCTTGGCGTTCCTGCAGGCGGTCCGCATACGCTGCTGCTGCTTTTCATCCTGGTCGTACCCGTGTTCCTGCTGCCGGTGCGACCGCTGTTCGCGTCGCTGTCACGGCGGCACGAATTCGCCGCCGACCGCTACGCCGCGATCCACGCCGATGCAGGGTCGCTCGCGGACGCGCTCGTCAAGTTGTATCGGGACAATGCATCGACTCTGACGCCCGATCCCCTCTACGCCGCGTTCCATGCCTCGCATCCGCCGGCGCTGGCGCGCATTGCACGGCTCGCTCCGGAACGTATCGAATGAAACCCGGCTTGGTCGCCGGCCCGCATTTCACGGGCCGGGTCGTCGCGAGCCATGGTCGCGACTCCCGTGTCGCGGACGACTCGGGCCGCCAGATCCACTGCCGGCTGCAGGGCCGCCGCCTCGTGGCGGTCTGTGGCGATCGCGTGCTCTGGACACTGGCGCAAACCGAGACTGGAGCGGGCTTCATCGTCGAAGTCCTGCCGCGCCGAAACTTGCTTGCCCGCATCGACTCGCGCGGTGCGCCGGAACCCGTGGCCGCCAACCTGACGCAGCTTGTCGCCGTCGTCGCCCCATTGCCCGCACCGGATTTCGGCCTCTGCGACCGCTACCTGGCGGCGGCGGAATGGAACGGCCTCGCGGGCTGTATCGTCGCCAATAAGTGCGACCTCGACGATGCCACTGGAATGCTGGCTCCCGCGCTCGAGGACTACGCTCGTATCGGCTATCCGGTCCTTCGCGCGAGCAAGCGGCTCGCCGAGGGTGTCGACGCACTCAGCGAACGGCTTGCGGGCGAAACGAGCGTGCTCGTGGGCCAGTCCGGCGTCGGCAAGAGCTCGCTGACGAACCGGCTCATTCCCGGTGTCGAAGCCGCCGTCGACGAGGTCACGCGCGCCAGCACGAGCGGTCGACATACGACCAGCACCGCGACCCTTTACACGCTGCCGTCCGGCGGCGAGCTGATCGATTCGCCGGGCGTGCGCGACTTCGCGCCGCCGCTGCCGTCGTCGCGGGACGTCGCGGGCGGCTTCCGGGAAATCTCGGTTGCTGCGGCCGACTGCCGGTTCAGGGATTGCCTGCACCTGCGCGAGCCCGGCTGCGCGGTGGCGGAGGCCGGATCGGCCGGCAGGATCTCGGCACGCCGGCTCGACAGCTACCGCCGCCTGCTGTCGCTTGCGCAGGACATCGCCGCGCGCGCGCCGCCTCGTGTCAGGCGATGACCTGGCGCCCGGCGAGCGCGTGCGCGAGGGTGCCGCCGTCGACGTATTCGAGCTCGCCTCCGACGGGCACGCCGTGCGCGATGCGCGATGCGCGTATGCCGCGCCGACCGACAAGCTCGCCGATGAAATGGGCGGTCGCCTCGCCCTCCACCGTAGGATTCGTCGCAAGAATCACTTCCCGAACTTCGCCCTCGTCGAGAATGGCCTCCAGCCGGTCGAAACCTAGCTGCTCCGGCCCGATGCCGTCGAGCGGCGAGAGGTGGCCCATCAAGACGAAGTAGCGGCCGCCGTAGCCGCCCGATTGTTCGACAGCGACGACATCGGCAGGCGATTCGACGATGCAGAGAGCCGAGGCATCGCGCCTGGGCGCGGAACAGATCTCGCAGAGCTCGCCGTCCGTCAGCATACGGCAGCGCCTGCAATGCACGACGTTGGCGGCGGCGTCCTCGAGCGCGCGCGCGAGCGCGCGTCCGCCATCGCGGTTGCGTTCCAGCAGGTGAAACGCCATCCGCTGCGCCGACTTCGGACCGACGCCCGGCAAAATGCGCAGTGCCTCGATGAGGCGGGACAGGCCCGGGGAATACTTCACGGCCGCGACTTCAGAACGGCAGCTTCATGCCCGGCGGCAGCTGCATGCCGCCCATCGCGCCGGCCATGTGCTGCTGGATGGCCTCTGCGACGCGGCGGGCCGCGTCATTGCAGGCCGCGGCAACGAGGTCTTCGAGCATCTCGCGGTCGGAGCCCGCGACGCCCGGGTCGATCTGGACTCGCCTGACTTCATGACGGCCGTTCATCACGACCTTGACCATGCCGCCGCCGGATTCGCCGGTGACCTCGAGAGCGCCGAGCTGCTCCTGGGCTTTCTGCATGTTCGCCTGGAGCTGCTGCGCCTGGCGCATGAGTTGTCCGAGATCCGGTTTCATGCGCGCATTCTACCCGACCGGCTTGATTGAATCCGGCTGCAGCACCGCGCCGAAGCGGTCTCGCAGCGACTGCACGTTGGGATCGCGCTCGAGGGACGCGCGCGCCTTTTCGAGCCGCTCGTCACGGGCCAGTTCTTCGCGGCGGGCTGGCGTGTCGCCAGCTCCGCCCTGCTCGATCTCGACGGTCACGGACTCGCCGGCGAGCTGCCGCAGCGCCTGCGTGAAGCGGTCCTCCAGCTGGCGCGTGTGCAGTGCGCGCGCACGCTCGTCGAGCAGGAACCGGAAATGGTTGCCGTCCCGCGCGAGCAGCTGGCAGTTTCCGGCGAGCTGGCGTGCCGGGCCCTTGAGCTCGAGTCGCGACAGAAGCGCAGGCCAGTCGTCTTCCGCGGACGCAGCCGGTTTCGCGGGGGGTGCTGCTGCCACCGGTGTGTCGCGACCGGTCGCCGGTTGCCGGGAAGCGCCAGCCGTTTCCGCCGGCCGGAATGCCAGAATCCTGAGCATCGTCATCTCGAATCCCGTGCGCGGATCGGGGGCAAGCTCGAGATCGCGGCGGCCGACGATCGCAAACTGGAATGCCAGCTGCAGGTCCTCCGCCGGCATCCGCTCGCCGAGCGAGACCAGTGTCTCGGTCGGGTGGATCTCGTCATCCGCGAGATCGGGCACGGCCTGGCGCAATGCGATCTTCTGCAGCACGGCCGCAATTTCGTCGAGCAGCAGCCCGTAGTCCGGCGCGTATTCATCGATGCCGGCTATGGCTTCGAACAGACCTCGCGCATCGCGATCTGCGAGCCGATCGACGAGACGCACGACCTGTTGCCGGTCGACCGTGCCGAGCATCGACCGTGCATCGGCCTCGTTCACGCGGCCGCCGCCGAAGGCGAGCATCTGGTCCAGGAGCGAAAGCGCGTCCCGAAGGCTCCCGTCGGCCGCACGCGCGAGCAATAGCGCCGCGGCCGGCTCGAATGCGATGCCCTCGGCGCCGAGGATCTGCTGGAGCCGCGATGCGATCATCGCCGCAGGCAGCCGCTTCAGATTGAACTGCAGGCAGCGCGACAGGACGGTCACCGGCAGCTTCTGCGGATCGGTGGTTGCGAGCAGGAACTTGACGTGCGGCGGCGGCTCCTCGAGCGTCTTCAACAGGGCGTTGAACGAGTGGGCCGACAACATGTGCACTTCGTCGATCAGGTAGACCTTGAATCGACCCCGTGTCGGCAGGTACTGCACGTTCTCGAGGAGTTCCCGCGTGTCGTCCACCTTGGTGCGCGAGGCGGCGTCGACCTCGATGAGGTCCACGAACCTGCCCTCGTCAATCT
>DAIRVV010000113.1:0-7774 GCA_036802645.1 Steroidobacteraceae bacterium
GCGAGAAGATCGTGCTGCGTATCCTCGATGCGAGCACGGCGATGATGGGCATCGCCCATTGGCGCCGTCCTGGGCGGTCGGTGCAGTCTCCGCAGCGGCGGCGACGATCGCGGGTGCAGGCTCGGCACCCGGCGCGGCCGTGGTGCGCGAACAGCCGGCCAGGGCTGCGATCAGGACGAGCAGCCAGGCGCGATTGGGCATCGATTTTCCTTGCGGTCTGGACGAAGTGAAATGAATGTTCTAAGTTTACACAAAATGGAAATTCCGTTTCAACCCGTTTGCCCCCGGGAATCAGCGTGAGATCCCTCTTGGCCGCATTCGCGACCGGCCCCGCCCAGCCGGCTGTGACCGGCGCGGCTGCGGTCGACGCACTTTATCGCCGCAACCGGACGCGCGTGCTCATCGCGATCACGGCCGGCTATGCCATCGCCTACACCTGCCGGCTTGCCCTCTCCGTCGTCAAGAAGCCGCTCATCGACGAAGGTATTTTTTCGCCAGAAGAGCTCGGCCTGATCGGCTCGGCACTGTTCTATTCGTACGCCTTCGGAAAGTTGGTGAACGGCTTCCTCGCCGATCACGCCAACATGAAGATCTTCTTCGCGACCGGTGTGATCGCCTCGGCGCTCATCAACATCGGCATGGGCTTCTCGACGATCCTCTGGCTGTCGATCACGCTCTGGGCGTTGAACGGCTGGTTCCAGGGTTTCGGCGCTCCCGCCGGCATCGTGACGCTCACGAGCTGGTTCAGCAACCACGAGCGCGGCCGTTTCTACGGCATCTGGAGCACGGCGCATTCCTTCGGCGAGGGGCTCACCTATTATGTCGTCGCGATCTTCGTCGCCTGGCTCGGGTGGCGCAGCGGATTCTGGGTGCCGGGACTTTTCTGCATCCTCGCCGGCATCGGCATCTACTTCTTGATGCAGGATCGCCCCCCGACGCTCGGCCTGCCCACCGTGGCGGACTGGAAGAACGATCACCTGGCGCCATCCGCGCTGGCGGCAGCGAGCGTCGTGAAGGTCCAGTTTTCGATCCTCAGGATTCCGGCGATCTGGATATGCGCGCTCTCGAGCGCCACCATGTACGTCTCGCGCTATGCGGTCGCGAGCTGGGGAATCCTCTACCTCCAGGAAGCACGCGGCTATCCGCTCACCGAGGCGAGCATTTTCATGGCGATCTACACCATCGCGGGTGTCGCCGGCTGCCTCCTGTTCGGGTGGGTCTCGGACAAGTATTTCTCCGCGCAGCGCCCGCCCGCCAACCTGCTGTTCGCCATCGCGGAGCTCGCGGGCCTTGTCCTCATCTTCTACGGACCTCCGAACGCGGCGATGCTCACATTCGCCTTCATCCTCTTTGGCATCGGCTTGAACGGGCTGATAACCTCCCTGGGCGGCCTGTTTGCTGTCGACATCGCGCCGAAAAAGGTCGCGGGCGCCGCCATGGGTGTCGTCGGGGTTTTCAGCTACATCGGCGCCGCGGTCCAGGAAAATATCAGCGGGTCGCTGATCGAGGCGAACATGCGCATCGTGGATGACGTGCGCATTTACGATTTCGGTCCAGCGATCGCCTTCTGGATCGGCTCCTCGGCCGTGTCGATGTTCCTCGCCGCCACGCTCTGGAAAGTGAAGCTGCGCGATTGAGCCACTACGACTTCGTCACCGTCGGCAACTACACCAAGGACACGATCGTCTCGGCCGCGGGCACGCGCCATGTCGACGGCGGCGGCTACAACTATGCGGCCCATGCGGCGAAGATCGCCGGGCTTCGCGTCGCGGCAGTGACCCGGCGCGCCGCCGATGACGCGGGTGTCACGGCGCCGCTCACCGCGGCCGGCATCGACGTGTTTGCCTTCGACTCGCCGAGCTCGACGCTGATGCGGCTCGAGTACCCGACAGCCAATGTCGACGAGCGCATCCTTTCGGTTGCCGGCGTCGCCGACCCGATCGGCCCGGAACACATCGACGGGCTGTCGGCCCACACCTTCCTCGTCACGGCCTCGATTCGCGGGGAAGTCGCGCCTGCGACGGTGCGCGCGATGAAGGTGGCTTCGAAACAGCTCGCGCTCGACGTCCAGGGATTCGTCCGGATCGTCACGCCGGATGGGCGGCTTCGCTACGAAGCCTGGCCGGAACGCGATCTCGTGCTCGGCATGACCGACATCCTGAAGACCGACGCGGTCGAGGCGGAATTCCTGACGGGCACGGCCGACATACGCGAAGCTGCGCGGATCCTCGCGGCGCTCGGCCCTCGCGAGGTCGTGCTGACGCACAAGGATGGACTCCTGGTGCTGGCCGACGGCGAGTATCACGCGGCGGAATTTCATCCCGTCGAATTACGCGGCCGCAGCGGGCGCGGCGATACCTGTGTCGGCTCCTATGCCTCGCGCCGTCTCGAGGCCGGCCCCGCCGAATCGACGCGCTGGGCCGCGGCGCTCACGAGCCTCAAGCTGGAAGCCGAAGGGCCGATCCGCCGCAGCCGGGCCGACGTCGAGCGCCTGCTCGAAGAACGCTATTGATGTATCGCCTCGTCGCGCTCGCATCGTTGTTTCTACTGGGCGGTTGCGCGAGCCAGCGGCCCGTTGCCGAGTTCCTCGCATTCGGCGACAGCGGCTATCACTACGACTATCTCGAGACTAAAGAGAAACAGGGCCCCGGTAGCCTCGAGGCCTTCATCGAAAATGAGCGGCTCGACTGGCTCGACGACAAGCGGCCCCCGGCGGAGTTCGAGCCGCCGCCCGCGTATCACGTGGCGGATACCGGCACCTGGATCGCGGCGAGCGGTCAGGCTGCCGTCGCGAATGCCATGCGGCGTTACTGCGAGGGACCGCCCGCTTGCGAGTTCGCCGTCATGCTCGGTGACAACATATATCCGGACGGCGCAACGGCGGGCGCGGACGGCCGCGACGATGCCGAACGCTTTCGCAAGATCCTGTACGAGCCCTATGCGCCGCTCGCGAAGTTTGCCGACGATTTCCGGATCTACGTGGCACTCGGCAATCACGACTGGCGCAGCTCGCGCGAAGGCGCGATGGCCCAGGTTCGCTACCACAAAGAGACGCGACCCTTCTACATGGACGGCATCCGCTATCAGGTCGCGCCGACCGGGGATCCACGCGAGGTCGAGATCTTCGTCCTCGATACCCACGTCATGCTGTCAGGCGTCACGGTGCTCGAGGACGAGCTCGCCGACGACGGCAGCGAGCTGCACACCGAGGAGATCGATCCACCGCCCGCCTGGTCGCTGCCGCGAGACGATCTCGAGCGTGGCATGGCCGACTGGCTCGAGAAGAGCCTTGCGGAATCCCCTGCACGCTGGAAGATCGTGATGGGCCATCACCCGATCTGGTCGTCGGCGGGCAGCAAGTTCCAGCAGGCGCGCGCGCTCCGTGCGCTCATCCTGCCCGCACTGTGTCGTCACGCGGACCTCTACCTCGCGGGACACGAGCACACGCTCGAGCTGCACACCGACTCCTGCAAGGAAGTGCCACAAGCCCGGGGACGGCCTCCGCTGCCCGAAGTCGTCTCCGGTGCCGCCGGCAAACAGAGGCCACTGAATACGGCTTTTGCCCGTCACCAGGTCACGGCCAACCCGGAGCTGACAAGCGTCTGGACTCGCGGCCTGCTTTGGGGCTTCGCGCATGTGACACTGGCGGCCGATGAGGCCACAATCCGGGTGATCTCGACACCGGACGACGGCAATGGCACGCCCGAGGTCGCCTACGAGCACCGGTTCGACCGGCGAAGCGGACAGTAATCCATGACGGCAAAACTCGAGCAGCTTGGTCACTACATCGGCGGACGCCGCGTGGCGGGACGCTCCGGCCGCTCGGCACCCGTATACAACCCCGCGCTCGGCGTCGCGGCGACGGAAGTCGCCCTCGCATCCGCAGACGAGACGCGCTCGGCCATCCAGGCCGCGCGCACGGCACTGCCCGAATGGTCCGACACACCCGCGCTTCGCCGCGCCCGTGTGCTATTCCGCTTCCGCGACCTGATCGAGAAGCACGCGGAAGAGCTCGCGGCGATCCTCACTCGCGAGCACGGCAAGGTGCTGGCCGACGCGCGCGGCGAAGTCACGCGCGGCCTCGAAATCGTCGAGTTCGCCTGCGGCATTCCACATCTGCTGAAAGGCGAGTACAGCGACGCAGTCGGCCGCGGCATCGACAGTTGGTCGCTCCGCCAGCCGGTCGGAGTCTGCGCAGGCATCACGCCGTTCAATTTCCCGGCCATGGTGCCGATGTGGATGTTCCCGATCGCGATCGCCTGCGGGAATACCTTCGTCCTGAAGCCTTCCGAGAAGGATCCCGGATGCCCGATGCGGCTCGCCGAGCTTCTCACCGAAGCCGGTGCGCCAGCGGGTGTCCTGAATGTCGTCAATGGCGACCGCGAGGCGGTCGACACGATCCTGAACGATCCGGGCGTCGACGCGGTGAGCTTCGTCGGGTCGACGCCGGTCGCCGAGCACGTGTACCGGACCGGATCGAATGCCGGCAAGCGCGTGCAGTCGCTTGGCGGCGCGAAGAACCACATGGTCGTGATGCCAGACGCCGATCCGTCCGGCGCCGCGCATGCGCTCGCAGGCGCGGCCTACGGTTCCGCCGGGGAGCGCTGCATGGCGATCTCCGTCGCCGTCGCGGTCGGCGATGCAGGCAACCAGCTGATCGCGGCCCTGAAACGCGAACTTGCGGCGATCAAGGTCCTGCCCGGCAACTCCGAAGGCGCGGACATGGGCCCGCTCGTGACGCGCGAGCACCTCGATCGCGTGCTCGGCTACGTCGACACCGGCGTCAAGGAAGGCGCCGAGCTCGTCGTCGACGGCCGCAAGCTCGCGGTCAAGGGACACGAGCGCGGTTTCTTCATGGGCCCGGTGCTGTTCGACCGCGTGACCGAGTCGATGCGGATCTATCGCGAGGAGATCTTCGGGCCGGTACTCGTCGTCCTGCGAGTCGCCAGCCTGGATGACGCTCTCTCGCTGATCGAGCGTCACGAGTTCGGCAATGGAACTTCGATCTTCACTCGCGACGGCGGCGTCGCGCGCGAGTTCAGCCGGCGCGTGGCCGCCGGCATGGTCGGCGTCAACGTGCCAATCCCGGTGCCGATGGCCTTCCACTCCTTCGGTGGCTGGAAACGCTCGCTCTTCGGTCCGCTGCACATGCACGGGCCCGACGGCGTGCGCTTCTATACGAAATTAAAGACCGTGACGGCGCGCTGGCCCGAGGGATCGCGCGGGGCCGAGTTCTCGATGCCGACGATGAAGTAGCGGCGGCTCAGGCGCGCGCGCGCGAGCGAATCACGCCCCTGAACGCGAGGTAAATTACCGTCGCGAACAGGATCCAGGCGCCGATACCCAGGCTGTCGAATGGCCCGCCGATGTTGTCGGCAAGCTGTTCCGCCGTCCGGCCCATGATCTGGCCGAGCTCGCCCAGGGCTTCGATCGCCTCCTCCTCGGCGTGGTGCTGCTCGTAGAGCGGCCAGAGGCCGTAGACCGTGATCAGGAGGGGCACCGCGAACGCGAGCGGCGCCAGCTTGTGCTTCAGGAAATACGGCAGCGCGATCGTCGCGGTGGCGAGCAGTATGAGGAAAATACCCTTTCCGCTTCCGCCGTCGATCGCGGCGCGCGCCAAGTCGCCGCTCAAGAGGTCCGCGAGCGTCACCTTGATGTCGATGAAG
This sequence comes from Steroidobacteraceae bacterium, assembly GCA_036802645.1. Lineage (GTDB taxonomy): Bacteria > Pseudomonadota > Gammaproteobacteria > Steroidobacterales > Steroidobacteraceae > SCUD01. The sequence goes on from DAIRVV010000113.1 coordinate 5,667, forward strand.
CCATTCGTAGACATGACGCTCACGAACATGGCGATGAAGAAGAAAACGCCATAGGCAATCGCGACGTCGGCGCCGACGACTGCGAAGATCGCCTTCACGTAGTTACTGCCCTCGCCCGTGATGGCTGCAAGCTTTTCCTTTGCGAGGTCCGCTTCACTGAGCGGTCTGAGAGTTTCAAGCCGGCCGTCCGAGGTCACGACCTCGACCGTCATGTCGGCGGCTGGTGCGATTGCTCCGTCCCAGTGACTGATGTCGAAGTCGTAGCGCTGCCCAGCGGCCGCGACGACACCCTTGTCGCCACGCCACGTGATCACCGTCCCAAGCATGCCCGGATCCCCTTGCAATCGTCGTTATTCGCCAATGACGGGCTGACCGCCAACGCGCATTTAACCGGGGCCAAGCGGAGGTGGCAAGATCGCGCCAGATTATGTCGGCGTGTCGCGAAAGCTGAAATTCAGTGCGAGGCAGACCAGCATCTGCCACACGGCATGACCGACGAGAAGGTTCGAATCGAACGAGAACTTGAGGTCGAAAGTCGCGCCGCCAATTGCGCCGGCGACAAAAGTCAACGCGACCAACCGCCAGGAGAATGCGCGCGGTGCGATCAGGACCACCGCAAGGCCCGACAGAGGTGCGGCTACGCCACCGGCCAGGATGAAAGACAGGATCATGTCGTAGCCGATCGGCCCGTCTACGACGAAGCGGACGGCGAGGTAGTAGATCGCGGCACTCGCGACGCACATCGCGACAAACCGGGCGACACGTTGACGCGCCCCGACAAACGGCGCGAGCACGAGCGCGCCGAATACGCTGCCAACGACGTAATGGAACCAGAGGCCCGTTTCCGGAGCGCCTTCCACGCCCTCTAGCCAGCCAGCGACGGCCGCGAGGACGGCATAGGCAATGATGGATATGAGAGCGAGACCAATCCTGAGAGACAGCGAAGTCGGAATTCGAGGGAAACTGGTGCCGGTGGAGGGACTTGAACCCCCGACCTCTCGCTTACGAAGCGACTGCTCTACCAACTGAGCTACACCGGCAGCGGGGCGCGAAGTATAGGCAAGGCCCGGGACGCGGGCAACGCGTCAGGAGCCCTGCTTGCGCACGCGGATAACCACGTCGACCGCCACCCGCTCCGTGCCCGGCGGCAACGGCGGCAGGCGCGCGAATTCCACGGCGCCGAGCGGCACGTCAATCAGCTCGCCCGTGTCCTCCACGTGGATGTGGTAGTGCGGCCGCATGTTCGAGTCGAACACCCCGCGATCCGGATCGACCTGCATCGGCTTCAGGAGCCCTTTCGCCGCCAGGAGGTTCAGCGTGTTGTAGACCGTGGCTTTCGAGACTTGGGTCCCCGCCTCGGCCAGAGTCTGGATGATCTGCTCGGCCGTCAGGTGCTGGTCGCGCGCAAACAGGAGATCCGCGATCAACATGCGCTGTGCGGTCGCCTGGATGCCGCGTCCTTCGAGGAGGGTACGGGTGCGGTTCTGGGCTTTTCCGGGCTTCATGGGAGCGAAATATACGCTCCGGCGAAAAACCTCTCAAACACACTGAATATCCGTGCGGGAGGCTCGCAGGGTCGTCGCTAGCCTTGCCGCATGCTTGACGCTACTCCGACAGCGCGCGGACACACGCTGCCTGAACTCCTCACGATGCTGGGCATCGCGGCCGTGATCGCGGGCTCGGCGGTTCCGGTCTTCTCCAACCTCCTGCTCGACAGCCGCATGAACGCCGCGGTCACGACCGCGATGCACGCCGTCAATCTGGCACGTCAGTTCTCGGCAACGCGCAGTGAACTGATCCAGCTCTGCGGAAGCGACGACATGCAGGAATGCAGCGGGCGCGCGGACTGGTCCGGGGGACTCCTCTTGGCCGACGACGGCGATCGTTTCCGGCAGAGCGTCGCGCTCTCCGGTGGCGCGGGCGCACCGCACATTCACTCGAATCGCGCGGTCCTGAGCTTCGAGGCTGGCTCCGGGTTTGCGACTCCGGCGACACTCACCGTCTGCGACCGCCGCGGAGCCGGCGCCGCACGCGCCATCATTATCAGTCGAAGCGGGCGGCCGCGAACCAGCGGCCGGGACGCCTCGGACCGTGTGCTCAGATGCTGA
>DAIRVV010000114.1:0-7755 GCA_036802645.1 Steroidobacteraceae bacterium
GGCGGCGACGCGTCCGTCACGCGCCTGCGCCTGGAGTACAACGCGGCGCTCGACGCGGTCGGAAAGGAGGGAATTGCGCTCCTGAAGGACTGGCCTGCGCGGCGGGAAGCGGCGGCTGCCGAGGAGTTCAGTTATCGCGTGCGCGATCGCGAAGTGCGCGGTCCGAACTACAGCGAATCGCTCTCACACCTGCGCCTGCCGAAGATCGCGACGCCGCGCTTCGACGACTGGGGCGCGCAGCTTGCCTTCCTGCTGACGGAAAACCTGCCGGGCGCCTATCCATACACCGGCGGCATCTATCCCTACCGCCGCGAGGATGAGGACCCGACGCGGATGTTCGCTGGCGAGGGGATGCCGGAGCGCACCAACCGGCGATTCCATTACCTCGCGAGGGGCCATCAGGCGACGAGGCTTTCGACGGCCTTCGATTCGACCACGCTCTATGGCGAGGACCCGGACGAGCGGCCGGACATCTATGGCCGCATCGGCAATTCGGGTGTCTCGATCGCCTCGCTCGACGACATGAAGCGGCTGTACTCGGGATTCGACCTGTGCGCGCCGTCGACCTCGGTTTCGATGACGATCAACGGACCGGCGCCGATGATCCTCGCGATGTTCATGAACACGGCCGTGGACCAGCAGGTCGAGCGGCACCTGCGCGCGAGCGGGCGATGGGCGGAGGCCGAGGCGAAGATCTCGAAGCTGTTCGCGGGACGGGAACGGCCCCGCTATCGCGGCGAGCTGCCGGCCGGCCACGACGGCTGCGGTCTCGGGCTCCTCGGCGTGAGCGGCGACGTGGTGGTCGACGCCGAGACCTATGCAAGGATCCGCGCGGATGCGCTCGCGCGCGTGCGCGGAACCGTGCAGGCCGACATCCTCAAGGAGGACCAGGCCCAGAACACCTGCATATTCTCGACCGAATTCGCACTGCGCATGATGGGCGATGTGCAGCAGTTCTTCACCGACAACCGCGTGCGGAACTTCTACTCGGTCTCGATTTCCGGCTATCACATTGCCGAGGCGGGGGCGAACCCGGTCTCGCAGCTCGCGTTCACGCTGGCAAACGGCTTCACCATCGTCGAGTACTACCTCTCGCGCGGTATGAAGGTCGATGATTTCGCTCCGAACCTCTCCTTCTTCTTCTCGAATGGCATGGATCCCGAGTATGCGGTGATCGGGCGGGTCGCCCGCCGTATCTGGGCGCGCGCGATGCGCGATCGCTATGCCGCCTCGCCGCGCAGCCAGATGCTGAAGTACCATGTGCAGACTTCGGGGCGTTCGCTGCACGCGCGCGAGATCCAGTTCAACGACATCCGCACGACGCTGCAGGCGATGTACGCGCTGTTCGACAGCTGCAACAGCCTGCACACGAACGCCTACGACGAGGCGATCACGACGCCGACGGAAGAAAGCGTCCGTCGCGCCGTGGCGATCCAGCTCATCATCGCGCGCGAGCTCGGGCTCAACCAGAACCAGAATCCCTGGCAGGGCTCGTTCGCCGTCGAGCGGCTCACCGACATGGTTGAAGAGGCCGTATACGCCGAGTTCGAGAGTCTGTCCGAGCGCGGCGGCGTGCTGGGCGCGATGGAGACGATGTACCAGCGCGGCAAGATTCAGGAAGAGTCGCTCTACTACGAGCACAAGAAGCACGACGGGAGCCTGCCGCTCATCGGGGTGAACACCTTCCTGCCGGAGCGCACAGCGGGCGACGAGAACAGGAATGCCGAGCTCATCCGTTCGACCGAGGAAGAAAAGGCAGCGCAAGTCAGGTCGACGCGCGCATACAACGACCTGGACGCCACGGCCCAGGAGCCGGCGCTCAGGAAACTCCAGACCGCTGCCGCGGCGGGCGGCAATGTGTTCGCCGAGCTGATGGAGACGGTGAAGTCGGCGTCGCTCGGGCGGATTTCGCGCGCGCTCTACGCCGTCGGCGGCCAGTACCGCCGCAACATGTAGGAAGCTTCAATGGGGACGCGCCCCTCTAAAGGGGACGGTCACTTTTTCCCGAAGGACCGAAGGAAAAAGTGACCGTCCCCTTTAGAGGGGCGCGTCCCCTTTAGAGTATCGGCTCGCCCAGCGCGGTTCCGATCCTCTCCCGCGCGGAATCGCGAAGCTGCGTAGCCGTGTCGCCACCGCCCGTCCGCGCGGGCAACGGCTCCAGCACCTCGACTTCGATGCGGCCCCAGCGCGGCAGTATCCGTCCACCGCCGAGCACCATTCGCGTTCCGCGGATCGCGACCGGCGCCACCGGTACTCCCGCGCGCGCCGCCGCGGCGAAGGCGCCGCTGTGAAACCGCCCGAGACCGGGCTCGGGAATGAAGGTGCCCTCGGGAAAGAACGCGATCGCCTGGCCCTGCTCGACCGATCGCAGGATGCGCCGCGCGTCGCTGCCTCCTTCGTGGCGATTGCGCCTTTCCACGAAGTAATGACCGAGTCGCTTCAGCATGAAACCCGCGACGGGGAGGCGCGAAGCTTCCTTCTTGATCACGAATCCGAAGCGCGGCGGAAGGTACGAGAAGAGGAGCGGACCGTCGAGATAGCTCGCATGGTTCGCGACAATGATGCAGGTGGCGGAAGGGAGCCTTTCGAGGCCCACGACGCGAACCGGCAGTCCGGCGAGCAGAAAAATGGCCCGGCCGAAGGCTCCCGCGACGGTGCGGCGCGACGGCAGGCTAGGCAGGGCGAGAATCGGCAGGGTCACCAGCAGGAGGAGGGCGATTGCCAGCAGCCAGACCCAGAGCGCCCAGAGGAGCCAGAACGGATTCCGCGTCATTGCGGGCCGCTCGGAAGAGCGATCGGGTACTGTGAACTGGTTCCGGTTATGTTAATGGTCATGGGGGTCTGTGAGACCGGTCACGTTCGACCGCATCCGGGCCAAACCATACTGCGTCTGCATTCTGTCGCACCAGCCCGCCTTGCGCGATTCCGCTGAGGCGTGGCCGTCCGCGACATGTTGCAAGGCAGGTCCATGAGCGCAGCTATGAAGTCTTCGACATCGGTGCGCGCGGCGACACTCGCGACGGCCAGCGGGTCGGATGAAGCCGTCGAGCCGATGATCGTGCGTTTCCTCGACGCGGTCTGGATGGAGCGCGGCCTCTCGCCGAACACGCTCGCCGCCTATCGCGCCGATCTCACCGCGCTCTCGCGCTGGCTCAGGCAGCGCGGCACGGCGCTCGAGCGCACGACGCGCAATGACCTCCTGGGATTCATCGCCTGGCGCGTGGAAACGGGCGCCCGCCCGCGCTCGACGGCGCGCCAGCTCTCGAGCTTCCGCCGCTTCTTCCGCTACCTCGTGCGCGAGAATGCGGTCAAGGAGGACCCGACCGCGCAGATCGCGATGCCGAAGATCGGACGCAGCCTGCCGCGCTCGCTCACCGAGGCTCAGGTCGAAGCGCTCCTGGCCGCGCCGCTAACCAGCGACCCGCTTGGCCACCGTGACCGCACGATGCTCGAAGTGCTCTATGCAACCGGACTGCGTGTCTCCGAGCTCGTGAGTCTCCGGCACAGCCAGGTCAACCTCAACCAGGGCGTGCTCCGCATTGTCGGCAAGGGCAATCGGGAACGACTGATCCCGCTCGGCGAGGAAGCGGTGCGCTGGCTGACCGAATTCATGCGCGGCGCCCGCGGCGAGATCCTGCTCGATCGGCAGACCGATCACCTGTTTCCCACCCGGCGCGGCGACCGCATGACCCGCCAGGCCTTCTGGCACATCATCAAGCGCTACTCCAAGAAGGGTGGTGTCGAGAAAGAGCTCTCACCGCACACGCTGCGTCACGCATTTGCGACCCACCTCCTGAACCACGGCGCAGACCTTCGCGTCGTGCAGATGTTGCTGGGCCACAGCGACCTCTCCACGACCCAGATCTACACGCACGTGGCGCGCGAGCGCATGAAGGAACTGCACGCGCAGCACCACCCGCGCGGCTGATAAACTGCCGGCCTGGACCCGAACTGAGACCCTGGAACAGGGTCGAAGCAGGGTCGACACCAGCCAAGAGGCCCGCGTGCAGACGATCCGCCACCTGCTGATCCCCATTCTCGCGTCGCTCGCGCTCGCGGGCTCCGGCCAGGCCGCTCCGCAGGCGGAAAATCCCGATGTCCGCGCCGAGATCGCCCGCCGCCTCGACATCAAGGTCGAGGACGTCCGGCCCTCGCCGATCGCCGGGCTGTACGAAGTCAGCTCGGGAACGGATATCGGCTACGTTTCCTCGGACGGCCGCTTCTACGTCGACGGCGACGTGTTCGACATCAAAACGAAGCACAACATCACCGAAGACAAGCGCAAGCAGGGACGCCTCCAGCTGCTCGCAGCCGTCAAGGACGAAGACGCGATCGTTTTCACGCCGCAGGGCACCGTGCAGCACACGGTGACCGTGTTCACCGACGTCGACTGCGTCCACTGCCGCCACATGCATCAGGAAATCGGCGAACTCAACAAGCTCGGAATCCGGGTTCGCTATCTGATGTTCCCGCGCGGCGGGCCCGACACCGAGTCCTGGGCCAAGGCCCAGGCCGTGTGGTGCAGCGCTGACCGGAAAGATGCGCTGACGCGCGCCAAGCGCGGCGAGAAGATCGCGGCCGGCCGCTGCGAGAACCCGATCGCGGCCCAGTACGCACTGGGGCGCCAGCTCGGCATCAGCGGTACGCCCGGTATCGTCACCGAGACCGGCGAGTTCCTCCCGGGCTATGCGTCCGCGGCCTATCTCGCCGCGTATCTCTCGGAGCCCGAGGCGACCGCGGCGACGAACTGAGACTCACCGCTCGAGCAGCGGGAGCTTGTCCGAAACGTCCTTCCACGCGTCGGCATCGGCCGGCGGTTCCTTGCGTTGGGTGATCACCGGCCATTCCTTGGCGAGTTCCGCGTTGAGTGCGAGAAACTGTTCCTGACCGGCCGGCACCTCCTCTTCGGAGAAGATCGCATCGACGGGACATTCGGGCTCGCAGAGCGTGCAGTCGATGCACTCCTCCGGATCGATCACGAGGAAGTTTGGTCCCTCGTGGAAGCAGTCCACGGGACAGACTTCCACGCAGTCCATGTACTTGCACTTGATGCAGGTTTCGGTGACGACGAAAGTCATGCGGCAATTCTAGCGGCCAGCCGACTCGCCGTCAGGGAATGGTGTGATAGTGAAGGTCGGCGCGCCCGGCGGCGCGGTCCGCAAGATAGCGCCGCAGCGTGAATTCGACGCTCTTAAAGGCGAGCTCGTGCCAGGGGATGTCCCGCTCGTCGCAGAGTATCGTCTCGAGGCTTTCCGGGCCGACGCCATAAGATGAGTCGGCAAGCGTCGCGCGGAACATCACGTGGACCTGCTCCGAGTGCAGTACGTGCACGATCGCGCAGAGATTTCCGATTTCGACGCGCGCGAGCGCCTCTTCGAAGCATTCCCGTGCCGCGGCCTGCTGCAGGGTCTCGCCGGTCTCCATGAAGCCCGCCGGAATCGTCCAGTAGCCGCGGCGCGGCTCGATCGCACGACGGCACATCAGGATGCTGCCTTCGTGCTCGGGAACCGAGCCTGTCACGAGCTTCGGATTGCGATAGTGGATCTCGCCGCAGGACGTGCAGACGAAACGCGGCAGGTGGTCGCCTTCGGGAATGCGCTGCGTTACCGGCGCGGCGCAGTTCGGGCAGAATTTCATCGGCCCGATTGTATACTCGCGCCTCGGCAGGCCGGGATGGCGGAATTGGCAGACGCAGTGGACTCAAAATCCACCGGATCGGAAGATTCTTGCGGGTTCGACTCCCGCTCCCGGCACCAGCGATTTTCCACCCGCCTGCGACCTTTTACGGGGCCGGGGCATCTAAGCGACCGATGACCCGGATTTCCGAAATCGAACTACCCGCCGCCGTCGTGGCGGCGGCGCGGTCCGGCGACCTGGCCGCCCTGGAGGCGGTTTACGTCGCGACTGCGCGCGCCATCTATACCCTGCTTCGCCGGCTGGTGCGCCGGCCGGCCATCGCGGAAGAGCTCCTTCAGGAAACCTTCGTAGACGTGCTGCTGCACATCGGCGCGTTCGAGGCGCGTTGTCCCTTGCCCGCCTGGATCCGCAGTATCGCGGTCAATCGCGCCCTCATGTACCTGCGCTCGCCCTGGCATCGCAGTCTCGAATGGCTGGACAAGGACCCGGGGGGCGCCGACCGGCTGCCGGCGACAGGCAACGACAGGTTTGAACCGCTCGATGCCGGCCTCGAAAAAGCACTGATGACGCTTCCGGCCTTGTCGCGCGCCGTCGTGTGGTTGCACGACGTCGAGGGTTTCACGCATGCCGACATCGGCTTCGCGCTCGGGAAGACACCCAGTTTTTCGAAGTCGCAGCTCTCGCGCGCCCACCGGCGCCTGCGCGACCTGCTCGGCCGGGACGAAATTCCTGCGGAAGGAACGCCATGCAGCCCGACGTGAGCGAATGGAGCGGGCGACTTGCCGCACTCGCGGATTTCGAGCCGCCGGCGGCGGGCTGGTGCGCTGTGATCGAGGCGCGCGATGCGCGCGAGGCGCGCATCGACAGGCGCCTGCCGGTCGCGCTCGCGGCCGCCGTTCTGATTGCAACCTCAGGTCTCGCCTGGTGGCTGAATTCCGCTCAGCGCGCGCTGTCAGGCGACATCGACGCCGGGTCGGACGTCCACGCCGCGGTTGCCGCCGACGTGCTTGCGGAAAACGAGCGGCTCGAAACGATTCTCGCCACATTGCCGGAGCAGTACGCCATGCGCGGCAGCACGGCTTTCACAGTTGCGGAGCTCGAGGACCGGCTCGCCGCTCTGGACGATCGATTGAGTGTCCTCACCCTCGAGCCGAACGCGCCCGAGCGCGCCGAACGGCTGTGGCGCGAGCGCGTCGAGGTCATGCATTCCCTGGTCCAGGTCCGCTATGCGGACGCGGCCGGCAACTACTGAATCGATGGAGGTCACGATGAATCCCTGGATGGTCGCAATGATTGCGTCTGCGTCGCTCGCCGCGGGATCGGCGCCCGCAATCGCCCAGGGAGAGGACGAGGCCTCAGTGGACAAGCGCATGGCCGATGCCCAGCGCCGCCTCGAGGACGCGGCACGCGAGGTCGCGGAGTTGAGCGGCGAGGCGGCGGGCCCCGCGGGATTCCGGGAGTTCCGGCATTTCCTGCCCGGTCCGCGCCGCGCGATTCTCGGCGTGAATCTCGGCGGCGCCGAGCCGAATGGCGGGGGCGTGCGAGTCGATGGCGTGAGCCCGGGCGGACCCGCGGCAGAGGCGGGCGTGAAGGCGGGCGACGTGATTGTCGCCATCGAATCGAAGCCGGTCACGACCGGCCGCGAACTCGTTCGCGTGATGGAGGGTGTCGAGCCCGGCGAGAAGGTCAAGCTCGGCCTCAAGCGCGAAGGCAAGTCGCTTGCGTTGGCCGTCGAGGCGCGGCCGCTCGATGACCACCTGTTCTTTTCGGCGCCGGCAGTGGCAGGCTTCCACGCCATGCCGCCGATGCATGCCGTGGCCGGTCTTCCGATCGAAAGCGAAGCGCACTGGCTGCTCAACTCCTGGGGCAATGCCGAGTTCGTGACGGTGACCCCTGACCTGGGCCGTTACTTCGGGGCGGAAAAGGGCGTCCTGGTTGCGCGCGCGCCCGAGGACGCGGCCCTCGGTCTCAAGGATGGCGACGTAATCGTTTCCATCGGCGGCAGGGAGCCGCAGAACGGCCGCCACGCGATGCGAATCCTGCGTTCGTACCAGCCGGGCGAAGCCGTCGAGTTCAAGATCCTGCGCGATCGCCGCACGCAGACGCTTTCGGCGAAGA
>DAIRVV010000115.1:0-7686 GCA_036802645.1 Steroidobacteraceae bacterium
AGCTCGCTTGGCGCCCCGCGCCTTGCAGGCCTCCATCGCACGGGCAACCGCCCGGGCGTCTCCGGCGATCACGAGCTGTCCCGGCGAATTGTAGTTGACGGGTTGCACGACGCTCCCCTGGGCCGCTTCGGCGCAGGCCGCTTCGATGCCCGCATCATCGAGACCGAGAATAGCGGCCATGGCGCCTTCTCCCGGAGGCACGGCGCGCTGCATCGCCGCGCCTCGAAAGCGCACGAGCGCGACGGCCGCCGGGAATCCAATGGCGCCCGCGGCAACCAGCGCGCTGTACTCGCCGAGACTGTGTCCCGCAACCGTCGCGGGGACCGCGCCGTCACGGCGGATCCAGGCTCGCCAGGCGGCAATCCCGGCGGTGAGCATGGCCGGCTGGGTGCGCTCGGTTTCGGCGAGCCTCGCCTCGGGCCCCTGCTGGCAAAGCGCCCACAGGTCGTAGCCGAGCACCGAAGACGCTTCGGCAAACGTGTCGAGCACGACGGGCTCCGCAGACCCGAGCGCGGCCAGCATACCGACCGACTGCGAGCCCTGGCCCGGGAACATCATCGCCAAATGCAAGGGAGCCTCCATAGCCATCGGCTGCCGGGATTATAGGTTGGGCACGCCGTCACTATCCCGCCCCTCCCGGCAGGGACCGGGGAACCGACCTGTTATCATCGGGTCAAGGCAGGAGAGGCGCAGTATGTTGATTTCACGACGCGAATCGGGCTTCACGCTGATCGAGATCATGGTGGTGCTGGTGATCATCGCCATCATGACGGCGCTCATCGCCCCGCAGATCATCGGCCGCGTGGACGAGGCGCGCGTGACCGCCGCCAAGCAGGACATCCGGACTCTCGGCACCGCACTCGACTTCTACAAGATGGATAACTTCAAGTATCCGACTTCAGATCAGGGGCTCGAGGCCCTGATCAAGAAACCGGACAATCCGCCGCTGCCGAACTGGCGCGCCGGCGGCTACCTGAAGGCAACGACCGTGCCCAAGGATCCCTGGGGCAATGATTATCGCTACTTCCAGCCCGGCCTCTCGGGCGCCGAATATGACCTCATATCCCTGGGCGCGGACGGCGAACCCGGCGGTGAAGACGCCGATGCCGACATCGGCAGCGCGAAACTCGAGTGAGCGCCTGAAGGCCCGAGGCGATGCACATCGCCCGTTCGCGCCGCTCGATGCGCGGCATGACGCTGATCGAGATCCTGGTCGTCGTCGTCATCATCGGCATCCTGGCCCTCGTTGCGACGCTGTCGATCGGGCTCCTCGGTGAGGATCGCGAACTCGAGCGCGAGAGTGGACGCCTCAGCGACGCCATCGCGCTCCTGCAGGAACAGGCCCAGCTCGAAGGCCGTGACTACGGAATCTCGCTCGAGCCGACTCGCTACCAATTCTTGCGCTTCGACAGCTTCGAGCAGCGCTGGAAGGCGGTCGAGGGTGATAAAGCACTCGCCCCGCGGGAACTGCCGGCCGATCTCGTATTTGAGCTCGTCATCGAGGGCCGCCCCATCCTGCTCCGCCGTCCGCCCACGGAGGAAGCACGGCTGCCGCAACTCATCACCTGGGGCAGCGGCGACATGACGCCTTATCGGCTGACGCTCAGGCGCAAGGACGGCGGACGCGTCACGCTTGTCGGCACCCTCGAGGGATTCATTGAAATCGAGCGCGGCGATGAGAATCGCTGAGTCCCGCGGCTTCACGCTGATCGAGGTGATCGTCGCGCTCGCGATCGTCGCGGTCGGCATGCTTGCCGTGTTCAAGACGATTGGCGACACGGTCTACAACGTGTCGGAGCTCCGCGACCGCAGTTTTGCCACCTGGATTGCCGACAACCGGATCACCGAGATCCGCATCTCCGGCGAGATGCCGTCTGTCGAGGAGACCGCCGGTGAGCTCGAGTTCGGCGGCCGGCGCTGGCACTGGGTGACGAAGGTTTCCCAGACCCAGGTGGAGGGCCTGCGACGCATCGACGTCAGCGTCCGCCGCGACGGCGACGACGAGAACTCCTCGCTCGCAAACCTCGCGGGATTCGTCGGCGCAACGGCGATTGCCGCACCGCAGTCGAACCTCGATTGGTACGAAGGATCCGGTGAACCTGGCCCGGGCGGCGAGGACCCCGGCGACGAATTCGAAGGTGAAGATGAAGGCGTGGATGAGAATGAAGATGAGGATGACATCGACCCGGGTGACGAAGAATGACAGTCCGCGCGCGGGAACGGGGATTCACTCTGCTGGAGATCATGATTGCGACCGTGATCCTTGCGGTCATGGGTCTCATGGCTTTTCGCGCGGTCAGCGAAGCGCGGGTTGCGGTTGAGAATGCCGGTGGCCACCTAGAAAGGCTGCGGCTTGTCCAGCGTGCCGTACAGATCCTGGACACGGATTTCCGGACGCTTACCGGCCGGCCCGTGCGCGAGAGCATCGGCGACGGCCAGCGCGCGTCACTACTGCGCGACCCGAACTCGATCTCGCTCGTCGAATTGTCACATGGCGGATGGCCGAATGGCGCCGGCACGCCACGGGGCACAGCGCAGCGCGTCATCTATCGCGTCGAAGAGAACAAACTCATCCGCGAGCACTGGAATGTCATGGACGCAACTCTCGCGACACCCCCCGTCAAGCGTGAGCTGCTGAAAGAGGTGGAGCGCGTCGAGATCCGCTATCTCAATACCAGCCGCGAATGGATCGCGGAATGGCCGCCGTTGGGAGGCTCCGGCGGCCGCGAATTATTCGCGCGCCCGCTCGCAGTCGAAATCACGCTCGTGCTATCGGACTATGGCGAGATTCGCCGCCTGATCGAGACGCCGGGATGAGGCAGCGCGGCGTCGCATTGATCACGGCCATCGTGCTGGTCGCAATCGCGACGATGCTCGCCGTCCACATCGGGACGCGCGCGGCGCTGGACCTGCGTCGTACGGCCGGTCTCGTCGCGCTCGACCAGGGCTGGCACGTCGCGCTCGGCGCGGAAGCCTGGGCAGCAGAAGTCTTGCGCGACGATCTCGCAGATTCCGATGCCCAGTCGACGGACCATCCGGGAGAGGCCTGGGCACAGCCGCTCCCGCCGCTGCCAGTTGACGGTGGCGAGGTCCGCGGCGCGCTCGAGGACATGCAGGGCCGCTTTAACCTCAACAATCTGTTAAAGCCTGACCGCACCCCGAACGAAGTCGCCATCAGGCAGTTCGGTCAGCTGCTTATCCAAGTCGGTGCCCAGCCGCGCTGGGCGCCGATGATGGTGGACTGGATCGACGACGACACGATCCCAGAACTCGAGGGTGCCGAAGATGGCACCTATCTGTCCCAGAATCCGCCCTACCGGGCAGCCAACGTACTGGTCACGACAACGACGGAAATGATGGCGCTGCCGGGCATGACGCGCGAGGAATTCGATCGCATCCGGCCTTATGTCGCAGCGCTTCCGGTCGGCACGACGATTAACCTCTGCACCGCGAAGCCCCAAGTGCTCGCGGCCCTCATGGTGGGAGGCACGGATTTCGGCGACGAGGAGCTGCTCCAGTCAAACCGTCGGGACGGCTGCTTTCCAACAAGAGATGTCCTCGAAAACACGCTTGATCCAGGCAGTTGGTCGGCTCTAAAGGAATCAGTTTCCGAAACTACCGACTGGTTCCGCGCCACGACGGCCGTTCGTATTGGCACCTCGGAACTCACGCTGTACAGTCTGATCCATCGGAACGGCCAGACCGGCATCCGGACCGTCCTGCGCTCGACCGGCACCGAGTAAGCCTATGAACCAGTACCTCGTCCTGCGGCTTGCCAATCCGATCTGCTGGGTCATCACCGGCGCGGACGGCGGCCGTCTCGGGCCGGTGTCGACGGGCGCGTTCGCGGACGCGGCGTCTGTCGCAGCCGAACGACAGGTAGTCATCATCGCACCCGGATCGAGCATCACGCTCGCCCGCCCGGAACTGCCGGTGAAGTCCGGGGCCAGGCTCGCGCAGGTCGTTCCCTATGCGATGGAAGAATCGCTCGCGGGCGAGGTCGAGCAGTTTCATTTCGCGATCGGCGAAACCGACGAGGGCGGCAGCACGCTGGTGGCCGCGCTCAGGCGCGAAGAAATGCGCAGCTGGCTCGACGCGCTTGCGGGCGCCGGCCTCGAACCGCAGTCCGTCGTGCCGGACACGCTCTGCATTCCGGCAAACCCCGGAAAGATCGTCGCCGTGATCGACTCGGGGCAACTGCTTGTGCGTGCACCCGGAAGCCTGCCGATCGCGCTCGACGCCGAGCCGCTGACGGAATCGTTCACGCTCGCGGGACTCGAGGGAGACGACCGCCACGTTCAGCTTTTCGTCTCCCAGCATGACTGGCAGCATTCGCGCGAGATGATCGAGGCACTGCGCGAAGTGACCGGCAGCCTCGATCTCCAGATCCTCCCGGACGGCGCCCTTCCGCTCCTCGCGGCGACGGCCGTGCGACCCGACACTCTCTCCCTGATGCAGGGCGAGTTCGCGCGCCGCACGGGGTGGCGCGTCGAATGGCAGCGCTGGCGCGTCGCGGCTTTCCTCGCGGTCGCGGCCCTCGCGCTCCACATCGGCGTCCGCGGCTATGACCTCGTCCGCTTGCACAGTGAACAACAGCGTCTTGATTCCGCGATCGAGCAGGCCGCGCGAGTCGCCCTGCCGGACGTCGAGCGCATCCAGGATCCGCGCGCGCAGGTCGAGCAGCGATTCTCCGGCGCGGGCGTCGCGGACCCGAACGGCCTTCTCGTCCAGCTCGCCGCCGTCAGCGGCGCACTCAAAGGCGCCCCGGGTCCCAGGCTCGAATCGCTGGGCTGGCGCGATCATGCGCTCGAACTGCAAGTGGTCGCGGCCAACACGGACTCCATCGCCCGGTTCACTCAAGGTATCAACCAGCGCGGCCTGACCGCGGATGTGGCTTCCACGACCAACGATGAGAAGAGTATCAAAGCCCAGGTGCATGTCGCTGCCGGAGCGCCGAAGTGAATCTGCGTGACCGGTACGCGGGGCTCGGCGAGCGGGACAGGCGTGTCGTCCTCTGGGGAGGATGCGCGGCCGCCGCACTGATCCTTGCAGGCCTGATCTGGCAGCTCGGCGCCTCGGTCGCGGTGGCCGAAGAACGGGTCGCGCGCCGTCGCGAGGATCTCGCCTGGATCGAGGCCGTTACGCCCCAGATACGGGCGGCTCCCACTGCTCGTCCCGGCGAGTCGCTCACGATCGCGATCGATCGCATGGCGAGGGAAGGCGGACTCGCCGACCAGCTCGCGTCCGTCGAGCCCGCTTCGAAGGGCGCATTGCGCGCCCGCTTCACGGGCGCCTCGTTCGATTCGCTGGCATTGCTGCTCGCCCGATTGCAGAAGGAGCGCGGTGTGCAGGCCGAGACCGCCAGCGTCTCGGCCACGGGCGAGCCGGGACTCGTCGACGCGACGCTCGTCGTCCGCGGCCCCTAGGCTCATCTTGAAGCGGTTGGCGTTCATCGCGGCAGGCCTTGCCGCATTTCTCGTGTTCCTGGTGGCGATGGTGCCGGCGACCCAGATCGCCCGCCGCCTTCCGGCCGGGATGGCGCTCAGCGGCGTCGGCGGCACCATCTGGTCCGGCAGCGCCCGAGCTCTCACCGTCAATGGCCGCGAATTCGGCGCGACCGACTGGTCCTGCAGCCCGTGGCGGCTCTTCCTGCTCGAGTGGTCGTGCCGCGTGAGCCTGCGTCCACCGGGCGGCGAAGTTTCCGGCGATATTTCGGGTGACTTCGGCAAGGTGATCGAAGCCGGCGCAATTACGGGCCGGCTGCCGATCACGGTCTTCGAAGGTCTCGTGACGCCCCGTGGCTGGACCGGCGACATCGAGCTCGACGTCGCCGATGTCCGCATCGTCGAGCGGCGGCCCGTCTTCGCCACGGGCAAGCTTTACCTTCGGTCACTCAAGGCGCCGGGCCCGCATGGGCAATTGCTGGGCGATTTCGAACTGGTCGTCGGCGAGGGCACGGTTGGCACGAAGGCGCTCAACGGACGCTTGCGTGATCTCGGCGGTCCGTTGCACGTGCGCGGCGCCGTCGAGCTCGACCACGACGGGAGATATCTCCTGAGCGGCGATGCGGCTCCGGGGCCTGGCGCCGGGCCCGCGATCTTCGACACACTCGGCTTTCTCGGACCGCCCGACAGCCAGGGGCGGAGACCCTTCACCATCGAGGGCAGCTTCTAGGATTCAAAGGGGACGGTCACTTTTAAAGGGGACAGACACTTTTAGACGCCAATTTGCGCTGCGATTTGGGCCTTCTGGCTAAAAGTGTCTGTCCCCTTTAAAAGTGACCGTCCCCTTTGAATCCTAAAGCTCGCGCCAGGCGTCGAGCAGCGGGAAGTACAAGCCGACTCGCAGCGGCCGGTCCGGTTCCATCAGGCGGATCGCGCGCGCGTAACGCTCGAGCTGTCCGCGATAACGCTCGAGCTCGCGGTCGAGGAATGACTCGCGATCCCCGCCTTCGTGGGCACTCGTCTTCCAGTCGACGACCCAGCGTGTGCCTGCTTCGTCGACGAATGTGCGATCGATGCGGAGACTGTGCGCGGCGCCGTCGATCATTGCAGTCAGTGCGAGCTCGGCGCGGCCCTCGCGCGCAGCGGGGTCGAGGAGCCGCGCCGCCAGCTTGCTCCGCGTGACCGCGGTCATGGCGCGCCGGATGCGATCGAGAGCCCCAGGCACGTGTGCCACATCAATGCCGAGACCGGGAAGCTGCCGGCGCCATCGCGCTTCGGCCACGTCGTCTTTTTCCACTCGCGCGCCCTGCTCTGCCATGCGCTGCAATTCCGCATGCACGATCTGGCCGACCGCCTGCGCAATCGCGCCGGCCCAGTCAAATTCCGGGCGAATCGAGCCGTCCTGCCCGCCCGAAATGCGGAGCGTCGGCGCGAGCGGGAGCGTCTCCGGCTCCGGCGCGCGAAATCCGGCGACGAGGCGCCGCGCCGGGGGCGACGTAAGACGCGGCCGGCCAGCCGGTTTTTGATCTCCGGCGCTCTCCGACTGCGGCCGTGCCGCGAGTGCCCGCTCGAAATGGGGTGACAGCACCGGCCAGAGAAATCCAAGCAGGCTGGCGGATCGCGGCGGACGGAGATCTGCCCCGTCCGCCGTTTGCCGAACGCTCGCGCTGCCGATCAGGTGCAGTCGCCGCCGCGCGCGCGTCGCCGCGACGTAGGCCAGACGACCGAGTTCAAGAGCCTCGCGTTCCGCGCCGAGCTTTCGCATCCAGCGCTCCAGTGCGTCCGCGCTGCCGTCGCCCTCATCCGAATCCGTGCGGCTCGCGAGCACGATGCCGCGTTCTCCGGGTCCGGTTGCGACCGTCGACCAGTATAGAAGCGGCCGCTCGCTCCCCCGGGCGGCTCGCTGCAGGTCCGGCAGGATCACGACATCGAACTCGAGTCCCTTCGCGCGGTGAATGGTCATGACCTGTACGCGCGCGCTGTCGCTGCCGACCGGCGAGGCCATGACTCCCGCGATCGCCGCCTCGATCGCCGATGCGGACGGAAGGCAGCCTGCCTCGTGTTCGAGCCGGTCGAGGGCGCCGAACAGCAATTCCGCATTCGCAAGATCTGATTCGTCTTCGATCGTGGCGGGTCCGGCGAGCGCGAGCCAGGCGGATTTCAGCCAGCCTCCGAGCGAACGGTCGCCGCGACCGGCGATGGCGGCATCGAGCACCGAGATCGGAACACACGTCTGAACTCC
>DAIRVV010000116.1:0-7684 GCA_036802645.1 Steroidobacteraceae bacterium
GCCCGGCCAGGCGCACGCGATCGAGCGCGAGACGCGCAGCCGCGGGCTCGCCCGCCTGCAAGTGGGCGTAGCCGATCGCCAGGTTCGCCTTGTCGCGGAGGGCCATCGTCTCCGGCCACTTCGTGACGAGTTGACCCACGCTGTCGAGCAGCGCGAGGCCGCGCTCTTTCTCGCCGACCCGCACCAGCGCGACGCCAAGATTGAACTGCCCGTAGGCGAGCCAGTAACGCGGCCCTTGCCAACTCGACAGCTCCGCGATCGCCTCGTCGTAACGCTGCCGGTACAGGAGCCCTTGCGCGATCAGCAGGCGGCGTTCCGCCTCCTGCTCGACCGGAAGCGAGCCGGCCGACTGGCGCAGCGCCCGGTCCGATTCTTCGTACAGTCCGGCTGCATAAAGTACCTTGGCGAGATAAAACCAGGCCTGGTCGCGCACGGGATCCGGTGTCGACGCGTCCGCCAGCAGGCGCTCGAAAATCTCGCGCGCCTCGCGATGCTGGCCGAGCGAAAGGTAGAGGCCGCCGCGCAGCAGTTCGGAATCCCGCGCGTGCGACGCAAGCCGGCCCTGGTCGTGATAGGCGGCGAGCCGCACGAGCGCATCGAAATGATCGTGCTGGTAGAAATAGAACAGCACGTCGCCGTAGTGCAGGTCCTGCACCTTGACGGCGGGCAGGCCCGGGATGGCCTCCTGCTCGACGACGGGCGCGGCAATCGCAGGCGAAGCCAGCGCGGCCAGGATGAGGAGTTTGCGCAGCACCCCGCGCCTACTCCCAGACGCGGACCACGAATTCGGGCTGGAGCTTCGAGACCTTGTCGCTGATCTTGAGCTCCACGTATCGGGCGCCGACTCCCTTGTCCACCTTGAGCGTCGTGCCGCGCTTGTAGTCGCGTTCGTGCGTGCCCTGCCCCGTGAAGAAGGCGACGACCTCGTGTTCGCCGGCCTTCATGTTGCCGAGCCAAAGGCGGTGCACGCCGCCGCGCTTCAGAGCGTCCTGCTCGCGCGCCGTGTAGAGATAATTCGCGACTTCCTTGTCGTCGATCTTCAGCTGCACGGAGTCGAGCGCGAAAAATGTGCCGACGTCCATCGACAGGAAAACGGCGACTTGCGTGCTCGCGGGGAACAGGAGATCTTCCTCCAGCATGAACAGGTCGCGGTTGAGGTCGACGACCTCGCGCCGGAGCGACTGGACCTCGGTATCGAGGGCGGAGCGTTCGACGGCAGGCGTTGCCGCGGGCTCCGCGGCATCGCTTGCGAGCGCGGGCATCGACATGACGACGCCCGCCAGGAATGAAATCATTGCACTTCTCATGCTCGCTCCCGCTTACTCGTCGATCAGGTCGCGGAGATTCACCAGGAGTCCCCGCTCTGCGCGCTCGTCGAGCGCCTGGTGCCGGGCGCGGATCGCGCCCTGGCGGTCGATGAGGACGATCAATGGCAGTTCGTCCGCGCGATAGTCCTTGCTGACGTCCTTGCCGGCATCGAGCAGCACCGGGTAGCCGATGCCCGCGGCACCCGCGATCGCGGCGGCCTGCTCCGGCTCCGGGTCGAGGTTCACGCCGAGCACATTGAATCCGACGCTTCCGTAAGTGCGCCGCAGGCGCTCGAATCGCTCGAGCTCGCGACGACAGTCGCCGCACCAGCTCGCCCAGAACACGAGGGCGACGACTTCACCGCGGTATTCGGAGAGGCGGTAGTTGGCGCCCAGCGTCGACGCCAAGGCGAAATCCGGAGCAGCCGGTCCTTCTGCAGCCGAGGCGGCCAGCGAGACCGCCGCGACCATTGCTGCAAGGCAATGGCGCAGGACCCGGCCGCGGTGACGATTGCGTATATCCATAACGTCAACCCCGCGTGACATAACGCCGGCCAATCCGGCTCGGGATATGTTTACTTAACGAGCGCCGGCGGTCTCGGCGCACGTCACACAATGGTGTCTAGATCGTGCCGCTGACGATCGGGTTGAACGCGATGAGGCTGTCCTGGAGAGACGCCGATCCCAGTCCGTGGCCTGGGAATCGAGTGCCGAACATTCCCTGTTCGCCGTGCAGCGCCATGTAGTTGAGGATCGCGGTTTCGACCAGCAGATTGACGTTGTTCGCGGCCGGCGTGCCCGCGGTCTCGACCGAGCCGTCGTTCTTGAACCATCCGATCTGCTGGTGCTGCGCCGGCGGCCGGCTGTCGCCGGTATAAAGTTGGGCGCGTCCCGCGGGGTTGTAAACCAGGAAGAACGACGCGGCCGTCTGCTGGTTGTCGCTCGACCAGTCGAACTTGCCGCGGCCGTCGGCACTATTGTCCACGACGCCATCCGCCGAAAGCGAGCCGTCGCTGAAGACATAGACCATGAGCGGAACGCCGCGGCGCGCTGCGTACTCCAGGCAGGCGCCCATGCAGCGGCCCGCGCGCAGGTCGCGCAGCTCGCCGGTTGCGCGGCCCTGGCCATGGTAATCGTAGCCGCCCATCGTGATCGTGCCTGCCCCCGCGTAGCCATTGATGACGAGCTTCATGACGGCGGCGGTCTTCCTGAACTCGTCGTCGTTGTCGAATTCCGCCTGCGTAAAGATACCCGCCGGGCCCACGATGTCCGGGTCGAGCTCGGGGTTGAGCGCCGACGGGTCGCCGTAACGGTCGGTGAGGTCCGCGGCCTTCACGTAATTGCAGCGGACGAGATCCTTGATGATCGCGTCGCGGGTGATGCCGGTCGTCACCTTCGTCAGCTTGTCGTCCGACAAGCGCTGGATGGATTCCATCACTCGCACCGCATCGTCCTGGTCGAGGAGCCCGACCAGCTTGCCGGTGTCCACGAGGCCCGTGACGTCGCTCGTGCGGTCGACCTTCGTCGGCCGCACTGAAGGGTTGATCATGTAGGAAGGCGACATCGAGTTGCCGCCCGACTCGGAGCTTTCCGAGCCGATCAGCGTCAGCAGCTCGCCATCCGCGCCGGCAGTGAAAATTCCGTACATCGGGTTGTGCGGGTTGTTGCCGGTGTCGTTCTCGGAACGAGCCGGAATGACCGCGCCGTTCACGTTCGCGGCCGTCGTAACGTTGACGCGCTCGAGGATGCCGCGCACGAAGGCGCTGTCGAGGTGGAACAGGAGCCCGAGGCGACTCTCGATGAAATTGTTGGTCGCGCTGCCGGGATTCGGCGCGTTCGGGACCATGTCTCCGGGCAGGCCCTGGCGGCCGTAACCGGCAACCGAGAGGAAATCCTGCTGACCGCCCTGCCCGCCCACCAGCACGTTCGAGCCGACCATGTTGGCGCCGCCCGCGAGGTCGATGCAGATGAACGGGATCTTGCCGGCGCCCTGGACGGCGAAGCCGCAGCTCGACTTCAGCGCCTCGAGGTCTGGCGAAAGCGCGGCCTGCGCGGCGCGCGGATTGGCGAAGAGGCTGAACAGCGTCGGTGCGATGACGGTGGCCGCGCCCGCCACGAAGCCCTGCGAGACGAACTGCCGTCGCGTAACCGGGCGCGGATGGTCCACCTGGTAAAGCGGTGCGTCGGGATGGAGGGCGCCGCGGTGCGAGTTTCTTTTCATCGTTGCAATCACCTCATTGCAGCAGCGTGCTTGCGCTGCCGATCACCGCCGAACACGCCGACTTCACCACGACTTCCGTACGATCGGCGGCGCAGCCCGCGCCGCAGGTCGTGAGTCTTCCGATCAGGGCATCGACTTCTGCCGTGATTTCGCCGGCGGTCGGCTGCGACGCGAGACCCGTGCCGACCGCTCGCGCGACCAGCGGGCCCGTGATCTGGGCGCGCTCGGCCGGCGTATCGAAGGCCGTCGCGGCGGACGCGCCGAAGTTGAAGCCTGGGAAATACGCGGCGCGAAGCCCATTGTCATTCACGAGCTCGTTGCAGTACTCGATCGCGAGCTGGGCAGCGCCCACCTGGTGCGAGGACAGGAAGCCCTCGATGTTCTCGACCGTGGGCAGCTGCTCACGCACGCGCAGGTAGGTGTCCGCCACGTTCGCATTCGTCGTGGGCACGCCGGTCATGCCGGCCATCGAGGCGGAAATCTCCTCGAAGGTCCTGAGGCCGATCTCCGAGGCCGGGTCGCCATCGGGCGGCGGCGGCAGCGGCGTCGGCACGGGCTCGTTGAACGGATTGCTGTTGGTGGCGATCTGCTCGAAGCTCAGGAAGAACTCGTCCGCAGACGGGCCCTTGTCGAGCGCGACCACGGTGCCGATGTTCGCGAGATCGAATCCCGTCGCGGGCTCGTATGCCGCCGCGGTCACCGTCCGGTCCAGCGGCGAGTAGGCCTGGCCGACTTTCGCCTCGGCGCCGTTCAAGCCGATGCGCAGCCCCCTGATACGGATCTGATCCGGATCCTGGTCGCCATCGAGACTGATGAACGCCGGCTCGTTGAACAGGTACGAGTAGCTGTCGAACTGGCTCGCCTCGAACATGACGTAGCTCTGCGGCACATTGACGAGATGCGAAACCGAGAACAGCAGGTAGAACCTCTCGCCCACGCCCGCTTCGAAGTTCTGGTCGATCTGCGCCTCGGTCAGCGCGCGGTTGTGGATCGCGACCATCCTGATGACGCCCTGCCAGGTGCGGTCATTGCTGACCTCGTTGCCGAGCACCAGCGCGAATGTGTCGTTCCAGTCCGTGAAGAGGCCGGCGGCCACCGGGTCCGCCGTCGTGCGCAACTCCCCATTCACGTAGATGCGGCGTCCATCGACCGCGCTGTAAGTCGCGACCACGTGCTGGAGCGTCGCCTGCAAGACTTCATCTGCCGAGGGCGTCGATAGCCCGGGCTCGCCGTTCGCGTCCGTGGTCGTCGCGCGGTTGAAGTAGTCGTAGTTGTACATCGTCTGGCCGAGCGTGAAGTTCCGCGCCGTCGTGCCGCCGGAGTAGCTGACGATGTAGGCCTGCTCCTGCACCACATTGGCGGGCGCGACCCAGGCCTCGATCGTGTACTCGCCGGTTGCGCGGATCAGGTCGTGGAACTTGCGGCTGGAGGCGGTCGACGCCTGTGCCTTGCCGCCACGGAGGTCGATGCCCCAGCCGCCGACCCAGGTCGCGGCGCCGGTCAGCGTGAGATTGGCCCCGGGCTCGACGCCCGAGGTGTCATAGGCGACCGTGCCGGTGCCGGTCTTGAATTCATAGATCGCGATCGCTGCATTGTCGAAGCGATTGCCGCCGCTCGCGACGGTGCCGTCATAGAGCGTCAGCGCCTTCGAGATCACGAGATCCGGGTCGACCTGCGTGAGCGGCACGCCGTCGGCGAAGTCCTCGATCGCGCCCTGCATGACGTTCGCGGCCGTCGCGCAGTCGGTCCAGCAGTTGTGGAACTCCTGGCGCAGGCGCACGACGAGGCGCGACTGGTCCGGCGTGTCGAGATTGATCTTGGCGCGCACCGCGGCGTAAGCGACGTCCACGTCGCCTTCCGCGAAGAAGGGCGACTGCGGCGTGAGCGCGCCCGAGGAATGGCAGCGCGAGCAGTATTGCGTCAGCACCGGGTAGACCGTCGAGCCGAAGAGGCCGGAATCCGTGGGGAAAGACTTGCTCGCGCCGACGTCCTTGATCGGCGGCGGCTGCAGCGGTGCACCGCGTGTGCCGCCGAGCGTCTGGCCGGCCCAGTTGCGGATCCAGACCGTGAGCTGGTCGGCGCAGGCGGAATCCGCGGCGAGCCAGCAGTTGTGGCCGCCGCCGACTTTCGTGACCATCGTCGAGGCGGCGGGATTTCCGAGGTCTACGACGCCATTGGCCGCTTCGTAGGCCAGGTTGATGTCGTCATTGCGCACGAAGCTCGGCACCTGCCCGCCCGTGCCATGGCACTGGCCGCAGCGGTTCGCCGCCTGGAGGTTGTCCCAGACATTGAGCTTGAAGGCCTGCACGTCCTGGCTCGCCGGCGGCGGGCCGGTGTAACCGACGGGCGGCGGCGGAGTCGTGGGCGGATTTTCCGTGGTCGAGGCGCCGCCACCGCAGCCCGCGAGCGCGAGCAGAGCGAGCGCAGGCAGAAGGGCGGCGAGGACGCGCGAGCGGAATGTGCGGCTGCGATTCATCGTCTGTCCCTCAGTCGCCCATGCAGTAGGTGGCGGCATCGGCGAATGCCTGCTTGAGCCGGTAGCCGCTCGTGCGGAACGAATTCGTCATCGCGCTGATCTGGCTGCGGTCGGGCGCGTCCTGCGGATTGCGCAGGCACACGGTGCGGAACACTTTCTCGACCTGGCAGGTCGCGAATGCGTCGCTCGCGCCGAACTCCTGGCCGAGCGATTTCGCGCCGGTGCCGGTGCCCGGCAGCGAAGCGTCCCAGCCGAGCAGTGAGTTTTCACCCTGCCGCCAGCGGTTCTCCCACTCGTCGTCGGGCGTGCGGAATCCGAACGCGAAGGTCGTGTCGTTGTTGAAGTACTTCGGCTGCACGGTGCCGCCGGTGTAGACGAGGCGCCCCTGCGCTTCGTCGTAGGTGTAGTAGGCGAAGGCCTGCGCCATCGGGTCCATGCCCGAGTGGCAGCCGACGCAGTTGTTCAGGAACAGGCGCGCGTCGCCACCGGGGCTCCGGCTCACGTCCTGGCGGATGCGGTCCGGCGGGCGCGAAGTGTCCTGCACCTCTTCGAGGTCGCGGCACATGTGGTTCAGCAGGGTGAAGCGGAACATCGCGCGGTTCGTGCCGGCGATGAAAAACGACTGCGCCGCTGCGCGCGACGTCATGACGCCGGCGGTCGCCGCGGGTGGCGTGCCGTAAACGCCGGACTGCGTCGTGCGCTGCAGGCCCGTGAGCATGTTGACGCCGCTCGACTCCATCTGCTCGTAGTGCGTGTTGCTCGACGCGGAGACCGCCGGCAGGCCGAGGCCCGCATTGCCCACGTAGAGGATGTCGGCCGAAAGCAGCTCGTTGAACGGCACGTCGTCGCGCACCATTCCGATCACCGTCGCGCTGTAGTCGTTGAGCGGCGCGAACACCGTCTGCTCTCGGTTCGTCCACGGTGTGACGAGGTTCTTGAGAGTCACCGAATAGAACGCAGGATTGTTCATCGCAATGAGCGCGGCAGCCGCGGTGTCGCCGCCGGCGATCGCCGCTTCCATCGAGTTGAGCACCGCGGCCGATGGCGGCACGCCCGCGATGCGATCGTGCATCCGCTTCGCCTGCTCGCGCGGTCCCGCGCTTGCGTGTGACGCGATTGCAGCGAGCACCACGAGAGCGGTGACGCGCTTCACGAACGAACCGACAGATTCTGGCGACCAGCGCATTTCCGTGCTCCACTCGCTCGCGGTTTTTGAAACTGCGGGCGAATATATCGGCGGCCTGATGGGCGAGTAATGTCTCTGAACCGCGACATTCACCCGCGACGCAGGTCAAGGTAGGCTGAATCCATGACCGGTCGTCAAACGCGCAAATGCTTGTATTCATGGAACGACAGAAGGGTTTCGACGTCCGTGACCCAGTCGTTCGCCTGCATTCTGTCGTGAATAAGACGTCGCCGGAACCGGAGTGAATTGAGATGCCTGTCACGAATACGAGAACATGGATTCCGGCGTTTGCAGCCGCGACGCTCGTCGCTTGTGCGACCGGTCACGATGGCGACGTCGACATCGGCAGCGGACAGTCGCCGGATCCGGTCACTCTGGACATCCCGATCGCGTACGTGCGGAGCGCCTTGCCGGCGAATCTCGACGACCTCGACGACATCGACGTGCGCGAGCTCGAGACATTCGAGGCGGGCGCGGACGTGTGGCTGCGCGAC
>DAIRVV010000117.1:0-7606 GCA_036802645.1 Steroidobacteraceae bacterium
GTCGATCAATGTCGAAGGCCTCGGCCCGGACCGGCCGGTCGCGGACAACGCGACGAGCCAGGGCCGCGCGCGGAACCGCCGCGTCGAGATCATTCTCACGGGCGACCTCGCGCCCGAACCGGCGGGCTGATCAGATTCCGAAGGCTTTCAGCACCGCGTCGACAAAACCCTCGAGCCCGCGTCCCGTGATTCCCGCCTTGCGGGTCGATGAAGGAACTTCTTCGTAGACGAACCGGCCGGGGCCGCCGCCGAACAGGTCGTTGAACAGGTTTTCCTTGCCGCGCAGGTAGGAAACGAACGTTTCGCATCGCGTGGTCTTGTAGCTGAGGTTTGCGCTGAACCCGATGGTGGCGGCCTGGTTGATGAGTCGCGGCTGATTGGCGCGCGGCTCTTCCGAGCGCACCCCGCGGCATCCTTTCAGGATGAGTTTGCAGGGCCCGTGGAAGGCGAGATACCTGAACTGGAATGTCAGCCAGGCGTGCAGGCTCAGCAGTCGCCAGTGACGGGAAATCTGCACGGGCGAAGCAGCCGGCTTCACGACACCGGCCAGTGAGTGGGGCTGGACGATCATCGCGGCCCCATCGGGAATCTCGATGACGCCGACTTCCCCGAAGATGTCCTTCTGGGAGGAGATTACGGCGCGGGTCGGCGTCGTTCCCTCGGGTTGAATGCAGGTGAGCGCAAACATGCCCGAGGCAAGGCTCGTGAACGGAATGCGCGGATTGAGGAGCCAGACCGTGTATTTCCTCGCCGGCAGGCTGCTGCTTTGCAGGAAGTCCGCTTGGATGAGCAGGGCTTCGTCCTGCGCGACGTCGAGCGCCACCGAAACCCCGGACGGCGCCGGTTCGGGGATCGCCGGCGCCGCCGCGTTCGGAAGGATGGCGATTGCCGGAAGCCGGCTCGCTGCGGGCGCCAGCACGAAGTACAGGAATGTCCGCACGATGAATGGCGCAAGCAGGACGCCGATGAGGATCAGAATCGCAGTCGGCAGATTGGCCTTGACCGCGGAGAGCAGACGCGTCGAGGGATCATTCGCCGCCTGCTCGCGCTGTCCGCCGATCTGATTCGCGACTGCTTCGATCTCCAGCTCTTTCTCCCGCCGCTCCTCGAGCAGCGCCGCGGCTTCCGGCGACTCGGACTTGTCGAGATTCGCGATGATCAGCTTCTTGTTCCGGCTCTCTTCGATCAGCTTGGTGACCGGGGAGTTTTCGATGTTCCGGGCTGCCTGGTCTCGAACGACTTCGATTGAGACTGCCGCACGATCCAGCGCCGCATAGTTGGCCTTCGCCAGCTCGAGCTCGATCAGCTTTTCGGGACTGACGAACTTGTCCCACCAGTGGGCGGCTCGTTGGAGCGCCTTGACCCTGGCCTTGGCGCGATCCGCCTTCTTCCGCGCATCACTGGCGAGCGTCTTCACCCTCTGAAGGTGCGCCAGGACCCGATTCCAGTCAGGCGACACGCTCGCGATTCGCGCGTCGATGCGATCGACTTCCCCCTGCATGACGATTCGCACCTCGGCCAGGTGCTCCCGCCATCGCCTGTTCACCTCGGCGACCTCGGTCTCGAGCGAAGTCACTTCAGACCGCAGCTCTCCGAGCGATTCCTCCTTGAGGGCGATGTCCCGTTCGATCTCGGCCATCCGGTCCCACTCGGCCTTGATCCAGGCGATGCCGACCAGCACGCCGACGATCAGCAGGAGCATGCCGAGGGCGCGGAGGATCCAGGCGAGGAACTTGGCGATCAGTGTCGGCATTGCCCTGCGCTTGTCGCATTTCCAGCGGAAAAATGCTAGAATTTGCGTCGTGAAGAGTGGAGCGATCGCTCCCGCCAACCGACCTGATGGGCACGGTGGTTCCCCCGGCAAACGGGGCACACGGCCGAAAGGCAAACGTGAATTCAAGCGGGCCGTGACATTCAGCTCACGCCCGGATCCGAAAAATACTGGTTGATGGGCGGCCGTCGAAGACGGCGGCCGGTAAACCCGCGCGCGGCGCGGAAGGGATTGTCGCGTGGCGCGCCCGGATGGAGGTGCGCGACATGAGTGTCGACAATTCGTTGATCCTGCGGGCGGCCCTGCTGCACGACACGATCGAAGACACCCAGACGAGGTTCGAGGACATTTCCGAGGTCTTTGGCGATCGCGTCGCCAGACTCGTCGCGGAGGTCTCGGATGACAAGCGGCTGCCGAAGGCAGAGCGCAAGCTCCGGCAGGTGGCGCATGCGGGCGAAGTGAGCCGCGACGCGCGACAGATCAAGATCGCGGACAAAATCTGCAACCTGCGGGAGATCCTGGCTAGTCCGCCAGCAGACTGGCCGGATTCCAGAAAGGTCGAGTATTTCGAGTGGGCGAAATCGGTCGTGGATGGAATGCGTGGCGCAAACGCGGACCTCGAAGCGAGGTTCGACACCGTATATTCCGTCCGGCAACCAAGATCGCATTACGAATCAGTCTGATTTGCGTTGCGGTCGTGCCGTGAACGGCGCGGTAGAATCAAGTAATTCCCGGGCAGGCAAGGAGTGGCCATGAAACTTGAAACCAAGGCCGTCGCCGCGACGCTCAACAAGATCCTCGAATTCGAACTGGCGGGAATGGTGCGCTACACGCACTACTCGCTCATGACATATGGCTACAACCGTATCCCGATCGTGAGCTGGCTGCGCGCTCAGGCGACAGAGGGGCTCACCCACGCTCAGCAGGCGGGCGAGCTGATCACGCAGCTCGGTGAGCATCCATCACTCGCCATCGGCCCGCTGCTCGAGACGCACAAGCACGACATCGGCGACATCCTCCGCGAAGCGATGCAGCACGAGCGCGATACGCTCGATCTGTACTACAAGCTGCTGAAGCAGGTGGAAGGAAGCTCGATCCAGATCGAGGAATTTGCCCGCGAGATGATCCGCACGGAAGAGGCGCACCTCGGCGAGGTGGACAAGATGCTCCGGAAGCCAGGGGATATCGGCAAGGCGGGGGGCTAGATACGCTGTAGACTGCTGCGCACACCCATGACCGAGCTGCGCCGCGACCTCACTTTGACCCACGGCATCGCGATCGTGGTCGGCATCACGATCGGCACGGGCGTGTTCCTGAAGTCCGCGCCGATGGCGCAGGCGGTCGGCTCGCCGCTCTGGGTGCTCGCCGCCTGGGCCGCTGCGGGATTCGTGGCGATCCTTGGCGCGCTCTGCTTCGCCGAGCTTGGCACGCTGATGCCGCGCGCCGGCGGCGAGTATCTCTACGCGCGAGCCGCATTCGGCGATCTGCCGGCCTTCCTTTACGTCTGCGTGAGCTTCGTCATCGGCGCCGCGAGTCTCGCGGCTTACGGTGCGGCATTCTCGATCTTCCTGTCCGACGTCGTGAGCCTGCCGGCACCGTGGATCGAGCGCGAGATCGAGCTGTTCGGGCGGCCGGCGAGCTGGCAGTTCGGGCTGAGGCAGGCGATCGGCATCGCCGTGATTGCGATCTTTACGGCGGTCAATCTCGCGGGCGTCGCCTTCGGCGGCCGTGTGCAGACTTTTCTGACCTCGCTCAAGGTGCTCTCGCTCATCGCGCTGGTCGGCGGCGTGTTCCTGTTCGCAGGCGGGACGGACGCCGCCGCACCGGTCGCGAGCGAGATCGTCGCGGCCAATCCAGGCGCGAGCGCTTTCGGCTTTGCCATGCTGGCCGCGCTTTGGGCATACAGCGGCTGGCAGTACCTTCCGATGACGGCGGCAGAGGTGCGGGATCCCGATCGAAATGTGCCGCGGGCCGTGATCGGCGGCGGGCTCCTGGTCGTCGTGTTGTACCTGCTCGTAAACGCCGCGTACTTCTTTGCGCTGCCATTCGACGCGGTGGTGACGGCGAGCTCGACCGCCTATCCGGAAGCGCCGGCCGTCGGCGCGCGCGCCGCCGTGACATTCCTGGGTCCAAAGGCGCTGTCGATAGCCGCGGTCATTTTCCTGATTTCGGCGGTCGGCGCGCTGAATGGCGTGCTGCTGACGCGCGCGCGTGTGCCGTATGCCGCGGCGCGTGACGGGCTTTTCTTCAGTCGCTTTGCGCGCCTTTCTCCGGGCGCGAACGTGCCGTCTGCCTCGATCGTCCTGCACGGCGTGCTCGCGGTGTTGCTTGCCGTGACCGGCACGTTTGATCAGCTCACGAATCTCGCGACGCTCAATTTCGTCCTGTTCTGGGGATTGTCCGGGATCGCGCTCATGGTGCTGCGCCGGCGCATGGCGGATGCGCCGCGTCCCTACCGCACGCCGTTCTATCCGATCGTACCGCTCGCATTCGTGTTGATCATGGCGGGCGTGCTCGTGAGCACGATTGTCGAAAGCCCGACGGAGGCAGCCGCGGCGATCGGGCTGCTCGTCCTCGGGCTGCCGCTATATCCGTTCTTTCGGCGGCGTGCCCATCTCGCACCGTGACCGCGACGACACGATCTCTGTCCCGATTGTCACGCCTCGTCTCTGTGCCCGTTCGCTTGGACGAGGGAGGCAAATTCGTCGGGTGCGGGTGAGTTAGGCTCCGGGGCGGGTCGATCGACGGAGCGGATCATGCATTTGATGGCATTTGTCACTGCGGTACTCGTCGCGACCGGCACGGCATCGGCCGAAGATTATCGTGCAGAGGCCGGGCAGCTCGCGAAGGAGATCGTCGAAATTCATCCACGCGGTGCCGAGTTCGCGGTCGCGCCCGAATTTATTGCGGCGCGCGGTGCACTCCTTGCGATGGCGGGCGACACTGACCTGCCACACTATGCGATGGCCCTGGGGCGGATGTTCCATGCCGCCAACGATGGCCATACCGCGTCCATCCCGATCTTCGGCGATGTACCGGTGTTCACCCAGCGCTACCCGCTGCGACTCAAGCGATTCGAGGACGGCCTCTATGTCGTCGCGGCGAAAGGCGCGGCGCTGCCGCTGCTCGGCGCGCGCCTCACGCGGATCGGCGACAACGACATTAACGCCCTCGTCCGGCAATTCGTTGAAACGCAATCAGCCGGCAATCGCGCCTGGCCCACGCGGTGGGCCGAGGTTGGCCTTGCGATTCCCGGTTTTCTAGCCGGACTCGATGCGACCTCGGCCGATTCCGCGGAGCCAGTACGCTTCGAAGCGCGAGGGCCAGAATCGCAGAGTCTCTCCGCGCTGCTGGTGCCGAGTGCCGATGGTCACAAGGGGCTCGAGGGCCTGAAACGGAGCAGATCGATCCTGGAAACCTCATCGGACGGCGCAACGAACAGCGTATTCGAAATCGAAAACGGCCGGGTGCTCGTGCTGTCGATCGGTGCGATGGAAGATGGAGAGACCTTATCTTTCGAGGCGTTCACGGCGGAGGCGACGTCAGCGCTTCGTAGCAGCAAGGCCGAGCGAGTCATCATCGATCTTCGCGACAATGGCGGCGGCAACAACCTGCTGGCCGAGCCGCTGCGCCGGTTCTTGGTCAAGAGTCGCTACAACCGTCCGGGTGGACTCTACGCGCTGATCTCTCCAATCACATTTTCCGCGGCGATGAACTTTGCGACGCGACTGGAGCGTGAGACGGACGTGCTCTTCGTCGGAGAGCCGACGGGCGGCTCGCCCAACCACTTCGGTGACGCGAAGTTTGCGAGCGGGCCAGTCTCGAAGATTCCCTACATCATCTCCACTTTGCGCTGGCAGGACTCGACGCCACTCGACCAGCGCGAGTGGATCCTGCCCGACCTTCCGGCGGCTCCTGCCTTCGCCGACTACCAGGCCGGTCGCGATCGCGCACTCGATGCCGCGGTCACCCACGATGCTGGCGTAGATTCCGGAAGCGAGTGGCGGACGCGCGTCGTCAAACCCTGGGAGCGGGAAAGCCAGAAGGCCGATTGGCGGTTCTTCCACGAGACGCCATAGACGACGTCCCCTTTAAATGTGACCGTCCCCTTTGTTGCAGCGGATTGTCATCGAGATTTCGCGGGTCGCCTGGGGCGCGAGCACCCAGAGGCCGCCCTCCGTGGCGTCCGGCAGGTTCATCGCGTTCACCGCGTGTGTGACGGGCTCGACGCAGAAATAGTCGGCAGCTTCCGGGATATAGACGATGAGGAAGCGCGTCGCCTCGCAGCCATCGAGGACGAGCGACCGCGCGGGCGCGTCAAAGCGCATCTTCACGCGGCCCGGCCAGCCGTCGAAGCAGTGATCGGTTCCCGGCCGGTCCGATACGCGCGGCCCCTCGCGAAAGCAGAACGGCGCGGGAATGTCGATGCGCTTGCGCGGAAATGCGCCGGCATTTCCGTCCCAGATGCGTGCGGCTTCGAACTGTATGCGCGGGCCACCCGCCGCCGGCAGGAAAGGGTGAAATCCGAGACCGCAGGGCATCGCCGTCGACTCCTGGTTCACGACGGCGAGCGTCACGCGAAGCGTGTCGCCCGCAACCGCGATCGTCTGCCGGCCCGCGTAGCACCACGGCCAGTCCGCCGTCCGCTCATGCTGAAACGACAGCGCGCAGCGCGTGGCGTCACGCTCGTTCACCAGCCACTCGGCCTGCCAGCCGTGCCCGTGCATGGCATGCGGCGAGCCGTCGACATTGGGCGCGAGGTGAATGTCGCGCCCTTCAAACCGGAAGCGGCCGCTCTCGATGCGGTTCGAAAACGGGATCAGTGGAATATGGCAGCAGGGTGTGGACCGCCGGGCCGCACCCGTCGGCTGTGCGACCGGCTGCAGCACGGGCAGGCCGTCATGTTCGCAGGCGAGAAGACTGCCGCCGAGCGCCGGCGCGACGAGAACCTTCCAGCGACCGTCGCCCAGCTCGAGCGTGTCGCTCATGCGTCAGCCGAGCTCGACCTTCACGCGGACCGTCATCCCCGGCGCCGCCAGCGGGACGACATTGCCGACGACGGTCTTGCCGTCGACGCTCATGCTGCGCACGCCGCGGCCAGCGCCATTCGGATTCTGGACGTCGATTTCGTATGTGGCGCCGCGAAAACGGCGCCGCGCGCTGAACGATGCCCAATCGGCTGGAATGCAGGGATCGACGACGAGGCCGTCGAGGCAGGCACGGAGGCCGAGGATATATTGCGTCACGGCGACGAGCGACCAGGACGCCGATCCGGTCAGCCAGGAATTTTTCGCCTCACCTGGATTTGCCGCCTGCGGGCCGGCGACCATCTGCGCGTACACGTAGGGCTCGGTCCGACGCGTGTCCGGATCTGCCTGGTAGGTCGGCGCGATCGCGCGCAGCACCTGCATCGCCCGGTCGCCGCGGCCGCGCTGGGCCTCGGCGATGATCACCCAGGGATTCGTGTGGCAGAACACCGAGCCGTTTTCCTTGTAGCCCGGCAAGTAAGTCGAGATCTCGCCGAGCTCGCTGTGATAAGCGGTATACGGAGGATCGAGCAGCCGCACGCCGAAACTGCTCGCGAGGCGCTCGGCGACGCTCTTCAGCGCGCGGTCGGACAATCCCGCTTCGGCGCCGATACCGGCCATCGCGCAGAACGCCTGCGGCTCGAGATAGATCTGGCCCTCGGCGTTCCGGTGGCTGCCGACCGCCTGGCCCGCATCGTCATAAGCGCGCAGGAACCATTCGCCGTCCCAGCCATGCGTCGTGACGGCGACCGCCATGGCGTCCGCGGCGGCGCGGTCAGGTGCGAAGTAGGTCATCGCCTACCGGGTG
>DAIRVV010000118.1:0-7592 GCA_036802645.1 Steroidobacteraceae bacterium
GTTGATGGACACGACGGCCGCTCCGCCACCGCCGCCTGCGGTGATATCGGCGCCGGTGGATGGCTCCGGCGATCAGGCTCCGAAGGGTGGCTCGACCTACACGGTGTGGTCGTCGACACCTGGCGACGGGCATCACTTCGGCCCGAAGGAATAACTCAGCTGCGGCTGCCGAGCGCGGCCAGCAGGCCGCGCGCGGCCTCCTCGACAAGGTCCAGGACCTCCTCGAAGCCGCTCTCGCCGCCGTAGTACGGGTCAGGCACGTCGCTGCGCCCCAGTTGCGGCGCGTATTGCAGAAACAGGCGCACGCGCTCCGCTTGCGATTTCGGCGCCATCCGGCGCAGGCGCCGATAGACCGGCTCATCCATCGCAAGCACCAGGTCGAAGCGCTCGAAATCGCCCGCCTCCACGACGCGCGCCCGTAAGCGGCTCATGTCGACGCCACGCCGGCGGGCAGCAGCGATCGCCCGCTCGTCCGGCGGGCTGCCCGTGTGATAGCCGTGGGTGCCCGCAGAGTCCACCTCGAGCTCGATGCCCGGCGCCTGGCGAGCCGCGAAACTGCGCACGACTGCCTCGGCGGTCGGCGAGCGGCAGATATTGCCGAGGCATACGAAAAGTACGCGCGTCATGCGCGCTTGCGCCTCCTGAGCCATGCATCGAGCAATTCGATCGCCCGCAGGGTTTCCGCCGTCGAGACTGCGAACGAGATCCTGACAAAGCGATCGCCGTGGATACCGTCGAAGTCCCGCCCGGTGTTGAGTGCCACGCCCGTGGCGTCGAGGAGCTCACGGCACCAGGCGAGGGAGTCGCGCGTCAGGTCACCGATGTCCGCATACAGATAGAAGGCGCCATCGGCCGGCGCGATCCTGCCGATACCGAGTCCCGCGAGCGCATCCGTCAGGAGCTCCCGGTTCCGCGCGTAGGTCCGGACATGGGACTCGAGTTCCTCCGTCTCGTCCATCGCGGCCAGTGCGACGTGCTGCGAGAGCGTGGGTGGCACGAGGAAGAGGTTGCCGGAAAAGCGACGCATGGCATCGACGAGCGGCTCCGGGACCACCGCCCAGCCGAGCCGCCAGCCCGTCATGCACCAGTATTTCGAGAACGTGTTGACGACGATCGCATTCGGCGCGTACTCGAGCATGGAGCGCGCCCGCTTGCCGTAGGTGATGCCGTGATAGGTCTCGTCCGAGATGATGCGGATGCCGCGCGCCACGCAGACGTCGGCGATTCCGGCAAGCTCGGCATCCGGAATCATCGTCCCGGCCGGATTCGACGGGCTCGTCAGGATCAGTCCGGCGGGAACAGGGTCCAGAGCGGCCACCATCGCGGCTGTCGGCTGGAAGCGCGATTCCGCGCCGCAATCCATCTCCACCGGCTCGAGCCCGAGCGCATGCAGCACGTTGCGATGTGCGGGATAGCCAGGTCGCGGCATGGCGACTCTCGCGCCGCGCGGGAACAAGACCGATATCGCAAGCACGAGCGCGGCGGACGCACCCATGGTCAGGATGATCCGGGACGGCCGGGGCGCGTAATCGCAGGTGTCCCGGTAGTGCCGGTCGATGCGTTCTGCGAGAGCCCCGCTCTCCCAGTAGCCTTGCGGACATTCCGCGAGCGCCTTGTGTCCTGCGGCAATGGCCGCTGCCGGCGCGCCTGCGGACGGCTGGCCCACTTCCATGTGGATGACCGGCAGCCCACGCCGCTCGCGTTCGTTCGCTGCACGATTGATCTCGACCGCGTAGAAAGGCGTGACGCGATCCGCCGCGTGATTCATTCGCGGCCCCGGCCGTGAAGCAGCGCTTCGACGCGCGCAAGATCGTCCGGCGTATCGACGCCCGGGCCGGGCGCCTCGATCGCATCTGCGACCACGATCGAAAGACCCATGGAGAGAGCGCGCAACTGTTCGAGCCGCTCGCGCCGCTCGAGCGCCGACTGGGGCGCCGCTGAAAGTGCGCGCAGGGCCGAAACCCGATAAGCGTAGATTCCAAGATGCCGCCGTGCGGCGCGATTCGCCCAGGCGCCGGCGCCCGTGCCGTCGCGATCAAAGGGAATCGGCGCGCGGCTGAAATAGAGCGCCATCCCGTCGTCCCGCGTCACGACCTTGACGACATTCGGATCGCGGTACTCGGCCTCATTTTCGATGGGCGATGCGAGCGTCGCGATCGCGGCGCCAGGAGTCGCGGCGAGCAGATTCACGGCCTGCCCGATCAGCACCGGGGGCAACATCGGTTCGTCGCCCTGGACATTCACGACGATGTCGTTGGCCGGCCAGTTGCGGCGGCCGGCAATTTCGGCGATGCGGTCAGTGCCGGACAGGTGACATTCCGACGTCATCTCGACTTCGGCGCCCGCGTCTGCGCAGGCGTTGCGGATCCGTTCATCGTCGGTCGCGATGATCACCTCGGCGGCGCCGGCGCGAAGCGCGATCCGGTGGACGTGCAGGATCATAGGCAATCCGGCCAGAAATGCGAGCGGCTTGCCCGGCAGGCGGGTCGATGCGTGCCGTGCCGGGATGACGACGCGAAACACGGTCTATCGGCTTGCGAGCGCGCTGTCGTCGGAGGCGAGACGGCGCGCTTCTTCCGGCAGCATCACGGGAATTCCGTCCCGGACCGGATAGGCCAGCCGGTCCGCCCGGCAGACGAACTCTTCAGTTTCGCGCTGCCAGACGAGCGGGCCTTTGCAGACCGGGCAGGCGAGTATGTCGGTCAGTCGCTCAGTCATGTCCTGTCTTTCCTTGCATCCGGGCCATGCGCCGGGCGATCGTGTCGAGGAGTGGCGCCGCCGAGGCCGAATCCACGACCGGCGCCACTTCGACGTATCCAGCCTCGCTCCAGCCGACGCCGCTGCATTTTACGGCATCCTTCTCGGTCAGAAGGACCGGCTTGCCCCGCCCGGCGCCTGCGAGCGCCGGCGTGAAGCGCGCGTGGTCGGGCAGTGCCCGCGTTTCGATCAGGAGACCGTGCTCGCGCAGCATCGAGAAAAAGCGTTCCGGATTCCCGATCGCGGCGGCTGCGACGACCTCGCGCCCGGCGAATTCCGACAGCGGGCGGCGGGAACCGTCGCGGAAGGCGACGACAGCGACCGGTTCGAGCCGCATTCCAATCGCCTCCGGATGCTCGTAGCCCGGCCCATTGATGACGACGGCATCAACTTTCCCGATTCGTGAGACCGGCTCGCGAAGCGGGCCCGCGGGCAAAAGTCGACGGTTGCCGAATCCGCGCATGCCGTCCACGACGACGATCTCGACGTCGCGGGCGAGCGCGTAGTGCTGCAGTCCGTCGTCACAGACGATCACGTCGCAGTCGTCTTCGAGCAGGCGCACGGCGTCAGAACGCCGGGCGGCAATTGCGACCGGTGCACCGAGCCGCCGCCGGATCATCAGCGCTTCGTCCCCGGCGGCAGCGGCGGAATCCGCGTCGGTGATGCGTCGCGCGGCGCCGCTGGTTCCCTTGTAGCCGCGCATGGCGACACCGACCCGGACCCCGCGTCGCTCCAGCTCTCCGGCAAGCCAGATCACGAATGGCGTCTTCCCCGCGCCTCCGACCGTCAGATTGCCGACGATCACGACCAGCCGGCGCGAACGGTAACTCGAGAGCCAGCCGCGCGCATATGCCGCCCGGCGAACCCAGGCGGCGGCAGCGAACAGCCAGGAAATCGGCAACAGCCACCGGCCGCGGCCTGAGCCGCCGTACCAGGTTGAAACGAGCCAGTCGTGCAGACGCCTCGCCAAGTTTGTATGACCCGAAGCCGCTCAGACGTTGAATTGCATCCGGTGCAGGGCGGCGTAAACGCCGCCGGCCGCGATGAGCGCGGCATGCGTACCGGATTCCACGATGCGGCCCTCGTCCATCACGACGATCCGGTCCGCCCGCTCGATGGTCGAAAGGCGGTGCGCGATCACGAGCGTCGTGCGCCCGCGCAGGAGCTCACCGAGCGCGGTCTGCACCAGGTGCTCGGATTCCGCGTCCAGGGCCGAGGTCGCCTCGTCGAGGATCAGGATCGGCGCATCCTTGAGGATCGCGCGCGCGATTGCCACGCGCTGTCGCTGGCCGCCCGAGAGCAATGTCCCACGCTCGCCGATCGTGGTCTCGAGCCCGTCGGGCAACTGCTCCGCGAACTCCATGACGTGTGCCGCCCTGGCGGCTCGCAGGACCGAGTCCGCATCCGTGCCCGGCGCGCTGAACGCAATGTTGTTGCGGATCGAATCGTCCACCAGCATCACGTCCTGGCTGACGAGCGCAAGCTGCCTGCGCAGGTCCTGCAGGCGGTACTTGCGTATGTCGATGCCGTCCAGCAGGACCATGCCGGAGTCAGGATCGTGGAAGCGCGGCAGCAGGCTGATCAGCGTCGACTTGCCGCTGCCTGAGCGTCCGACGATAGCCACGGTTTCACCGCGCGCCACGCCGAAACTGATGCCGGACAGCACGCGGCCTTTCTCGCTGTCGTAAGTGAAGCTCACATCCCGGAACTCGACATCGCCCCGCGCGCGCGGCAGGCCGATGTCGCCGCCCTTGTCCTCCGCCGCGGAATCGAGCACTTCGAATACGCTCTCCCCGGCCGCGATGCCCTGCTGCAAGGGACCGACGACGCTGACGAGGCGGCGAAGCGGCGCCGTGACGAGCAGTAGCGCGGTCAGGAAGGACGTGAACTCCCCGTTCGTCAGCTTCAGCTCGAGAACGTCGCGAATCGCCATGTACATGACAGCGGAAAGACCGACGGCTGCGATCATCTGCACGACCGGATTCGACACCGCCTTGACCGTGATGAGCTTCATGAAGCTCGCGCGATTGCGCTCGTTCACGACCTCGAATACCTCGATCTGCCGCTCCTCCGCGTTGAATACCTTGATCATGCGCTGGCTCTCGAGCGCCTCCTTCGCGACACGGGTGACGTCGCCCATCGATGCCTGGATGCGCGCGCTGTAACGCCGGAACAACTGGCTCGTGAAGCGGATGAGGCCGATGATCAGCGGCGCCACCGCGAGCGCGAACAGGGTCAGCCGCCAGTTCAGGTAGATGAGCCAGCCGATCAGGCCAAAGATCGTCAGCGTGTCGCGGATGATGGAGGTAACCGCGGTCGTCGCCGCCTCGGCCACCAGCTCGATGTTGTACGTCAGCCGGGACAGGAGCTGTGCAACACCGGTCCGGTCGAAGAACGACACGGGAAGCTGCAGGTAGCGCGCAAACACGTCGTGGCGGATCGCCTTGATCACCTGCCGTCCCACCCAGCCGGGCGCGTAGACCGAGAGGTAATCGCCGATGCCCCGTACCAGAAACAACACGATGAGACCCACGGGTACATAGACCAGCATCCGGCTGTCGCGCTCGACGAAGGCGCCGTCGATGAACTTCTTCACCAGGTAGGCAAATCCCGCATCGACCGCGGCGAACAGGACCATGCCGAGGACGCCGAGCAGGAACATGGCCCAGTGCGGGCGCGCATAGGCGAAAAGGCGCAGATAGGTCTTGAGCCCGCTCGCGCTCAAGGGCGGGAGGCTCGCCTTGTCCTTATTCCTCCGCAGGCTGGCTGACTGTCGCAATGTTGACCTGCGTGAAACCCTGCTTGGCCACCACGTCCATCGCGGTCACGACGGACTGGTGGGTCGCCCGCGCATCGGCGCGGATGGTCACCGGTTCGCTCCGCACGCCGCTGCCGACCTGCCGCAATGCAGCGCTCAGGGTCGCGCTCTCGTTGTTCACGAGGGCGCGGTCGTTGACGCGATAGCTGCCCTGGGCGGTTATCGTGATGACGATCGGGTTGATCGACTGTTCGACCGCGGCGGATCCCGCCGTGGGCAGCTCCACCTTCAGCCGCGAGTCCTGGACAAAGGTCGTCGAGAGCATGAAGAAAATGACCAGCAGCAGGACGACGTCAACCAACGAGATGAGATTGAGCTCGAGCTCGTCCTGTCGCTTGACTTGCAGCCTCATGAGGCGGCTTCGCGGCGCCGCGAGCCGCGGTCAGCGCGCCGGCTCACCTCGTCGAACGCGCGCACGAGCTTCATGGCCTCCTTTTCCATATCGACGACCAGGACGTCGACCAGGCCGCGCAGGTGGCGGTACGCGAAGAGCGCCGGAATCGCGACGATGAGTCCCGCCGCCGTCGTGATCAGCGCGGTGCCGATGCCACCCGACAGTACCTTCGGATCGCCCACACCCTCGGTCGATATCGCATCGAACGCCTGGATCATTCCGGTGACCGTGCCGAGAAGTCCAAGGAGCGGCGAGATGGCAGCGATGGTGCCGAGCGTACCGAGGAAACGCTCGAGCTCGTGCACGACGTGCCGGCCGGTGTCCTCGATCGCTTCCTTCATGATCTCGCGGCCCATGTGCCGGTTGGTGAGTCCCGCCGCGAGCACCCGGCCGAGTGGCGAATTGTGGGCCAGCGCCTCGATGTGGCGATCGTTGAGGCTCTGCGATTCGACCAGCTTCCAGATGCGATCAGTCAGCTCCCGCGGAATGACGCGCTTGCGCTGGAGGGTCCAGAGCCTTTCGAGCACGATCGCCGCGGCGACGACCGAGCACAGTATGATCGGCCACATGACCGGGCCGCCCGCAAGGATGATTTCCCACATGGCGCCGCATGATACCGTGCGGACGCGGCCGCCGCCCGCACCGCACTACCCGCCCCGCCACCAGCGCCTCGAAACGCGGCGCCCGGAGTCGATCTCCAGTGAATCCGGGTCCGCGGAAAACCGCGCGCGAACGGCTCCCTCATCTGCCGTGACGAGCACCGTAGTGCCGGCCGAGCGCCAGCGTGCGACGACGTCTCGATGCGGCATGTCCCAGCGATTGCCGAAACCCGCCGACGCGATCCCGTAACGCGCCGATATCGAGGCGATGAGTTCCGGAGACGACGAGCTGCGGCTGCCGTGATGCGGCAGCAGCACGAGGTCGGCATCGAGCGGCTGCGACCCAAGTGCCGCCTCGGCGGCAGCCTCCGGGTCCGCGAGCAGAAGCGCGGTTCCGCCGGGACCCGCAATCGATAGAGCGCAGGAGCGGTCATTGTCGCCGCCGTCGAAGGCTGCGGGCGGATGCAGTACGCGAAACCATATCCCGTCCCATTGCCAGACGCCGCCTCGAACGCAGATGTCATCCGAGGGGAACCGGCTGCCTGGCGCGTTCATCGTTCGCGATACGCGCAGTGATCGCCGGATGAGTTCGGCCCCACCTGCATGATCCTGGTCGTCGTGGCTCACGACGAGCAGGTCGATTTTCCTGATTCCGCGTGAGCGCAGGTAGGGCAAGAGCGAAACCCGTGCGGCCTCGCCGCCGCCGCGCCAGGCCGGACCGGCGTCGAATACGAGAACATGGTGCGCGGTTTCGACGACGACCGCGAGTCCCTGCCCCACGTCGATTGCAGCAATTGTGAATGCACCTTCGGCAGGTTGATCGGCGCGACCGCAGGTGATCACGGCCAGCAGAACCGCGGCAGCCAGGCGCAGGCCTGCAAGCGGCAGCAGCACGGCCGCGAAAACCGCTGCGCAGGCTGCTGCGATGAGTGGCACTGACGGCGCCACGGGGGCCCAGCCGGCGAACGGCCAGGCCGCGATGGACAGCAGATGCGGCCAGGTCCCATCGAGGAACCAGACAAAT
>DAIRVV010000119.1:0-7569 GCA_036802645.1 Steroidobacteraceae bacterium
GACGATCCGCAGGCGGCCCGGCTCGCGGCCCTCAAACTGCTGAACCGGCGCGACTACGGCGTTCGCGAACTGAGCGAGCGCCTGGTCGCGCGCGGCTTCGAGCGGCCGGCAGCCGACTCCGCGGTCGCGGAGCTCGCCAGGGAGCGCCTCGTCGACGACGCCCGCTACGCGCTGCATTTCGTCGCGTATCATGCAAATCGCGGCCAGGGGCCGCTCGGAATTACGCACAAGCTGCGGGAAGCGGGCGTGGCCCGGGATGAGATCGCGGCGGCGATCGATGCCGCCTCGCCCGACTGGCGGACGCGCTGCGCCGAGGTCCGGCGCAAGCGCTTCGGCGCCAAGCCCCCGACGACCTGGATCGAGCGCGGCCGGCAGGCGAGGTTCCTGAGCCAGCGTGGATTCACCGCGGAGCAGATTCGCGCCGCGGTCGGCCTGTTTCCCGGCGAGGACTGATGGCGGCTAAGCTGAAAAAGAAGCCTGCGATGTCGAGCAGCGAGCTCAGGAGCGCATTCCTGGAGTTCTTCCGCGCGCGCGGCCACACGGTCGTGCCGTCGAGCCCGCTTGTCCCGGGCAACGACCCGACGCTCCTCTTCACCAATGCCGGCATGGTCCAGTTCAAGGACGTCTTCCTCGGCAAGGACGAGTGCAGCTACCAGCGCGCCGCGACGTCCCAACGCTGTGTACGCGCAGGCGGCAAACACAACGACCTCGAAAACGTCGGTTACACCGCGCGCCACCACACCTTCTTCGAGATGCTTGGCAACTTCAGCTTCGGCGACTACTTCAAGCCGGACGCGATCGAGTTCGCCTGGGATTTCGTCACCGGCGCCCTGAAGATTCCCGCCGAGAAACTCTGGGTCACCGTCTACAAGGATGACGACGAGGCTGCGGATCTCTGGCTGAAGAAGATCAAGATCGATCCGAAGCGCTTCACGCGCATGGACGAGCAGTCGAACTTCTGGGCGATGGGCGACACCGGTCCCTGCGGGCCATGCTCAGAAATCTTCTTCGACCACGGTCCCGATGTGAAGGGCGGCCCGCCCGGCTCGAAGGATGAAGACGGCGACCGCTACGTCGAGATCTGGAATCTCGTGTTCATGCAATACGAGCGAAGCGCGGACGGCAAGATGACGCCCCTGCCGAAGCCCTCGGTCGATACCGGCATGGGCCTCGAGCGCACGGCCGCCGTCATGCAGGGCGTGCAGTCGAACTACGACATCGACCTGTTCAAGACCTTGATCGCGGCCGCCGCGGATGCCACGCATCAGAAGCAGACGTCGAGCCCATCGCTGCGCGTCATTGCGGACCACATCCGCGCCTGCTCCTTCCTGATCGTCGACGGAGTCATCCCCGGCAATGATGGCCGGGGTTACGTGTTGCGCCGGATCATCCGCCGTGCAATTCGCCATGGCTACAAGCTTGGCCAGGACAAACCATTCTTCCACCTGCTGGTGCCCGCGCTCGCGCAGGAAATGGGTACGGCCTACCCGGAGCTTGCGAAAGGCACGGACCACATTGTCCGCGTACTGCATCAGGAAGAGGAGCGCTTCGCCGAAACACTCGCGAACGGCATGGGCCTGCTCGAAAGCGCGATCAAGGAGCTCAAAGGCAAGACCATCGCCGGCGAAACCGTTTTCAAGCTCTATGACACCTACGGTTTTCCCGTGGACCTCACGGCGGACATCGCGCGCGAGCGCGGGCTCGCAATCGACCAGGGCGGATTCGAGCTGGCAATGGAATCGCAGCGCGAGCGTGGCCGTGCAGCCAGCCGCTTCGGGGTGGACCTGCGCGGGCCGGAAGCGCTCGGCCACGACAGCGAGTTCACTGGCTACGAAAGTCTGCAGGGCGAAGGCCGCATCCAGACCATCCTCAAGGCCGGCGCACAAGTCACTTCCGCCTCCGCGGGCGAGGACGTGCAGATCGTGCTCGACCGGACGCCGTTCTATGCGGAGGCCGGCGGGCAGGTCGGCGACGTCGGCGTGCTCGCGAGTGGCAGGGCGAAGTTCCGCGTGGCCGATACGAAAAAGCATGGCGACGCGCACCTGCACATCGGGCGTGTCGAGGCCGGCAGCTTCGCGGTCGGCGACACGGTGACCGCGACAGTCGACGCCGCGACACGCCAGGCGACGGTGCTCAATCACTCAGCGACGCACCTCCTGCATTCGGCGCTGCGCAAGGTGCTCGGCACGCACGTCATCCAGAAGGGCTCGCTCGTCGCGCCTGATCGCCTGCGATTCGATTTCTCGCACACGCAGCCCGTGACGCCCGAGGAGCTCGACGCGATCGAGCGCCTGGTCAACGCCGAAATTCGCAGGAACTCGGCGGCCGACATCAAGCACCTGCCTTATGACGCCGCGATCAAGTCGGGCGCAATGGCGCTCTTCGGCGAGAAATACGGCGACGAAGTGCGCGTGCTGCGCTTCGGCGAATTCTCGACCGAGCTCTGCGGCGGGACACACGTCTCCCGCACGGGCGACATCGGTTTCTTCAGGATCACGAGCGAGGGCGGCATCGCTTCCGGCATCCGGCGTATCGAGGCGGTGACGGGCGAGGGCGCGCTCGAGGCCGTGAAGGCGGCCGATGCGACGCTCAAGCGCGTCGCCGGCGCGCTGCGGGCGTCGCCGGGCGAGCTGGAAGGCAAGGTCGTGCAGCTCCTCGAGCGACAGAAGAAGCTCGAACAGGACCTGGCGAGCGCCAAGTCCAGGCTCATGAGCGGCCATCGCGGCGACCTCGCCGATGGCGCGGTGCAGGTGAGGGGGGTCCAGGTCCTTGCAAAGAGCATCGACGGCGCCGATGCACAGTCCCTGCGCGAAGCCGTAGACTCACTCAAGGGCAGGCTCGGTACGGCGGTGATCGTCCTTGCGACGGTCACGGATGGCGCCAGGATTTCCCTCGTTGCCGGCGTCACACCGGATCTGACCGCGAAGATCAGCGCCGGCGACCTGGTCGGAAAAATTGCGTCGATGGTCGGTGGCCGCGGTGGCGGCCGGCCGGACTTCGCGCAGGCCGGCGGCAACGACCCATCGAAACTGGAGCAGTCGCTTTCGACGGTGCCGGTGCTCGTCGCCGAGAAGCTCGGAGGAACCTGACCCCGGAGCCGGCCGTCGGAGGTTACGTGGGGGTATGCGCGTTATCGCTTCTGGTGCTGCTCGCCCAGGCCGAGCCGCCTCCTGACGCTGTTCAAAACGTCAAAGTGCCGGCGCCCGACCGGCCAGTTCGAGTCAAGCCAGTGGTCCTCGACGCCTTCGACGTAATCGGGGATGAACCGCGCTTCGTCGCTCCTACGCGCCGCGACAAGATCGGGCGCATCTGGGCGCCGGTCGCGGTCA
Organism: Steroidobacteraceae bacterium; assembly: GCA_036802645.1. GTDB lineage: Bacteria > Pseudomonadota > Gammaproteobacteria > Steroidobacterales > Steroidobacteraceae > SCUD01. Next base: position 3,330 of record DAIRVV010000119.1, read on the forward strand.
ATGGCAAAGGGCCATATCGCCTCGTGCTCGCCACCGGCGCGAGTCATTCCGCCCTGACTCCGCACCTGGCCGAGGCGCTCGGGATCCGGTCCGATCCCGCCAACATGATCATGTTGCGCGGCGCGACCGGGTCCGTGGCCGTGCCCATGGTGCCGATCGATACATTGGAAGTCGGCGATCTGCTGATGCAGCCGCGAAGGCTGGCGATCATCCCGGATGCGCTCGGCGGCGCGGACGGCGTGCTCGGTATGGAAGAGCTTGCGAACAAGCGCATCCACATCGAGTTCCGCAAAGACAAGATCACGATCATGCGCTCGAAGAACCAGCGCGCATCCGGAGGATTTACAACCATTCCGGTGAAATTCCTGCACGAGCGGCTGATCGTCGTGGATGCCTACATGGGCGGCGTGCCGGTGAAGGCGATTATCGACACCGGAGGCCAGTCGACACTCGGCAACGTGGCCCTGCGCTACGCGCTTGCAGAGCGCCGCAAGCACCAGGAACAGGTAGGCAAGCTCGACCAGATCGTCGGGTCGACTCTCGACATTCAGGTCGGCACACGCCTGGATACGCCCGCTCTCGCCCTGGGAACGATCACAGTGCGAAATCCGGCAATCACCTTCGCGGACTTCGCAATCTTCCAGCACTGGAAACTGACCGATGAGCCGGCCATGCTGATCGGCATGGACGTGCTCGGGCTCCTCGACACGCTGATCATCGACTACCGGCGCAAGGAATTACAGGTGAAGCTGACCCGGAACTAGCCTCCGGGCCGACAGTCGGAGGTTATGTGGGGGTCTTGACGCTGCCGCTTGCGATCATCCTGGCCGAAGTTGCCGTACCGGGCGCGCTCCCCGTTTCCGCCGATTCCGCCCCGATTCCGCATGTCATGGACGACGTCGCCGTCACCGCCGACGAGCCGCGCTTCGTCGCGCCGACGCGCCGCGACAGGATCGGGCGCATCTGGGCGCCCGTCACGGTGAACGGCATGGGACCGTACCGGCTCGTCCTCGACACCGGCGCAAGCCACTCGGCTCTCACGGCGAGAGTGGTGGAAGCGCTCGGCATCACGCTCGATCCCGCGCACACCGTGATGCTTCGCGGTGCAACCGGCTCGGTCGAAGTGCCGTTCGTTCCGGTCGAGACGCTCGAAGTCGGCGACCTCCTGATGGAGCCGAAGCGACTGCCGATCGTGCCCGATGCACTCGGCGGGGCGGAAGGCGTGCTCGGCACGGATGGGCTGGAGAACAAGCGCATCCACATCGACTTCCGCAAGGACAGCATCACGATCATGCGCTCGCGAAAGGAGCGCGCCACCAGCGGCTTCGTGACAATCCCCGTCAAGTTCATGCGCGGGCGGCTCCTGGTCGTCGACGCCTTTCTCGGCGGTGTGGCTGTCAAGGCCGTGATCGACACGGGAGGCCAGTCAACGCTCGGAAACGAGGCGCTGCGGATCGCGCTCGCCGAACATCGCCGCAAGTACAACGTCGTGACCCCGGACGAGATAACCGGCGCGACGCTCGACGTCCAGTTGGGCAATCGCGTCTCGACACCGTCGCTCGCGATGGGGGAGATCCTGGTGCGAAATGCCGCGATGACATTCGCGGACTTCGCGATCTTCGAGCACTGGAAGCTGACGAAAGAGCCCGCGATGCTCATCGGCATGGACGTGCTCGGATTGCTCGATACGCTGATTATCGATTACCGGCGCAAGGAGCTTCAGGTGAAGCTGCGCCGGAGCTGATCAGGCCGCGCGGCGCGTTTCCATCGGCATCGAAGGCGACTGTGCCTCCCGGCGGCGGTTTGTGACCATGCGCTCGTGCAGCTCGCAGATCATCTCGCTGCCGCGGGTCGAGCAGACGCCTGGAATCAACGCATGCACGAGGCAGACAACCCCGCCCCAGATCATGCGAAAGCCGAATCCCGTCGCGCTCGCGAGGTGCTCGAAATAACTTTCGTTCACGCTCGCGGGGTGGTCGGTAAACAGGCGATTCCATGCACTCATGGGTCTATGATAGTCCCAATAAAGCAAAATAATCTCCCATTCCGTGTGAACAATACTTCATAAATTGGGAGATTTTGCTAATATTTGGGCCATGAGCAAGCTCGATCGCATCGACCGTCAGATTCTCACACTCATCCAGGCCGACGCTTCCCTGCCGATTCAGCAGATCGCAGACCAGGTCGGGCTTTCTGTAAACCCTTGCTGGAGGCGAATCCGCCGGCTGGAAGCGGAGGGCGTGATCCAGGGCCGCGTCGCGCTCGTGAATCCGGAAAAGGTCGGGCTCGGCCTCACGGTGTACGTCCGCGTCAAGACGAACCAGCACAGTGCCGACTGGGCGAGAAAGCTCAACGAAGTGATCGAGGCCATGCCCGAGATCCTCGAATGCCATCGCATCGGCGGCGACGTCGACTATCTGCTGAAGGTCGTGGTGGAAGACATGGCGGGCTATGACCGCACATACAAGGCGCTGATCGGGCGCCTGCCGAGCCTCGCCGATGTCTCCGCGCTGTTCTCGATGGAGCGCCTGAAGTCCGTCACCGGCCTGCCGATTCCCGCCGAAAGCTGAAACAATCGCCGCGTCATGGCAGTGATCGTCCAGAAATATGGCGGCACCTCAGTCGGCTCAGTGACACGCATCCACGCGGTTGCGGCCCAGGTCCATGCGCTCGCGAAGCAAGGCCACCATGTCGCGGTCGTCGTATCCGCGATGGGCGATTCAACTGACCGGCTGATCGACCTGGCCCGCGAGGTGTGTCCCGTGCCGGACGCGCGCGAGCTGGATGCGCTGCTCGCGACCGGTGAAATGGTCTCGACCGCGCTGCTCGCGATGGCGCTCAGGCAGGCCGGCTGCGGCGCCCGCTCGTACAATGCCCTGCAGCTTCCGATTGCGACGACCGGACCCGCCGGCCGCGCGCGCATCGAGCGCGTCGATTGCGACAATCTCCGGAAGGATCTCGCGGACGGCGTCGTGCCGATCGTCGCCGGGTTCCAGGGCCGCGCGGCGAATGGCGACATCACGACGATCGGGCGCGGCGGCTCCGACACGACGGCCGTCGCGCTCGCGGTGGTGCTCGAGGCCGACGAGTGCCAGATCCTGACCGATGTCGACGGCGTCTATACGACCGACCCGCGCATGGTGCCCGAGGCACGCCGCCTCGCGCGGGTAAGCTTCGAGGAGATGCTCGAGCTTGCGGGGCAGGGGTCCCGGGTGCTGCACCTGCGCGCGGTGGAGTTCGCCGCGCGCCACGGCATGAAGGTCCGCGTGCTCTCGAGCTTCGAGCCGGGCCCGGGCACATTGATCTGCCAGGAGAATCCGAACGTGGAATCCCCCGTTGTCTCAGGCATTGCCTTCAATCGCGACGAAGCTGCGATCGCCGCCGTCCAGGTTCCCTACGAGGCGGGCGTCGCCCACGCGATTCTCGCGCCCGTCGCCAAGGCGTCGATCGAAGTCGACATGATCGTCGTCAACGCGCCCCGTGACGGACGCGTCGATATTTCGTACACGGTTCATCGCGACGACTACGCCCGCGCGCTCGAGCTCACGCGCATTGCGGCCGCGCGCTATCCGGGGGCGGCGGTAGCCGGCGACGATCACGTCGCGAAACTCGCCGTCGTCGGCTTTGGCATGCGCTCGCACGCGGGGGTCGCGGCGCAGCTTTTCGAGACGCTGGGCAAGGAGGGGATCAATGTCCGCCTCGTCTCGACCTCGGAGATCAAGATCAGTGTGCTCGTCGCGGAGGCCGACCTCGAACGCGCCGTGCGCGCGCTGCATCGGGCTTACGGTCTCGACCGGCCGTGGCCTCCTAATTTGACATAATCAAGGCCAAATGACCCCTGTGCTATCATTTTTGCGCGATCTATAAAAAACGATGAGTGGGGGAGAAGGGAGCATGCTGATCCTGACGCGTCGCGTCGGCGAAGCGCTGATGATCGGGGACAACGTCACGGTCACGGTTCTCGGTATCAAGGGCAACCAGGTCCGCATCGGTGTTCTGGCGCCGAAGGAAGTCGGCGTACACCGCGAAGAAATCTACGAGCGGATTCGCCACGAGAAACTGGTGCCGGCTGAAGAGGGCAAGGACCCAGCCACAGCCGCGATCGTCTGATCGCGCGCTATTCGTTGCTTTGCCGGCCGGGCGGCCGGTGAGTATCATTGCGCCCCTTCGCGCTTACTGCCGAGCACCGGAGAGATGGCCGAGTGGTCGAAGGCGCACCCCTGCTAAGGGTGTATGGGTC
>DAIRVV010000120.1:0-7501 GCA_036802645.1 Steroidobacteraceae bacterium
CCGAGCACTTCGCCGCCGCGCGCGACGAGCGCGCCGACCGGAATTTCGCCATCGGCCTCGGCACGCGCGGCGAGCGCGAGCGCGTGCCGCATCCAGGTCTCGTCCTGGCTCATTTTGGCACCGGGATTGCGCGGCACGGCCGACTCCGTCACTAATGGGCGCCGAGGGACGCTAGCACATGATCGTCGAGATGCGCACTTACCGGCTGAAACCCGGAACGCGGGAGCGATTCCTCGCGATCTTTCGCGCTCGCTCCATGCCCGAGCATGCGCGGCTCGGCATGCCGATCCTCGGGCCGTTCCTTTCGGTCGAGGAACCCGACGTGTTCTTTTTCATGCGCGGTTTCCCGGACATCGAGTCACGAGAGCCGCTGAAGGCGAAGTTCTACGAGGGCGACTTATGGAAGTCAGAACTCGAAGCGGTCCTGATGCCAATGATTGAACATTACGACGTCGTGCTCGTGGACGACCCCGACGGACTGATCCACTGGTGATCCGTCCCATGCCAATCCTGTGGAACAGGTGGATGCCTCACTCCCACTCGATCGTCGCCGGCGGCTTGCCGGAAACGTCATAGACGACGCGCGAAATGCCCTTCACCTCGTTGACGATGCGTCGCGCCACATGGTCGAGGAATTCGTACGGCAGGCGCGCCCAGTGCGCCGTCATGAAGTCGACAGTTTCGACGGCGCGCAGAGCGATGACCCAGTCGTAGCGCCGGCCGTCACCCATGACGGCCACCGATCGCACAGGCAGGAAGATCGCCATGGCCTGGCTGACGCGGTCATACAGATCGTGCGCGCGCAGTTCCTCGATAAAAATCGCATCCGCAAGACGCAGGAGGTCCGCGGCCTCGTGGCTCACGCGTCCGAGGATACGCACGCCGAGGCCGGGGCCCGGGAACGGGTGGCGGAATACCATCTCGCGCGGCAGGCCGAGCTCGAGGCCGATGCGCCGCACCTCGTCCTTGAAAAGCTCGCGCAGGGGTTCGAGGAGCTTGAGATGCATGCGCTCGGGCAGGCCGCCGACGTTGTGGTGCGACTTGATGACGTGGGCCTTGCCGGTCCTGCTGCCTGCCGATTCGATCACGTCGGGATAGATCGTGCCCTGGGCGAGCCACTTGACGCCCTCGATCTTGCGCGACTCCTCCTCGAACACGTCGATGAACTGGCGGCCGATGGTCTTGCGCTTGCGCTCCGGATCCTCCTCCCCTTCGAGCGCCGCGAAGAACCGGTCCGCTGCGTCCACACGGATGACCCGGATGCCGAGGTGCTGCGCAAAGGTCTGCATGACCTGGTCGCCCTCGCCGAGCCTCAGGAGGCCGTGATCCACGAACACGCAGGTGAGCTGATCGCCGATAGCGCGGTGCAACAGCGCCGCGACCACGGAAGAGTCAACACCGCCCGAAAGACCGAGCAGCACGCGGTCCCTGCCAACCTGCTCGCGCAAGCGGTCGGTCGCGTCCGTGACGATGTGACCGGCATCCCAGAGCGCGTCGCAGCCGCAGATCTCGCGCACGAAGCGCTCGAGAATCGCCGCACCCGAACGAGTGTGTGTCACCTCCGGGTGGAACTGAACGCCGTAAAGCCGCGCGCCGTCATTCGCCATCGCGGCGAGCGGCGCATTCTTCGTCGCCGCGATCGCCGAAAATCCCGGAGGCAACGCTTCGACGCTATCGCCGTGACTCATCCAGACGTCGAGCAGGTTTGCGTCCGCCGCGCCCTCGTCGGCGATTCCATCGAGCAGGCGCGACGACGCGATACGGCGCACCCTGGCGTAGCCGAACTCGCGATTCGACGACGGGGCGACCCGTCCGCCGAGCTGGGCCGCCATGGTATGCATGCCGTAGCAGATGCCGAGCACCGGCACGCCGAGCCCGAATACGGCATCAGGTGCCCGCGGCGGCTCCGCGTCGGACACCGACTCCGGGCCGCCCGACAGGATGATTCCGCGCGCGCCAAAGGCTCGTACGGCATCGTCGCCGCAGTCCCAGGGCAGAATCTCGCAATAGACGCCGATCTCCCGCACGCGCCGCGCGATCAGCTGCGTGTACTGGGCACCGAAATCGAGGATCAGGATCCGGTGGGCATGGATGTCGGTCGCGGCGGCCTGCATGCGCGCGGCCATCATCCGACCCGGTAATTCGGCGCTTCTTTGGTGATTTTCACGTCGTGGACGTGGCTCTCGCGCACGCCGGCGCCGGTGATCCGGACGAATACCGGCTTGGTGCGCATCGCGTCGATGCTCGCGCTTCCGGTGTAGCCCATGGCCGCGCGGACGCCGCCGGCCAGCTGGTTCAGGATCGTGACCAGGCTCCCTTTGTACGGCACCCTGCCCTCCACACCCTCGGGCACCAGCTTCTCGAGCTCCTCGACCGTGTCCTGGAAATAACGGTCGCTCGAGCCGTGGCGCTGGGCCATGGCGCCGAGCGATCCCATGCCGCGGTAGGACTTGTACGAAGCGCCCTGGTACAGCTCGACTTCGCCGGGCGACTCCTCCGTGCCCGCGAACATGCCGCCGATCATCACCGAATGGGCGCCTGCCGCGATTGCCTTGGCGACATCCCCCGAGTAACGGATACCGCCGTCGGATATGAGCGGCACGCCGCTCTTCGCGAGCGCCTCGGCGACGGTCGCGACGGCCGTGATCTGCGGCACGCCGACGCCCGCGATGACGCGCGTCGTACAGATCGAACCTGGTCCGATGCCGACTTTGACGCCGTCGGCGCCGGCATCCACCAAAGCCTTTGCCCCGTCGGCGGTGACGACGTTTCCGGCCACGATCTGCAACCGCGGATAGGCGCGCTTGATGCGGGCCACCATCGCAATGACACCCTTGGAGTGGCCGTGCGCGGAGTCCACGATAACGAGATCCGCACCCGCGTCGGCCAGCATCGCGACGCGCTCGAGCGTGTCGATTGCCGTGCCGACCGCAGCTCCGACACGCAATTGGCCGTGCTCGTCCTTGCAGGCGCGCGGGAAGTCGCGCGCCTTCTGGATGTCCTTCACGGTGATCATGCCCCGCAGCCGTCCGTCGCCGTCGACGACCAGAACCTTCTCGATGCGGTGGCGATGCAGCAGCTGCAGCACCTCCTCGCGAGGCGTGTTCTCCCGCACGGTCACGAGCTTTTCGCGCGGGGTCATGACTTTCGAGACCGGCAGGTCGAGCTGCTCCTCGAAGCGGATGTCGCGGTGAGTGACGATTCCGACGACCTGGTTCCCGTCCGACGTGACCGGAAGGCCGGAGATGCCCTTGGCGCGCGTGAGCGCGACGACATCGCGGATCGTGGCGTCGGGCCGGACGGTGATAGGGTCCTTGATGACGCCGCTCTCGTGCTTCTTGACGCGCCCCACCTCGAGCGCCTGGTCGGCCGCGGTCATATTCCTGTGAATGATGCCGATGCCGCCTTCCTGCGCGATCGTGATCGCGAGTCGCGCCTCGGTGACGGTGTCCATGGCCGCGGAAACGAATGGAATGTTGAGGCGTATGCCGCGGGTCAGCTGAGTCGACAGGTCGACTTCGCGCGGCAGCACGTCCGAATATGCCGGTACGAGCAGGACGTCGTCGAAGGTGAGTGCTTCCTGGACGATTCGCATGAGCCGGCAGTCCCCGCGGCGGTCCGAATGAAGCGATGCATTGTACGGCGGCGCCGCCCGGGTTGTAAGTGGCGCAGCTACGGACCGCTCGCTTAGCATGGACCCATGGCGGTCGTTTCACCGGAAACCGGGCAGCCAGCCGAGTCGCGCCGTGACATTTATACGGTAAGCCGGCTGAACCGCGAAGCGCGCGGCCTGCTCGAGGCAGGCCTGCCGTCGCTCTGGATCACGGGGGAACTCTCGAACCTGTCCCGGCCGGCTTCTGGTCACTGGTATTTCACGCTCAAGGACGAGGGCGCCCAGGTGCGCTGCGCGATGTTCCGCCAGCGAAACATCGCGACCCGGGCCGCACCGCGGGACGGCATGCAGGTTCTCCTGCGCGCGCGCGTCGGGCTCTACGAGGCCCGCGGCGATTTCCAGCTGGTCGTCGATCACCTCGAGGAGGCGGGCGAAGGCGAGCTCAGGCGGCGATTCGAGGCGCTCAAGCAGAAGCTTTCGGCCGAGGGACTCTTCGATGCGTCGCGGAAGATTGCGCCGCCGCGATTCCCCGGTCGCATAGGAATCGTGACTTCAGCGACCGGCGCCGCGCTCAGGGATGTGCTGCAAGTGCTGCGCCGCCGCTGTCCGGGCGTGCCGGTGCTCGTGTACGCCGTACCCGTGCAGGGGGCCTCCGCCGCACGGGAGATCGCGGCCATGCTCGAGCTCGCGGATCGCAGACACGAGGTCGACGTCCTCCTGCTCGTACGCGGCGGCGGATCGCTCGAAGATTTATTCGCATTCAACGACGAGTCGCTGGCGCGCGCGATCGCCGCACTCCGCCTGCCCCTGATCACGGGAATCGGCCACGAAATCGATTTCACGATCGCCGATTTCGTCGCGGACCTGCGTGCGCCGACGCCGTCCGCAGCCGCTGAGCTTGCGGTACCGGATGCGACAGCCTGGATGCAGGCGCTCGACGTGCTGGCGACACGACTTCGTGGCGCGGCCATGCGCGCGCATCGACGAAAGACCGAGGTCATCACGGTTGCCGCGCGGCGGCTCGCGCGTCTGCACCCTGCCCAGGCGGTCGCACAGCGCATGCAAAGGCTCGACGAGCTGCAGACGCGATCACTCGCCGCCATTCGCCGTGTGACCCGCGCGCGCATCGAGCGGCTCCTGCGCATCCACGCCGAGCTCGAAAGCCGGTCTCCCGCGTCCCGGCTTGCGACACTTTCGCAGCGAATTGCGCATGCGGGCGCCCGGCTTGCGACATCGATGCGCCACCGCACCGCGCTCGCGCAAGGCCACCTGCAGGCGGCGGCCCGTGGCCTGGAAGCCACGAGTCCGCTTGCGACGCTCGGCCGCGGCTACGCGATTGTCACACTGGCATCGGATGGCAAGGTCGTCCGGGACGCGGCTGAAGCGCCGCCTGACACGATCGTCGAGGCGCGCCTCGCGCTGGGACGCATTCGGGCCCGCGTCCTCGGCGCAAAATCCTGATTCAGCGCGGTCCGCGGCGCTCCTGCCGCTCACGCGTACGGCGCTGGCGCGGCGTCAGCTTGTCGCGCCGGCCCGCGAAAGGATTTTCCTCGCTGCGGAAGTCCACGCGCACGGGCGTGCCTTTCAGCTTGAAGGCTTCGCGAAAGCAGTTGACGAGATAGCGCCTGTAATCCTCCGGCGTGCGCTCGGCCTGGGCGCCGTGGACCACGATGACCGGCGGATTGCGGCCGCCCTGATGCGCATAGCGCAGCCGGATGCGCCGCCCGCGCACCAGTGGCGGCTGGTGCTGGCGGATGGCGGCTTCGAGGATGCGCGTGAGCTCCGGCGTCGGCATTTCCCGCATCGCCGCCGCATGCGCCGCACGCACGGAATCCATCAGTTCCCCGACGCCGCTGCCGTGCAGGGCCGATATGAAATGGAAGGGCGCGAAGTCGAGGAAGCGCAGTCGCGCGGCCAACTGGCCGCGGATCTCGTCCCGCTTGCCGGGCTCGACGTGATCCCATTTGTTGACGGCGACGGCGAGCGCGCGGCCACGCTCGACGGCAATCCCGAACAGCGTCGCGTCCTGCTCCGCGACATTCGAGCGCGCGTCGACCATGCCAATGACGACGTGTGCGTCGTTGATCGCCTGGAGCGTCTTGATGACGCTCCATTTCTCCAGCTCCGCGTCGACGCGCGCGCGGCGCCGCACACCCGCCGTATCGATGAGGACATAGGCCTGACCGTCACGCTCGAAGGGAACATGGACGGCATCGCGCGTCGTGCCCGGTTCGTCGAATGTGATCAGCCGTTCTTCGCCCACCAGGCGATTGATCAGCGTCGACTTACCGACATTCGGCCTGCCGATGACGCAGACCCGGATCGTGCGTCCGGCCTCGGCGGCGGCGTCGACCGCCGCGGGTTCGATGCCCGCCAGCGCGCGGTCCATGAGGTCGTCGATTCCCTGGCGATGCGCCGCCGAGATCGCAAGCGGTTCACCGAAACCGAATGAATGAAACTCGGCGGTCGTCACCGCCCCGTCCCGGTCTTCGCTCTTGTTGACTGCAACTGTGACGGGCTTTCCGCTCCGCCGCAGAACGTCGGCCACGAAGCGGTCCGAGGCATCGAGCCCGTTCTGCCCGTCGACCAGGAAGACGATGCGGTCGGCCTCCTCGATCGCACGCCCGGTCTGCCGGGCCATGTGCTCGAGCAGGCCGCGTGGCGCTTCGACGAGCCCGCCGGTATCGATGACGATGTAGCGGTGTGGCTCGCTCCGCCCGTAGCCGTACTTGCGGTCGCGCGTGACGCCCGGGATATCGGAGACGAGGGCGTCGCGCGTGCCGGTCAGCGCATTGAACAGTGTCGACTTGCCGACATTCGGCCGCCCGACGAGGGCAACGACTGGAAGCATGGCATGCGCAGCCTGGCCGCGCTCAGCCTGCGCCGCGCGGCTCGGCGCGCCAGGCCTGCACTTCGCCGGAGTCGGTCTGCATGAGCAGCATGTCTCCCGTCACAACCGGTGCGTTGCTCAGGCGGCCGCCGCCGGTCTTGCCACGCGCCAGCATCTGGCCGGTCGCAGCATCGAGCCAGTGCAAGTAGCCTTCGAAGTCGCCCACGACCAGGGCGTCGCCCGACAGCGCCGGACCCGTCAGGGAACGGCGAATCAAAGCGTCCTGGGTCCAGACCGGCGTGCCATCGCGCCTGCGCAGGGCGATCACCGTGCTGTCGGCCGTTGTCACGTACAGATTGTCGCTGTCGGCGGCGAGCCCCCGGTTGCTCGAGAGATCGCGTCCCCACCAGAGCTGGCCGGTATCCCTGGCGAGCATGGCGAGGCGACCCTGGTAACCGACCACGAAGATGTCGTCACCCATGACGCGTACCGGCGAATCGATGTCGACGAGGCGCTCGATCTCGGTGCGCCCGCGTGACGGAGCGACCGTCGTCGACCACAGGAGCTCTCCCGTCGTGAGCGAGAGCGCAATGACCTTGCCGTTGTCGAGTCCGGCAAACACCATGTCGCCGTCGACGACCGGCGAGCTGTTGCCGCGCAGTGTCAGCCGGGGAACCGGTTGCTCGTAGTTCCATGCCTCGGTTCCATCCGCAACCCGCAATCCGCGCAGGCGTCCGTCGACGGTGCGGACGACTACGATTCCGTTCGCCACGGTCGGCGCGGCGAGCACTTCGCCGCCAGTCGCAACCTGCCAGCGCTTCTCGCCGGTTTCCGCATCCAGGGCCACGAGTTCGCCGCCCGAGCTGCCGACGACCACGATGCCTTCGCCGATGGAAGGTCCGCCGCTCAATTCGAGATCGGAGTCGGAGCGCCAGAGTTCGCGCCCCGTCGCGAGCTCGATGGCGTGCACGTCGCCGCCATGCCCGGCGACAAAGGCGCGATCGCCGAGGACCGCCGGCCGCAGCGCCAGGCGCAGCACGTCGTCGCCACCCTTGGTC
>DAIRVV010000121.1:0-7462 GCA_036802645.1 Steroidobacteraceae bacterium
CACGGGCGCATCGGCCGGCCGCGGCCGTCTCTCAAGCGCCGCCAGCAATACGGCCACCGGCAGCAGCACCACATAGAGCACGCCAATCCACAGAGGACGCGTGAGCCACCACTCGGCAGTTCCCGGTTCGATCCGCAGGCCGAATCCGCCGGCCGCGTAGGCCAGCGCCACCATGATCACCAGCACCGTCAGGTGCCAGAGATAGACCGTCATGATCATTCCATTCACCAGTACGGTCGCGGTCCAGACACGCAGGCCCGACAGCAGGCGGCGCATCGGTGATTCCACCGACAGCAACAGGCCGAACTGAACGGCCGCGAGCGCGAGCAGCGTGACCTTTGGCGGAAGCGTGTTGCTCAACTGATCGTCCGGCGAGCCGACCATGGCGAGCGGATACGGCCCCTCGAAGATCAGCAGTGCGAGCGCCCCGAGGCCAAGGGCCGCAAAGGCCAGCAGGCGCCCCGGGCCACCGGTGCGGCCGTCCCGCCAGGCGAAGCCCAGATGGTGAACGGCGAGCCACACCCAGAAATAGTTGCTCCAGCCGAGCCATTGGAGACCGGCGACGAAGAACGCGGCGTCCACCAGCGCGGCGACGGCGACGAGCGCCCAGAACGACGCGAATCCCCAGCGACGCCAGGCGGAATAGCAGGCCGGTGCGAGCACGACGATCACGATGTAGATGGCGAGAAACCAGATCGGGATCAGTGCGGCACGCGATGCGAGCCGGATGACGCCGCCACTCACGCCGGAAAAGTGCAGGATCGCCGCCAGGATCGCCCACCCGGCCAGTAGCGCAACGAGCGGCGTGACCAGGCGATTCAGCCGCGTCACCAGCCAACCCGCGTAGCCGAGATTCCTCCGGCCGGCGCCCTCCAGCGAAACGGCGTTGGCATAACCGCCGACGAAGAAAAATATCGGCATCACCTGGAACAGCCAGGTGAGCCACTGTGTCCAGGGCTGCAACTCGAGGATGGCGCCGGGCTCGAGCGAGCCGTCGCGGTAGTACAACGCGGCGATCAGCCAGTGGCCGGTGATCACGACCAGGATGGATGCGGCGCGCAGAAAATCGACGTATCGGTTCCGGTCGGCAGGCGTTTGCGCCGCGATCGTCCCGGCCTGCGACCAGATACCCATGCTGAGAACTCCGAACCGCCTCGATCGCCCGACGCCATCTTAGCGGCGGTCAGACAAATCGGGCGATCTCGTCGAGCGGCTTGCGCCGGATATCCGGCACTCTTGCGTCCGGCGCGGGATAGCCGACCACGAGAAGCAGGAACGGGCGTTCGAGATCCTTCGGACGGCCGAGGATTTCGTTGAGGAACTTCATCGGGCTCGGCGTATGCGTCAGCGACACGAGTCCCGCGCAGTGCATGGCAGCGAGCAGCAGCCCGGTTGCAAGACCAACGGATTCGTCCGTGTAGTAGTGCTTGCGCTTGCGGCCATCGGGGAGGCGCTCGAAGCGGCGGATGAACACCGCGATCAGCCAGGGCGCGATCTCGAGAAATGGCTTGTCGGCGCCGGTGCCGAGCGGCCTCAGGACTTCGAGCCATTCGGGCGGCGCGCGATGTTCGTAGAACTCCCGCTCCTCCGCCTCGGCGGCCTCACGGATCCGGCGCTTGAGCGACGGATTCGAGACCGCGACGAAAAACCAGGGCTGCTGGTTCGCACCGGATGGCGCGCTCCCTGCCGCCCGCAAGCAGTCCTCGATCAGCGCGCGCGGCACGGGGCGATCCGAGAAGTCCCGCACTGTCCGGCGCCGATGCATGTCCGCGGCGAAGGCGCGGGCGCGCGCCGCCATATCCTCCGGTGAATGTTCCTGGTAGTCGGGCAGGGGAATGAAGGTCGGATCCATGTGTACTCCGGTTGAACGCACCTCAGTGCCCCACGGCCGCCAGCAGCCGGTCAATCATCGACTCGGCCCGGGCGCGATAGCCGCCACCGAACAGGATCAGGTGATTCAACACATGGTAGAGGTTGTACAGGTCAGCTCGACCGGCGGCGCCCGGATCGAGTGGCCAGGCGTGCTCATAGGCCGCATAGAAGCGGCCGCCGAAACTGCCGAAGAGCCGTGTCATCGCCACGTCGGCCTCGCGATCGCCGAAATACGCGGCGGGATCGAATACAATCGGTGTTGCGTCCGCGAGCATGCCGCGATTGCCGCTCCAGAGGTCACCGTGCAGCAATGAGGGCGCGGGTGCATGTCCGGCGAAAAAATCCTGGACGTGCGCGAGCAGGCGCTGACCGCGAGCCTGCATTCTGCCGCCATAGCCATTGCGATCGGCCAGCTCGAGCTGAAACCCGAGTCGCCGCTCTCGCCAGAAGGCGATCCAGTCCCCGCTCCATCCGTTACGCTGCTCCATGGAACCAATGGCGTTATCACGATCGAGCCCGAAGGACTCGTGTGTAATGGCATGCAGGCGGGCGAGCTGCGTGCCAAGCCGTTCGTCGGAATCCGCATTCCCGGGAACGAGATCGAGCCATTCGAGGACCAGGAATGACTCGCGACCGGTCTCACCCGCCGCAAGGGTCGCCGGAACGCGAACCGCCCCCGACGAACGCAATCGCGCGAGGCCATCGGCTTCCGCCTCCAGGATCCAGGCGCGGCCGAGCGGTGCGCGCTTGACGAAAACCGGCCCGGAGCCGGTCGGCCAGCGGCATGCTTCGCTGATGCAGCCGCCATGCACGACCGCGTCGGGCTCCGGTGCAATGGCGCGGCCGAGCGCGGCGCCGAGGCTGGCCGCGAATTCTGCGGTGGAGGCGTTCACACTCGCCAGCGCTTAAAAGGGGACAGTCACTTTTGCGATGTATGCATGGACGACTACGATCGCAGTGCCGGGCAAAAGTGACTGTCCCCTTTTAGGCGTTGGCGAGGCGCTCGGCCTGGCGGCGGAGCGCCGGGCCGAACTTGTGGCGATCGTAAAACACGCCGAGCGCCTCGAGGTCCGGCTTGCGCCGGCGGAGCGAATCGAGACTGAACTCGAGCGGCATGTCGCAGGCGATGACCGTCAGCCGGCGTGCAAGATAGGCCGCCTCGCGGTGCAGCACGAGCTTCTCGGCGAGCTTCGCCGCGCCGCGAACCGGCAAGGCGCCGATCCGGTCGAGACCTTCATAGATCTCCTCGAGCGAGGCAAATGCCCGCAGCAGCGCCGCCGCGGTCTTCGGACCAACACCGGGAATGCCGGGAATGTTGTCCACGGAATCGCCCATCAACGCCTGGTAGTCCGCCATGCGTTCCGGCCGCACGCCGAACTGGCCCTCGATGTCGCAATAGGCGAAGCGGCGCTCGCCGGCATAGTCCCAATAATGATCGCCGTCACGCACGAGCTGCGCGAGATCTTTGTCGCGCGTCACGAGCACCGAGGGGTGACCAGAGGCGCGCAGGCGCGCCGCGATCGTGCCGATGATGTCATCCGCCTCGTGCGTGGGGCTTCCGAACTCGGCGAGGCCGATGAGCCTGCACAGCTCGCGGCAGAGCCCGAACTGGCGCTTCAGCTCGGGCGGCGCCGGCTCGCGGTTCTTCTTGTACGCCGGATAGATCTCGCTGCGGAACGAGGTCGTCAGGCTCTCGTCGAATGCGACCGCGACATGCTCGGGCCTGGCTTCTTCGAGCAGATCGCCCAGGAACCGCCCGAAGCCATAGACCGCGTTGACGGGTTGCCCATCGTCGTCGACCATCTCGAGGCCCACGGAATAGTAGGCCCGGAATACGAAGTAGCTCGCGTCGATCAGGTGGACCGCGGGCGGACCTGCGCGCGTCACTGGATGAAGCGCTGGATGCGCGCGTGCAACGGGCTCGTGCGCGGGAAGTGCGCCAGCAGGTATTCCATCTGGTCGGCGAGCACGCGCCGGCCCTTCAGGTAGATGTATTCGGCATAGGTCGGCGTGAACGGCACGGCGAGCAGTTGCATGCCCGCCTGCTCCGGCGTGCGCGATGCCTTCTGGTTGTTGCAGCGCCGGCAGGCCGCAACCACGTTGTTCCAGACGTCCTTGCCGCCCTTGCAGAAGGGGCGCACGTGATCGCGCGAAAGCTGGTGCGAGGTGAATCGATTGCCGCAGTACATGCAGAGATTCGCGTCGCGGCGGAAGAGCGTCTCGTTGTTGAGCGGTGGCACGTAGTCGCCGCGCAGGCTTCCCGGATTACCGGACGAGCCCTGCGTCGCCATCATCGAGTTCACCTCGATGACCGTCTGGCGGCCCGAGCGCGCGTTGATGCCGCCGTGCAGCGCATACAGCCGGCTGCCGAATGCGTAGGCGACCTGGCCAAGGCAGTGCAGTCGCACGGCTTCCTTGTAATCGATCCACTCGAGCGGCATGCCGGACGCATCCGTGCGCAGCACCTGCTGCGACAGTGCGATCATCGCGCCCGCGGCCCTGGCGGGTGGCTTCGAGATACCTTGACTTGCGCCCACGGCCCTTATCCTGACCCGGAATGTCCCAAACAATACGGCACGACTATGATATTTTCCAACGCGCCGCCGCTCGGCCGGTCAAGCCCAGGGGACGAATTGGATGCCAGTCACGATCGGCGTGCTGAAAGAGACCGTGCGAGGTGAGAACCGCGTCGCAGTCGTGCCGGATGTCGCGACCCGCCTGGTGGCCCTGGGCGCCCGGCTCCTGATCGAGCGCGGGGCGGGCGCTGCCGCCCGGTTCCCGGACACCCAGTACAAGGATGTGGCCTTTGCCGACGGCGCCGACGCCGTGACGGCGGGCGCCGACCTCCTGTTGACGGTGCAGCCGCCCGACGCTGCGGTGATCGCGCGGCTCAAGGACGGCGCCACCGTCGTCGGCTTCCTCGCGCCGCATGCGCAATCCGCGCTCGTGCGCGCGATGAAAGACAGGCGCATCACGAGCTTTGCGATGGAACTCGTGCCGCGAATCTCGCGCGCGCAGTCGATGGATGCCCTCTCCTCCCAGGCCGCGGTCGCCGGATACAAGGCCGTGCTGATTGGCTCCGCCGCTCTCGACAGGTTCTTCCCGATGCTGACGACCGCGGCCGGCACGATCCGCCCGGCCACCGTGCTCGTGATCGGCGCGGGCGTCGCCGGATTGCAGGCGATCGCAACCGCGAAGCGGCTCGGCGCGGTCGTCGAGGCTTACGACGTCAGGAGCGCGACGCGCGAGCAGATCAAGTCTCTCGGCGCGAAATTCGTCGAGACCGGCGTGACGGCTGAGGGCGCGGGCGGGTACGCGCGCGAATTGACGGCCGAAGAGAAGGCGAAGCAGCAGGAAGCGCTGGATGGGCGCATCGCAGCCGCCGACTGCGTGATCACGACGGCGGGCGTGCCCGGGCGTCCGGCGCCCCGCATCATCACCCGCGCCGCCGTCGAGCGCATGAAGCAGGGCGCGGTGATCGTCGACCTGCTGGCCGAGGGCGGCGGCAACTGCGAGCTGACGCGCGCCGGCGAGACCGTCGATCACGCAGGCGTGCGCATCATCGGACCGATCAACCTGCCGGCATCCGTCGCCTACCACGCGAGCGACATGTACGCGAGGAATCTCCTCAATTTCATCCGGCCTGCGATCAAGGACGGCGCCCTCGCCATCGACTGGAACGACGAGGTGTTCGCGGCCTCCTGCGTCACGCACGGAGGCGAGATCCGCCACGAACCGACCCGCAAACTCCTGGAGACCGCGTAAATGGAAGGCGTGATCGCAATCTACATCGTGATGCTGGCCGCGTTCACCGGCTACGAGATCATTGCGAAGGTGCCGGTCATCCTGCATACGCCGCTGATGTCAGGCAGCAACTTCGTGCACGGGATCGTGCTCGTCGGCGCCATGGTCGCGCTCGGCCGCGCGGACACGGCGCTCGAGCAGGTGATCGGCTTCATCGGCGTCGTGCTCGGCGCGGGCAACGCGGTCGGCGGATACGTGGTCACCGAGCGCATGCTGCAGATGTTCAAGGCGAGCGGCCAGAAGAGCAGGAAGAAGGAAGCCGCCTGATGCAGGGCCTCGTACCCGATCACGTCGCGACGCTCGCGATCGATTTCAGCTACCTGCTGGTCGCATTTCTTTTCATCATGGGCCTGAAGGCCATGAGCTCGCCGGTCACCGCGCGCCGCGGCATCGTCGTCGCCGGCTTCGGCATGCTGATCGGCACGCTGATGAGCTTCCTCTATCCCGGCATGGGGAATTTCCCGCTGATGCTCGCGGCGATCGCGATCGGCGGCGGCCTCGCCTGGTGGTCGGGGCGCATCGTCGCGATGACCGACATGCCGCAGATGATCGCGCTCTACAACGGCATGGGCGGCGGCGCCGCGGCGGCGATCGCGGCGGTCGAGCTGTTCCGGATGGCCTCGGTCGACCCGTCCGCCTCCGCGGAGCACGGCCCGGTCGTCACCTCGCTCGCGGCGGCCGGCGCCTTCATCGGCGCGGTGAGCTTCTCGGGCTCGCTGGTCGCATTCGGCAAGCTCCAGGGGCTCATCAAGCGCAGCTTCCGCTTCAAGGGCCAGCAGTTCGTCAACCTGCTGATCGTCGCGGCTACGCTCGCGCTCGGCGGCTCGATCGTGGTCTCGGGCCATCCGACGATGGAGGTCGTGATCCTCTTCTTCGTGCTCGCGCTCTTGCTCGGCGTCACCATGACGCTGCCGATCGGCGGCGCCGACATGCCGGTCGTGATCTCGCTCTACAACGCGTTCACGGGCCTCGCGGTCGCCTTCGAGGGCTTCGTACTGGAGAACGCGGCCATGATCATCGCGGGCATCGTGGTCGGCTCCGCCGGCACGCTGCTCACGCAGCTGATGGCGAAGGCGATGAACCGGTCGCTCGGGAACGTCCTGTTCTCGGGCTTCGGTGAGGGCGCGGCCGCAGCAAGCGAGGGCGTCTCCGGCGCCTTGAAGCCGATCGAGCCGTCCGACGCCGGGGTCATGATGGCCTTCGCGCAGAAGGTGATCGTGATCCCGGGCTATGGCATGGCGGTCGCGCAGGCACAGCACAAGGTCTGGGAGCTGTGCCAGCTCCTCATCGACAAGGGCGTGCTGGTGCGCTTTGCGATTCACCCGGTCGCGGGTCGCATGCCGGGGCACATGAACGTGCTGCTCGCGGAGGCCGGCGTGCCCTATGACCTCATCTCCGACCTCGACGAGATCAATGCCGAGTTCGACACGGCTGACGTCGCGCTCGTGATCGGCGCGAACGATGTCGTGAATCCGGTGGCGCGGACGGACAAGGGCAGCCCGATCTACGGCATGCCGATCCTGAACGCGGACAAGGCGAAGAACGTGCTGGTCATCAAGCGCGGACAGGGCGCCGGGTTCTCCGGCATCGAGAATCACCTCTTCTATCTCGACAACACGCGGATGGTCTACGGCGACGCGCAGAAGGTCGCGGCGGAGCTGATCCACGCGGTCAAGGCGGCCGGCTAATCACACGACGGTTACGCGCCGGTCCGTCGCGCGCGTGTGGGTGGGCGGGGTTCCGCACGAGCGACTTTAGGTCGCCGCAGGAGCGAGTGCGGAATCCC
>DAIRVV010000122.1:0-7427 GCA_036802645.1 Steroidobacteraceae bacterium
CGCTCGGCGCGGCCCCGGTCGCATTGCACTACGCGCTCGCCAAGGAGCTCGAGGATCTCGGCGAGCACGCGGAATCGTTCTCGGCGCTCGCGAGGGGCGCCGCGGCCCGGCGCAAGGTGCTCACATACCGCGTCGCGTCCGACGTGCAGGCGATCGCATCGATCATCCATTCCTTCAACCGGTCGTGGTACGACGGCGCGGGGCCCGGCTTCGAGGCCGACGGGCCGATCTTCGTCGTCGGCCTGCCGAGATGCGGCACGACGCTCGTTGAGCGGATCCTGGTCCGCCACGAGCAGGTCGCGACCGTCGGCGAGGTCAATGACCTCGAGCTCGCAGTCATGCGCGCGGCCGGCCCCATGGACGGAAAGGAACAGCTGTTCAAGGCCGCGACCCGCATCAAGCCGGCCGCACTCGGCGAGTCCTACTGGGGCGCGATCCAGGGCTACGGCCACTCGCGGGCGCTCATCGTCGACAGGACGCCGCTGAACTATCTCTATCTCGGCCTGATTGCACGTGCGCTGCCGCGTGCGCGCATCGTGCACCTGCGTCGGAACCCGATGGCGTCCTGCTACGCGATATTCAAGACGCTGTTCCGCGTGGGCTATCCCTATTCCTACGACCTCGACGACCTGGGCCACTACTACGTCGCCTATTTCCGCCTGATGAACTACTGGCGCGCGTTGTTGCAGGGCCGCTTTCTCGATCTCGATTACGAATCGCTCGTCGAGGACCAGGAAGGCACGACGCGACGGCTGCTCGAGCATTGCGGACTTCCCTGGCGCGACGCCTGCCTCAGGTTCCACGAGAATCCCGCCCCCACAGCGACCGCGAGCGCGGCCCAGGTGCGCCGGCCGATCTACCGCGAGTCGCTCAGGCTCTGGCAGAGCTACCGGCAGGAACTCGCGCCGCTTTCGCGCGTGCTCGCGCACAACGGAGTGCGGTTCGAATAGGCGCGTCTCACGGCATGACGCCGAACCCGTAGACGACGCTCGCGGTGTAGATCTGGTCGGAATTCCGCGTGCCCGGCAGCACGTCCGTGTTGCGTCGCACCTCGTAGCCGATACCCAGCGCGAACGCGTGGTTGATCTTCACTTCCATGCCGAACTGATTCTGCATGAAGGTGTTGGTCGAGCCGCTCTCGACGAGATAGCGGTTGAAGACCAGCGTGGTGTCGGTCAGGTGGTGCTCGAAGTCGAGCGTGCCGCGGAGGATGTCTTCCCTTTCGGTTTCGCCGGAGAGCCGGAGCTCCGTTGCCCGGATGCCGACGCCGATCTTGCCGTCGAGCTTGGTGTCCGCGTTCTCGACGAAGTGATAGCCGTAGCCGACGGCGCCGGTCCCCTGATACTCGTAGTCGGTGAATTCATCCTGCTCGTAACGCAGGGATAGAAACGTGTAAGTGCGCTTGGTGGGCTTGAAATCGCTTTCGGCGCGGAATTCCCACCGGTCCGCGGTGACCACTTCTTCGTTCAGCGTCCGCAACACCGACCCGCCGAACTTGTGGTGCCAGCGCTCGAGATTGTTGACGACATCCATATTGCCGTTCAGCGTCGTCGTCTCGCTGTTGCCGCGGGTAAGCACCCCGCCGAACTTGCCCTTGCCGCTCCATTCCGCAGACGCCGCGCCCGCAGCGAGCGATCCGCAAAGCACGCCGATGCCGATCCGTGCCAACTTCTTCATGACGACCTCCATGTCTGCAACGCGAGGTGCCCGTTGCCCGAAGAACGGCGCGTATTCTAACGACGCTGGAATCCGGCGCAACCCGTGCGCCTGTGACGCAGTCGTCAGTCGGCGAGCGTGATCTCCACGCGCCTGTTGTGCTTTCCTTCGTTCCGGATGCGGGTCACGCGGATGCCGCCGATCTCGGCGATATTCGCGACGTGCGTGCCGCCGCAGGGTTGCAGGTCGATGCCGGGAATGCGCAGCAGCCGGATCCGTCCGGCGCCGCGCGGCGGCTGCACGCTCATGGTCTTGACGAGTTCCGGCCGCGCGTCGAGCTCTTCGTCGGTGATCCACGCCGACTCCGTCGCGACGCCGTGCGCGATCAGCGCGTTGGTTCTTTCCGCGATCCTGCCCGCGTCGAGCAATGCCAGGTCGATGTCGAAATCGAGTCGCGCCTTGTCCGGCGCGATGTTGCCGCCGGTAACGGGTGCGGTGACGATCGCCGACATCACGTGCAGCGCGGTGTGAAGGCGCATGAGCGCATAACGCCGCGGCCAGTCGATCTCGAGCGAGACGGTCTCGCCGATCTCAAGCGGCGCGCCGTCCGCGGCGAGGATGTGAGCGACGGATCCTGGCGTCGCTCCCTTTCGTGTGTCGGCGATGGCGATTTGCTCGCCGTTCGCGCGGATGAGCTGGCCGGTGTCGCCCGGCTGTCCGCCGCCCTGCGGATAGAAGATCGTGCGGTCGAGCTCGACTTGCCCGTTCTGCACGCCGACGACGCGCGCCGTCGCGGTTTTCAGGTACGCCTCTTCGCGGAATAACAGCTCGGTCAACTCGTCACTCCAAACCGGACGGTCACTTAAAGGGGACAGACACATTTGCAGTATCGCTGCGACGGGCAAATGTGTCTGTCCCCTTTAAGTGACCGTCCCCTTTAGGGATCGGGGACGAAGGATTCCGGGAATGGTTCCGGCTGGCGCTTGGCGTAGCGGTGGTGCCACTTCGGGATGATGCCGCGCGCCACGAGATTCCGGCGCGAGTCGTAGTAGATGCGGATGATCTCGTCGGGATTTTCGCTCGCGCGATCGAACTGCGTGTACACGGCGCCGGAATCGAGACGCTGGCCGTGACCGGTACCGAGGCGGGACTCTTCGCGGGCTCGCCCCGCGTCATCGCCGCTCGATTTCTGTGCGGGCGCAGCTCGCGGGTCGGCGGAAGCTGCCGATTCGCGCTCGAGCACGGGCGCATAGACGGCCACCTCGCGGAAAAGGGCAACGCCGATCACTCCGACGTTGTCGGGACGACCCGTGCGCGCCGCGTAAGAGTCGCGCAGGTCGGTGAAGTAGAACGCCGCAACTTCGTCCATGTTCTTGCGCCAGCCATCGATGTCGACGCGACCGCGGGATTCGACGACGTAGCCACTCTGGTCTGGCGATGCCGTGCGGCCGGTGATGACATTGACCCCGTCCACCGACGTCACGGCCAGCACGCGGCCATAGCCGTCATTGCGGATCCGAATCTCGTATTCATGGCCCGGCTCGCCGGCGACGTGGCGCTCGCCATCATGCCAGTACACGGGCAGCACCTGGCCCGTCGTGCGGTCGCAGATCTCGACATCGACTGGTTGTCCGGCGAGAGCAGACAAAGGCAGGGCGAGGGCCATGGTGAGGAAGATGCGTTTCATCGTGCGGCTCCAGCATGAAGGTCCTGTGTGTCAAACGCTGGCTGGCATTCCGGCGGGTTTGTATATACAATTCGCACGGACTTAATGCCCATGGAACGGGCAGCGGAGATGGCCATGAAGAGCGGATTTTTCTCGCGGTTCGGACGGACGGGACAAGTTGACAGCCTGGCTCCCGGCGTACTGCCTCGAGCGGAAGCCGCGGCGGCCGCAGCCGCCGACGTCGCCGAAGCCGTGCGCGGAATGGCCCGAAATGCCCATTCCCGCGCGCGCCGGAAATCGGCCATTTCGCTCCGAGTCGATCCCGAGGTCCTCAACTGGTTCAAGGCGCAAGGACCGGGCTACCAGACCCGCATGAACGCCGTCCTGCGCGCATACAAAGACGCGTCGAGCTGAACGGTTTCGGCGGCCGAATAAGCCCCAGGACGCGTCATTTCGTCGTTTTTCCCGGTTCTGGCGAATGAACAACCGCTTGTGCGTAAAGCGGATGTTCATACCTATCTGAAAAGCGTCAGAATTCAGGTATTCGCGGTCATCCGGTGTTGTCCAAGGTGGCAGATTCTCGACAGGCGGGCGGGCCTGTCTGGTCATTGCCCACGAGTAAACGGCGGGCTGCGGCCCGGGCGGATGCGAGGCAACTGAGCGGCCTTGAGTGCGATCGTGAGTTGGGGTGGTCAACCGGCGCTCCAGGCAGCAGGTCGGTATTCCCCAAGTTGTCGTCTGGCGGCGTCCCCGATACGGCTAAGGTGCGCCCGTATATACAATCCGGCGGACGGGACAAGTAGTCTTCGAGTCTCGCTGCCTGCGACATTTCGCAACTAGCTCGTGCGGCCGGAAGTACTCGACGGGCTGAAAACTCTTTGGCCGGTTTTGTATATACGGTTTGGATTCGAGCCGCGTCATCTGCCGGTCAGCGTTCGCAGTCGACATCCGGCAGTTCGAGGTGATCTCGGTCGACGGCGAGCCAATGGCGGTCGGCGAGCTGAAGGCCGGCATGAAGGGCACTGCGACGATCACCAGGACGATGCCAATGCAGGTGGCGTCAGGATCTTCATGGACGACAAGGCCGTGCGTATCTTCAACCCGAACCCCGGCGATCGGTTGAGCGCGACGATCATGACGGCAGGCGCGCCCGAGATCCTCATGGCACAACAGATCGATGCGGAACCTGCAGCGGCGACTGCCACGAGCCCTGCTGGCACCGACGTTACCGCGGCCGCGCGGATTCCCGTCCTGAATCCGGGTGGCGGCAGCTTTCAGCGCCTTACGCCCGTCCCGGATGACTAAAGGCATCCGGCCAGGTGGGCCTAATACGGCTGCCCGTCCTTGTGCGAGTAGCCGCCATTCGATCCTGGCGCGTTCCAGACCAGATCGACGTCCGGATAAAGCGCGGCATCGGCTTCGTCTCGGTTGCTGATCTCGAGATACACCGCGGGCGCAGTGCCGCGATTGACAAGTTGGTGGCCATCGCGATGGCCGGCTGGAAATCCCGCGCACTGTCCGCTCTTGATCGGCTGCTCGCCGCGGTCCGTGACCAGCATCAGCTCGCCCGCGAGCACATAGACCAACTCGTCCTCATGCGTATGCCAATGGCGCATCGAAGAGGCGGCGCCCGGCGCGAGTGTCGTGTGATTGATCCCGATCTTCGTGAGCCCGGCCGCGTCGCCGAGTGCGCGCTTCTCGCGCGGAAGCACCTGCGAGCGGTAGGGCTCGGGGTAGCCGGAATCCGTGTTGGCAGGAAGCCGGGCCGGATCGATTGCCGTCGCAATTGCATTCATGGGGGTCACAACCATACGATGTCTATAAGCATCCACTGGGGGGATTCGCGCATGAGCCAGAAATCCGCGAAGAAGGAAATCATCCCGCATCGCGGGCCACTCGGAAAGCGGGCGCAGATCGCGAGCAGCTCGCGGGCGTTCCCGCGCATGAATGCGTCTTCGGTCCCGCGCGCCGGATGGGTACGCGAGATCCGGACCGCGCTCGGGCTGTCGCAGTCGCAACTCGCCACCCGCGCGGGCGTCTCGCGTGCGACGGTTCAGCAGATGGAGCGTTCGGAAGCGCGCCGGCGTATCACGCTGGCGAGCCTCGATCGACTCGCGGGCGCAATGGGCTGCACGGTCGCGGTCGCAATCGTACCGAAGGGCGGTTCCCTCGAAGATGTGCGCCGCCGCCAGGCGATGTCGCGCGCCGAGGTGCTGCTTGCGGAAAAGCTCATGGAAAAAGAGAAGTCAGGCGCCGCGGCTCCGAGGCCGCGCGACATCGAGCATAGAAAGGAAAGGATCGCCGCGAAACTGCTGCGGGGCAGCTCGCGAAAACTCTGGCGCTGATTTCTCGCGCGCAAAAAAACGGCGGCCGGGATAACCCGGCCGCCGCTTGTCGTCAGTCAGTCGACGCTCTTAGGAGCGGGGCTGCTGGGACGGGGCCGAAATCTGCGAAATCGCTTCCTTCAGCTTTGCCGCGCCTTCCGCGGTCTTGCCTTCCGAGCAAAGCTTCTCGCCTTCATCGCGAGCAGCCTTCGCCGCGCTCAGCTGCTCAGCCGACGCAGCGGCAGCAGCCTGGTCATACTGCGCCGCGAGTGACGCACAATCTCCACCACCCTGCGCAGCCTCTTCCTGAGCAAGGGCGGCGGGGCCGACGGCGAGCGCTGCGCTCGCAATCAATACATGACGAATCTTCATTGCGAAATCTCCTTCACTACAATTTATTTGGCCGCATCCGGCAGGTACATAAGACACCAACAGGTTGCGGATCACCCAATGACCTCGTCGGTTTTCAGCGACAGAATTTCGGCCTCGGTAAGCCCGAGTTCGCTGCTCAATACGGCCTTAGTATGAGCTCCAAGCAGCGGGGAAGGCTCGTGATAGTCGATCGAACTTCGCGAAAATAGGACGGGATTACGCACCTGTGGGATTCGTCCTCCAAGCGCGTGGGACAAATCGAAACGCAGTTGACGGTGCTTGACCTGCGGCTCATCAAAGACTTCCGCGAGGTTGTTAATGCGTCCGCAAGGTACGCAGGCGGCGGCAAGGAGCTTGAGCCAGGCGCCCGTCGGTTTCTTTCCGCACAGCTTTTCGATTTCGGGAATCAGCGCCTCGCGATTGGCAACCCGGCCGGCGTTTGTCCTGAACCGCTTGTCCTTGGCGAGCGAGGGCCTGCCCGCCGCCTTGCAGAATGCGTCGTATTGCCGGTCGTTTCCGACCGCGAGCATGAGCCAGCCATCCCGGGTCGGGAACGCCTGGTACGGAACGATGTTCGGGTGAGCGGTGCCGCGGCGGATGGGCGGCTTCCCCGTCACGAGATAATTGAGTGACTGGTTTGCGAGCGCCGCGACCTGCGTGTCGAGCAAGGCGAGGTCGATGTACTCGCCGCGGCCGGAGCGTTCACGCTCGACGAGCGCCGATGAGATCGCAATAGTGGCATAGAGACCGGCGATGAGATCCGATACCGCGACGCCGACCTTCACCGGTCCTGCGCCCGGTTCGCCATCGGGCACACCCGTCACGCTCATGAGGCCCGAGACCGCCTGGATCATCGCGTCGTATCCAGGCTCGGCGGCGGCCGGACCATCCTGGCCATAGGCCGAGATCGAACAATAGATCAGCTTCGAGTTCAGCTTGCGCAGCGACTCGTATCCGAGGCGGTTCCTCGCGAGCGTGCCGACCTTGAAATTTTCGATAAGCACATCGGCGCGGAGCGCGAGCGACCGGATCAGTTGTTGTCCCGCAGGCTTCGTGAAGTCGATGGCGAGCGACTGCTTGCCGCGGTTCGTGCTGGCGAAGTAAGCGGAATCGGTTGTTGCCTTGCCCTTGCCGTCCTTGATCCAGGGCGGTCCCCAATGCCGGGTGTCGTCGCCGCTGCCGGGCTTTTCGATTTTCCAAACCGTCGCGCCGAAGTCCGCGAGGCACTGCGTGGCCCAGGGTCCGGCGAGAATGCGGCTGAGATCGAGGACCTTGATGCCGGCAAGCGGACCCATGCGCCTATCCTATGGTGCCGGGTCGTACTTTCGCGATCTAGCGTGAGCGCTAGATCGCGAAAGTACGACCCGGCACGACAGCAAAGGGGACGCGCCCCTCTAGAGGGGCGCGTC
>DAIRVV010000123.1:0-7330 GCA_036802645.1 Steroidobacteraceae bacterium
GGCGCGCCGGCCGCGCCGCGCGCGGCCCGCTCAACGCGGACGTTAGGCAACGTCGCATGGAACCGCGTCTCAAGCGTACTTTGCTCCGACTTGCTGCACTCTTGATTGCGTGCGGCTGCTTTGCGTTCATCGCAGCATTTCTTTATGCCAGCAGGGATCCATTGTGGGAAAGACATTTCCTAGACAATGTTGTGTTGTACTTTGTGTCGGCACTGGCCGCGCTGCCATGGTTCTATCTTGTTGACGATGCGCCTCACAAGTCTTGGCGCGAATGGTTACCTGTCCCCCTTGCGCTGATGACCGGCGGGCTGGCCTTTTGCATCATCTTCGACCTACAGCGGAGTAGGCCTTGGTTAAGCACGATCTCGGATTTGCCCGACCATATGTATTGGCTCGTTCTTGTCTCAGCCACCGTTTCTGCGCTACTGCTTCTGCGCAACCACAGACTCAGCAGTGACAATGACGACGTCGCCTAACTATGCGATGGAGCGGTTCGTGCGAGGTCTGGCAGTGGGCGCCGCACGCGCTTGGACAATTGTGACGCCTGTGGCGCTTGGTCGGGCTGTACCGCGGCCCGCTCAACGCGGACGTTAGGCGGGGAACCACCAGCCATGTATGTCGGCAGTTGCCACTGTGGAGCAGTCACCATCGAAGTCGCGCATCTCCCGCAGGCTGTCATCTCCTGCAATTGTTCACTCTGTCGCCGCACGGGGGGTCTTTGGGCGCGATTCCCCCGGCTGGCTGTGCGCATCACCGGCCACCCTGAAAACACGGTCGAGTACATCTGGGGTGACAAGACCTTGCGGAACCTTCGCTGCAAGCTCTGTGGCTGTATTACGCATTGGGAGCCGCTCGATAGCACCCAGGACTATGTGGGAGTTAACCTGCGCAACTTTGAACCTGCAGTATTGAGCTCCTTGCCGGTTCGCAAGTTCGACGGAGCCGACACTTGGACATTCATTGAGTAAATTATGCGGTACGCCGCCTGACAATGCGGACGTTTGGCCGCACAATTTGGTCGTCAATTGCTCACTGATTGAAGGTTGAATTTCATGCTGATAACTACCACGCCAACCATCGAGGGGAAGAGGATCGTCAAGTACTGCGGCGTGATCGCCGGCGAGGCCATACTTGGAGCCAACGTCTTCAAAGACCTCTTCGCAAGCGTCAGGGACATCGTGGGTGGCCGGTCGGCCACCTATGAAAAAGAACTGCAGCGAGCCAGAGAAATTGCACTCGCGGAACTGGAGGAGCGTGCCGGTCTGATGGGAGCCAATGCCGTTGTAGGTGTCGACCTTGACTACGAGGTACTTGGCCAAGGCAACAGCATGTTAATGGTATCCGCAAGCGGTACGGCCGTCGTCGTCGAGTAGCGGCATCAGTGCGGCCTGACTAGCCTTTCGAATGGCTCACAGCTGAGCAGCGCAGTGCGATTTTTTACGACAATACTGCGCGCTTCTTGCGACTCGATCCGCAATCCATCGCGCAGCATCATCGCCGCTGACCCATGCGGGCACGCCGCTTGAATCGTATGAAGCTGTCGCGGCACGAATCCCGTCGTGAATCAATTCGCCTGGTTGTTGCGGAGTCGCAGGACCACTGGCGTCAGGCACGTAAATTCGTTGAGGAGTACGGGGCGTCGCTGGACGTGGATCTCTCGTTCCAGAACTTCAGCCACGAGGTGCAGCACTTATCGACCGAGTACGCGGCGCCCTCCGGGATCTTCTTTCTCGCCGAAGACAACAGCGCCTATCTGGGTTGTATCGGCCTGCGTCGATTCGCAGAAGGAGTTGGCGAGATCAAACGCCTGTACGTCAGTCCCGCCGGCCGCGGCCATGGAGTCGGGAGATTCCTGGTCGAGGGCGCCCTGCTTGCGGGCAAACGACTTGGTTACGGCCGACTGGTACTGGATACCCTGCCTTCCATGAAAGAGGCTCAGAAACTTTATGCTTCGTTTGGATTCACGCCCACGGCGCCGTATCGATTCAATCCAGTGCCCGGCACCTCGTATTTGGAGAAGGTGCTCAGCTAAGGTGTGCGACCTCAAAGTGAAAACGCCATGAACTCAGATTCGACTGCCCCGATTTCCGGAAGTGTTGCCAGTGTTTCAAAGGACACGCGAGGCTGGTTTCTTGGACACTTCATGCCGGGTGATGCGAACCCGCTGCGAGCTTCGGAGCTGGAGTTGAAGTGGTACACCCATGCAAAGGGAGAGACGCGCAGCGAGTGGGCGCCTGGCAACCCCGTCAAGACGCTCAATATCCTTATCCGCGGTCACTTCATCCTGCTTTTTCCGGATCGGGAAATTGCACTGGAGAAGGAAGGGGACTTTGTACTCTTTGGCCCGGGTGTGCCGCATTCGTTTCGTTCGGTGCAGGAATCTCTCGTCCTGACGGTTCGCTGGCCTTCGCTGCCGCCTGGCAAATAGCCTGAGCGCCCGCGTGAATGATTCGGGCGCTTGACCTTACCGTTACGTCAAGCCTCAGCCTCGTGGCTCCTCAATCCGCATCAGGAGCCTCCCATGCTGAAGATCTATGGCGTGCCGATCTCCGTTCACACCCGCAAGGTCATCGCGGTGGCGATCACGAAGAACCTGCCCCATGAAGTCGTACCTGTGGTGCCCGTAATACCTGACAACCCGCCGCCGAACTGGCGTCAGCTCAGTCCGACGGGCAAGATCCCTGCGCTCACGGACGGCGACTTCACTGTCGCCGACTCCGCCGCAATCTGTGCCTATCTTGAGCGATTGCATCCCGATCATCCCGTGTATCCCCGATCGCCGCGCGATTACGCACGCGCCTTGTCGTTGGAGCAATATGCGGGTTCGCTCTTCCGTGAAGTGGTGCACCCGCTGTTCCATGAGACCGTCGTTCACCCGAAGATACGCAACGTCCCCACGGACCAGGGCAAGGTCGACACGGTGCTGGCCAAGGCGGTGCCGGAGAATTTCGGTTACCTGGACAGCATCGCTGATGGAGATTTTCTGGTCGGGAAAGTCATGTCGATCGCAGATATCGCCGTAGCGTCCAACTTGACCACCTATCAGTACATCGGCTTCGACCTGGATCGGGCCCGCTTTCCACGATTGGCAGCACTTTATGACCGAATCGTGCGGCAGCCTGCCATGCGCGAGGCGCTGCGACGCGAGGAGGCCGTTGTCGCGTCGATGGGCCTGCGCAACGACTTCCTCAGTGCGGTTGCCGCATAGGAGAAACCCGGTCCCCGGAGGTCGGCATGTTCAGGATCGGAGATTTCTCGAGGATCGCGCGCGTATCCGCGCGCCTGCTGCGCTTTTACGACGAGATCGGGCTGTTCACGCCCGCGCATGCCGACCCACAGACGAGCTATCGCTACTACACGGTCGCCCAGCTGGCGCAGCTGAATCGCATTCTGGTCCTCAAGGATCTGGGGTTCAGTCTCGACCAGGTGCGCGAGATCCTGAATTCCAATGTCGGCGCTGCCGAGCTGCGCAACATGCTCCTTCTGCGCCGCAACGACGTGGAGCGTTCGCTCGAAGCCGAGTCGCGGCGTCTTCACCATATCGAGACGCGTATCGCCCAGCTCGAGTCAGAGGGCGCACTGTCAGCCGAAGACGTGGTCGTCCGCGCCGAACCGATGCATCGGCTCCTGTCACTCCGAAGTACGGTGCCTTCGTTCAGCGCGGCCCGTGAGCTGATTCTCGAGCTGCGCACTCACGCGGCCCAGCTCCTGCCAAAGAGGCACCAGCTCAAGTTGATCGCGATTGCACACTCACCGCAATTCGAGCAGGACGAAATCGATGTCGAGTTCGGCTACATGCTCAAAGATGGATTCGATGGAAGCCCGCCGGCAGGCTCTGCCCTGACGATGCGCCAGCTCGAAAGCGTCGAACGCATGGCGGTATGCGTCAGGGTAGGCCTCCCGGAGGATGCGCACCTGGTCACCGGCAAGATCGGCCGCTTCATCGAGGCGAGCGGAGACAGGCTGGCCGGGCCGAGCCGGGAGGTTTTCCTTCAGCCGCCCGACCTGAATCGCATGCATGAGGCTGTCGTTGAAATGCAGTTTCCGATTCAACCTCGGGCGTGAGACTAAAGCCTCGCACTGATATCCGCCAATGTCGGCAGCACCCGTTCGATCTCCGCCGCATCCTGCCGCCACTTGTCAGGGCGAGGCGCAGTCTTCGTATGGCGGGATAGCGGTAGTGGCTTCGACAGGTATTCCGTGAGCCGCGGATCCATCGAAAGCCCTGCGAAGTTCAGAAGCTTTTCAATCTCGCTCCGCGGGTCACCGATCAGGTCTTCGTAACGCACCGTCGTCCAGCGCTCGCGTGGAACAATCGCGAGATCGTCGAGTATCGTCTCGTTCGCCGCCTGCCACTGGAAGGCCACGATTTCTTCGAGCGGCCGGCCGTGCAGGCGCTCGTAGCCCGGCGGCAGCAGGAGCGACCAGGGACTGGGCCATCCCGGCAACTGGCGGTACGTGACCCAGCCCTTCCCGCGCCAGGCTTCCATCATGCTGCCGAGATTCGCGCGCGGTTCGCGGTGCAGGAAGATGAACTGCGCGTCCGGAAACACTTCCAGCAGGAATGGCACGCGCAGCGCGTTCTTCGGCGTTTTCTCGAGCAGCCGGACGCTCGCGCCGGCCGGCGGCGCCTGTCCGTCGCGGTCGTGCAGCCTCCCGGCAAACCGCCGCCGCAGCTCTGCGATGATGGCCGTCGTCGCGTCCTTCCTCGTCAGCCGGTTGGAAGCGACGACACCGCGGCCCGGGCGCAGCGCCGCGATGCTCTCGATGAGTTGGTGGCTCTCGCCACCGATCGTGAAGATGCCGGCCGCCTGCGCCAGCGTCTCGAACAGCAGCGTGCTGCCGGCCCGCGGCGCGCTGAGGATGATTATCGGTCGTTCGACCACGGGCAACTCGTCGCTCCCCGTCGTACTTTCCGGTACTCGAGCGGAAACGTTGAATTCCGCGGCTTCGCGACGTCCACTGCCTGCGCCGCCGAACAATCGGCCCAGCAGCCGCGCATTGAGTACCGCCTGCGCGCTGTAGCCCGTGCTCGCAACTCGAATCGGTGGCAGTTGGCCGAGTTTCTGGCGTGCAAAGCCGACGAGCTTCTCGTACTGGCCCTTCGCCTCCGGCGCATCCCCCACGAGGCTCCACTGCGAGCGCCAGTCGTGGCAGAAATTGACGATCAGGTTGACGAACTTCCCGACCGCCGCGACGGACTCGGGGCGCTGGTCCATGGGCGCGAGGTCGGCCAGCAGGTCGAATGCCAGTTGCTCGACTTCCGCGGGCGGCATCACCGGCGCGGCATTGACCCGCTCGGTCAGGAGTATCGGCCGCGCGGCCGCATCAAACGCGATGAGCTTCGCATCCGGATTCGGCCGCTCGAAATTCTCCGCCTGTCCGCGCGCGACGAGATTCCAGAATGCGGAAGTGCCGGACGTGTCGGCGACCAGGTGGATGCGCGCATCGCTCGCCGGATTCACGACCTTGTGCTGACGCCAGTTGTCGAAGATCCAGGCCTCCCCAGCCGCCATGTGAACGCTCTCGTCACCGCAATGGAACCGGACCTCGGGACGGGTGGTCACGGGAATGTGCAGGCGGACGCGTGTGAACCAGTGATGGTTCATGTCGCTGTGCGGCGGCACCGAGCCGCCGCCATCGATGCGCATCAGGCGCGACCGCGACCAGACCGTGCCGAAGGACGCCAGCATCTGCTGAAGATAGGGACTCGCGAGCAGCGCCGGCGTCGGCCGCATTTCACCGCTGGTGAGATCATTTTGCGCGCCGCCCACGGTGATGAGCCGCGCGGCGGTATTGCCTTCGTATTCGCTGGGGTGGCGCGACCAGGCGTCCGCCGGCAAGGCTTCGACCTCGGTCCGCAGGCGTTCGACGTCGAATCGGACCGGCAGCCGGTAGAAATTCCGCGCGAGTTTCACCCCGGCCTAGTTGTATCCCGCCCCGAAGCGATAGCTCAACGTCAACCCATAGATACGCGGCTTGCCGTACACGCCTGCGACCACGCCCGCGAAGAGGGAGCTGTCGAAGGCATAGACGCGATACTCTTCTTCGAAGAGGTTGTTCACAAAGGCCGCGATCTCCCATTGTCCGTCGCCGCCGGCATAGCCGATGCGCGCGTTGGCGACGGTGTAACCCTCCTCCGCCTCGACCGGCGCGCAGAGCACGGTGAAGCAGAAGTCGTCGGAGTACAGCAGGTCGCCCTGAACGGAGGCCGTGCCGTTCGCCAGCGGGAATTCGTAGCGCGCAAGCGCATTCGCGGAAACGCTCGGCGCCTGCGGCAGGTCGTGGTCCACGATCGTCGCGAGGTCGGGCAGGAGGATATCCTTGACCTCGCTGTCCATGAACGAGGCGCCGAGCTGCAACGTGAG
The DNA here is from genome assembly GCA_036802645.1 of Steroidobacteraceae bacterium. Classification (GTDB taxonomy): domain Bacteria; phylum Pseudomonadota; class Gammaproteobacteria; order Steroidobacterales; family Steroidobacteraceae; genus SCUD01. The sequence continues at coordinate 6,369 of DAIRVV010000123.1, forward strand.
CCGGTCGGTCGGCCGGGCGTTGAGCTCCGCCTCGAGACCCATGGCTTCGGCGTCCTGGTTGACGACTGTCTGCACCGGACCGAACTGCGCGAAGGCCTGGTAGTCCTTGTAGTCGTAATAGAAGGCGCTGAGGTTCAGTGTCGCGAGGCCGCCCGCGATATTCGACTTCAGGCCGAGCTCGAATGCGTTCAGCGTTTCGGGATCGAACGGGATGCCGTTCAGGAACTCTTCTTCATTCGGGTTGTAGGGCGTGCCCGTCGAGAAGGTGTAGCCGCCGCTCTTGCTGCCGCGGTTGTAGCTCACATACGCGAGAACGTCGTCGGTCACTCGGTAGTCGAGCTCGAGCCGCGCGGTGATGTCATCGAACGATGTCTCGGCGTCGCCGGGCGTGACGAGGACATCGGGGTTGTTTGGGAAAATCTCGTTCTTGTTGAAGATGATCGTCACAGCCGGCGTCAGACCCGGAACCTCCGGCGCCGAGCCGAAGTAGGCGCCTTCGCGCGTGTCGTGCCACCAGCGCAGGCCGGCAACCAGCTTCAAGCGCTCCGCGAAGTTCCATTCATCTTGGAAGAATGCGGCGTAGGAAGTCGTCTCCTGCGAAAACGCGACATCCGGGTCATAGCCGTAGAATGGATCCGCGAACTTGCCGATGTAGTCGCCGTCCACGGACATCCCGAACACGCCAGCGACCATCTCGTGCTGGTCGTCCGGGCCGGCCGACCAGGCCAGCCGGAATTCCTGCGAAACCTGGTCGAGCTCGCTCCCCTGGAAGAAGAACACGCCATCGACCGGCGAGGAGTCACCACCCTCGGTGTAAAACTTCTCCGATTTCTGGTAATCCGTGATCGACGTGAAGCTGACGCCGCCGAACTCGTGATCCACGCGCAGTTGCCCGCCGAAGATCTCGCGGTCCACGAATGACGGCTCGGTCTCCGCCGTCTTCCACGGGTCGCCGCCACGGA
>DAIRVV010000124.1:0-7328 GCA_036802645.1 Steroidobacteraceae bacterium
GAAGATCCCCGAGCGCGAAGGACTCGAAGTCTTGCGCCGTTTGGCGCCGCCCCGGCCACCGGCGCCGCCGGCTCCGCCTCCACCGCCCGAGAGCGCCAGCGAAAGCTGAGGGCTTCCGGCCCTGTGATAGTCTGCGCGGCCCATGCGCCGCGCCGACTTTTCCTATCCACTGCCGCAGGAACTGATCGCCGACCGGCCGCTGGCCCGCCGCGGCGCGAGCCGGCTGCTCGTGCTCGAAGGTTCGACCGGCGCCATGCGCGATCTGCAATTTGCCGACCTCGGGTCGCTGCTTCGGCCCGGCGACCTGCTGGTGCTGAACGATACGCGCGTGCTGCCGGCACGCCTCCATGGCCGCAAAGCGAGTGGAGGCGCCTGCGAGATCTTGCTCGAACGAATCCTGGGCGGTGGCCGGATCCTTGCGCAGGCGCGTTCCAGCAAGGGCCTGCGGCCGGGCACGAAAATCGAGTTGCCAGCGGCCGCGGTCGCGGTCGCGGTGGCGCGCCGTGGCGAGCTGTGGGAACTCGCGCTCGATCGCGATGCGCTTCCATACTTCGAGACACACGGCAGCATTCCGCTGCCGCCCTATGTCGCGCGCGCGGCCGACGACGACGATCGTGAGCGTTACCAGACGGTCTATGCGATGGAGCCGGGCGCTGTCGCGGCGCCGACTGCGGGTCTGCATTTCGATCGCGAGGCGCTCGATGGACTTGCCGGCGCCGGAATCTCGATCGAGCGGATCACGCTGCATGTCGGCGCCGGCACCTTCACGCCCATTCGTGCGGACGACCTTGATGCGCACCACATGCACTCGGAGTGCTTCCGGGTGCCCGCTGCGGCCGTCCTGGCGGTCGAAGCGGCACGGCAGCGTGGCGGGCGGGTCGTGGCGGTCGGCACGACGGTTATGCGGGCGCTCGAATCCGCCGCCACGGGCGGCCGGCTCGTGGCCTGCGAGGGCGAGACCGACATCTTCATCCGGCCCGGACATCGCTTCCGGGTCGTCAATGCGCTGCTCACGAATTTTCATCTGCCCGAATCCACGCTGCTGGTCCTGGTCGCGGCCTTCGCGGGACGCGAGCATGTGCTGGCCGCATATCATCACGCGATTGCCGGACGCTATCGGTTCTTCAGTTATGGGGATGCGATGTTCGTGACACGCACATGAAATTCGAGTTGCTGGCCCGCGATGGCGCAGCGCGCCACGGGAAGTTCATGTTCGCTCGCGGAAGCGTCGAGACGCCGGCCTTCATGCCCGTCGGCACCTATGGCACGGTCAAGGGTGTCACGCCCGAGGAACTCGTCGACTGCGGCGTCGAGATCATCCTCGCGAATACATTTCATCTGATGCTCCGGCCGGGCGCGGAAATCGTCCGCGCGCATGGCGGGTTGCACGGCCTCATGAACTGGCGTCGGCCCATCCTCACCGATTCGGGGGGCTACCAGGTCTTCAGCCTCGCCGCGATGCGAAAGCTCTCCGAGCAGGGAGTGCGTTTCCGCTCGCCGGTCGATGGTGCGGAAGTCTTCCTGGATCCCGAGGGCGCCATGCGCATCCAGCGCGCGCTCGGGTCGGACATCGCGATGGTCTTCGACGAGTGCACGCCTTATCCGGCGACGGAGAAATTGGCGCGCGAATCGATGGAGCTTTCGCTGCGCTGGTCGGAGCGCAGTCGCCGCGCCTGGGATGGCGAGCCGGGTGAGGGCGTATTGTTCGGCATCATCCATGGCGGCGTCTACGAGGAGCTTCGGCTGGCTTCCCTCGAAGGTCTGGAGCGGCAGGGATTCGACGGGCTCGCGATCGGCGGCCTGTCGGTCGGGGAGCCGCCCGCCGACCGTGAGCGAATACTCCAGGCGTTACTGCCAGCCATGCCCGCCGGCAAGCCGCGCTACCTGATGGGCGTCGGCCGGCCCGAGGATCTGGTCGATGCCGTGGCCGAGGGCGTTGACCTCTTCGACTGCGTCATGCCGACGCGCCATGCGCGGAACGGCCACCTGTTCGTGCCCTGGGGCGTGATGAATATCCGCAATGCGCGCTACGCGGCCGACACGGGCCCCATTGACCCCGACTGCGGGTGCTATACCTGCCGCAACTACAGCCGCGCCTACCTCCGGCATCTCGATCATTGCGGCGAAATGCTCGGCCCGCGCCTCGCGACGCTGCACAACCTGCACTACTACCTGGATCTCATGGCGCGCATGCGCAGCGCAATCGCGGCGGGCGGTTTCGCGGCGTTTCGCGCCGCCTTTCGAGCGGCGCTCAGCCAGGCTCCGCGAGCAGCAGGGACGTGATCGTCGCCATGTTTTCGAGCGAGGCATCGACGAAGGACGCGCGCAACCGCCCGGCCTTGTCCACGACGAAGACCTGGGTAGAGTGCATCACGTTGTAGTTGCCGTCCTTCCCGGGCGGCTCCTTGAAGAATACGGCGGAGAACTGCGCGGCAATCTTTGTGGTCGCCTTCGGATCACCGGTCAGGCCGATGAAGTCTGGCGAAAGCGGCGCGAGATAGTCCTTGAGCGCGGCCGGGGTGTCTCGATCCCCGTCGACGCTGATCAATACGATCCGCGCCGCCTTCAGCGCGCCGTTGCGCGACTGGTGCAGCGACTTGAGGCGTGCGAGCGTCGTCGGGCAGACCCCCGGGCAGTGCGAAAACCCGAAAAATACGAGCGCCGGCTCGCCGCGCAGGCTCGAGAAGCTCCTCGGTTTGCCGGTGTGATCGGTGAGCGCGAAGTCCGCGATCGGAGCGGGTGCCGGGTTGACATAGACGCGCTCGAGAGCGGGGAGCGTGACCGGCTCCGTCGCCGCGCCCGCCCTGCCTGCGACGAGGCCGGCGAACAGGGCGACGGCGATCCTAATTCGCATAGAGTCGCGTGTTCGGGATGACTGCGAAGGTCGTCTGACCCGGACGCTTCCAGTACAGCTTTGCCACGGCCGAACCGGCGTTGTCATACATTTCCATCGTCACACTGTAGCGCTGGTTCTTGGTGAGGGCGAAATTTCCGGTCGCGTCGTTCGTGGCGGCGTGGCTGACCCAATTGTCGATCACGAGGTTGCCGTCGATCCAGAGGCGCACGCCATCGTTCGAGCGGGTCTGGAACTGGAAGTTTCCGCTGGCGGTGGCCTCGATGTAGCCGGTCCAGCGGACGGAGAACTGGCTGTCGTTGACACCCGGCCCGGGCGACGCGCTCCAGGTGAAACTGACCTTCTCGATGCGCTCGAGTACCGGGCTGCCCGAGAGGGACGTGTTATTGAAGTAGCGGCCCATGAGACCGGTGCCCGTGTTCGGCACGCCGGTTCCCGGAGCCGATTCCTGGCCGCCGATCTGCGACACGTAGGCGATGAGGTTCGCGAGGTCCGCGTCGGTCACGCTGACCGCATTGTGCGCGCGGATCGCGTCACCGAGCGTCGCGGCGGACCCGCGGTGCAGGAACGGGGCCGTCGCCCAGACGTCGCGCAGCGTCGGCACATCGATGCCGGTGAGCGGCCCGCTGAGGCGGCTGCCGCTATCGGAATTGATCGTGCCGATATTTTCCGGATTGTTGCCGGCGCTCTTGGTAAACGCGCTTCCGCCGTGGCAGCTCGCGCAGTTCTTGGCGACGAACACGGCACGCCCGGCCGTCGCAGCCGAGGTCAGCGTGCCATCTGCATTCCTGAGCGGACTCGAGGCAAACGAATTGAGCGACTCGACATAGGCCGCCAGCGCGTCCAGGTCGGCGCTGAGGCCCGACTTCGGATCGCCGAGCGGCTGGCTGCGGGTGCCAGTATTGAAATCCGCGTTCGACATGAGGCCCGAGCCGCCCGAAAGACCGCGGATCTGGCCCTCGAAATCCTGGACCTCGTCGAAGTTGTTGCTCCAGTGCAGAGCGCCCTGGAAGCCGGCTCGGCCGCGCAGGCTCACCGTGTTCCGAAGTCCCTCGCCGAAGCCGGTCAAGTCCCAGGTCCGGCCATCGTGGCCGCCGTCATTGTGGCAGGACGCGCAGCTGATGTAGCCGTCGCGCGCGAGGCGCGTGTCCTGCGCGTCGTAGAAGAGCTTCTTGCCCTGCAGCACCTCGGCACTCAGCTTCTCGCCGGTATGCGCCAATTTCGTGGCCAGCAGCGGCAGGTTCGCAATGCCCTCCGTCAACAGTTCCGACAGGTCATAGGCGCTGACCGTGCGGTCCATGAAGTTGTTGACGAAAAGCCGGTTGCCATCGGCCGAAAGCGCGAGTCCCTGCGGCGCGCGGCCGACGTTGATGCGGAAGATTTCGTTGCCGCCGTGGGCGTCGACGATGGCGACCTGCCGGGTCGTCTCGAGCGCGACGAACATGTAGACGCCCAGGCGATCGAAGGCGACCGCGCTTGCGACGCCGGAATTGTCGTGGTCGATGCGGCTCGCGTGATCCTCGGTGCCCGCCACCAGGTCGATCCGCGAACTGATCGCACGGACCGTGTTCTGGAAGTTGAGGTTGAGCCCGTCGCGTCGCACGCCGCGCTTGATGTTGTCCTGCTTGGACGGGACCCAGGCAGAGCGGCCGTCGGGAGAGATCGTCGCCGGACCCAGGTAGTTGGGAATGCCGCGTCCCTGGTTCTCGAAGTCCGGCAGGTCGGCGTGACGCAGCACGATGGTCTGTGACACGCTCATCGCGGCCGCGTTGATCACCGCGATTTCACCGCCGACCGGCTGCCCGCCGGAAACCGTCTGAACGGCGGCGGTGCTTTCGCCGGGAAGCGGGGGCGTGATGAAACGCGACGCATAGATCTTGCTGCCATCGCCTGTCAGGGAAAGGTGGCGGATCGATCCGCCGACATTCACCTGGGCCAGCACGTTTCCGGACACCGCATCCAGCTTGAGGATGCGGCCAAGGCCCTCGAGCGCGACGTAAATCACGTTGCCGGTCGGGGCCGCGACGATTCCGAACGGCTGCGATGCGAATGGCAGGGCGATCGTGCGCGTGACCGAGAGGCTGTCGGAATCGATCACGCTGATCGTGGCGCTCTGCTTGTTCGTGACCCAGATTTCCCCGTTGGAACGGGCCGTCAGCGCCCTGGGCCCGTTGCCGACGACGATTGTCGCGAGTTTGCTGTTTGAGACTGCGCTGAATGCAGAGACCGAGTTGTGGTCCTGGTTGACGACCCACACCCTGTCCGCGCTGGTTGGCCGGACCTCCAATGCGATATTGCCGGAGATCGACGGCTGGTTCGCCGTGAGGGGGTGGTGCACCCGCAGGACGATCGTGGTCGACTGGGTCATGCCCCCTGAATCGCGGGCCGTCAGCATGACGTAGTAGATGCCCGGCTCGGCGAACTGGTGCGTGATGGTCGCGGAAGACGAGAACGGCGTGGCCGGCGTCCCGTCGTCGAAGTCCCACTGGAACTGCACGCCGGCGCCGCCGGTGACGCTCGCCTCGAATGTGACCGTCGAGCCGACGACTGCCGGGCTCGGCGGCGGCGGATTGTTGAGGACGAACGGCGCCCCCTGGGCGACGGTCCACGTGAAATTCTCGCTGTCGCTGTTGACGCCGTCGCTTGCGCTCGCGACGACGTTGAACGTGCCGGCCGCGGTCGGCGTGCCGCTGATCGCGCCGGTCGCCGGGCTGATCGAAAGGCCGGGCGGCAGGCCGCTTGCGCCGTAGGTGAGCGAGTCGCCGTTCGGATCCGTGGCGGAGAGCTGCAGGCTCGCCAGCGTGCCGGCCTGGCCAGTCTGATTGCCCGGATTGACGAGATTCGGGGTGATCGCCGGATTCGGATTGGCCGCGACGCCGACTTTCACGATTTTCGCGATGGACGGCGTGCCGGACGAGTTGATCAGGAACAGCAGGTAGTATCCGGGCGGCGCGTCGGCGGCCCGCGTCGGAGCCTGGATCGCGATGCCGCCGCCGCTCTGCTGAAACGTCAGCTCGATGAATCGCTGCTCGGTATTCCAGCTGTGCGACACGGATGCGGTCTTGATCAGGGCGACACGGCTGATCGCGCCGGTGCCCAAGATATCGACGGCGAAAGTCTCGCCGATGTCGAGCGTCCCGGGCGCGGCCTCGATGACCGGGCGCGCCGCAAACCCGCCGGCGGCGTTGTAGAGATACGACGGGTAGTAGATCTCCATGTTGGTGTTGTTCTGCGGGCCCGGCGCGCCGCCGCCCGCCACCAGCACGCTCGCGTCCGGCATCAGCACGGCGGTGGAGTGGTAAAGACGTGCCTGCGCCTGCGGCGGGCCGATCAGCCACGTGCCCGTCGTCGGGTTCCAGATCTCGGCGTTGTAGTTGACGCCGGTCATCTCGTTCCAGACGGTGCTGCCGCCGGTTGCGAGGACGCGTCCGTCGGCGAGCACGGTGGCGGTGACTAGCCTGCGCTGCGATGAAAGTGAATTCGTATTCGTGACGACGGGCGCGCCGCTCGTGATGTCGATGACGCGCGCGGAATTCGAATTGCCACCGAACTGCAGAATGCGGCCTGGCCGGAACATCGCGGCGCTCGCATCGGAGCCCGTGGGCCCGCTGAACTGGCCGGCCGTCGTCACGCTGCCCGAGCCGCTGGTATTGACGTAGTACATCCGTCCCGCGCTGTCGAAGCCGAATACCCGGCCATCCGGCGCCACGAAATTGCGCGGGAACATGAAGTCGAAGCCGCTCGTGCTCGCGCCCGTCAGCAGTCGAAAGCCGCCATTGATGTCGCGAATCTCCGGGCGGTCGGTGCCGCCCGATCCGCCCTGGATGTATATCTCGCCGTTTGGCAAGGCGATGGAAGAGGAGTACCAGCGCGCCCGGTTCATGTTGTTGTTGCGGGTGAGCGTGTTGTTCGTGTAGTCGAAAGTGTTGCTGTTGTTGTTGCCCGTGTTCGTCGTTGCGGCGCCGGTCCAGTTGTCTCCGCCCGCGATGAACACCTTGTTGCCCTGCGGCACGACCACCTGCGAGCTGCAGAAGATGTCCGTCCCAGTTAAGTTGGGCAATGTCACATGTCCCGCATCCAGACCGGCGGACGGGTCCCACACTGCGTAGATGGAGTTGCCGGTCTGCTGACCCGACGCCGTCGTGCCGTAGCTCAGCACGCGGCCGTCCGGCATCAGCACCGCGTGCACCGCAATCAGCGGCCAGGAGTGGACAGTGGACCAGGCGCCGACTGTGTTGTTTGCGGAAGCGGGGACGGTGGTCGCCAGAAGGGCGGCAGAAAGCGAAACTCGGGTTAGAAACTTACAAAAGCACCGAACTGCGCTATTGCGCACTCAATCATCCCCTCGTTCGTTCTTCGTTGCGGACTGCGCGGCACCCAAGCTGCCGGCGTCCTTTGTGCGCGCAGGATAGCTCGCGCCTAGGCGTGCGGCTCGCGTGTTGACATAATCGCAGCCGACGCCCGTAAAATTGTG
>DAIRVV010000125.1:0-7278 GCA_036802645.1 Steroidobacteraceae bacterium
TGCCGCGTACGCGCGCTGCGCGGGCGCGGCATTTTCGCGCCAGTTGTCCGCCCTCTCCGGCCAGAGCATCCAGGCGCCGGCGTGCGGTTCCCACTCGGCGGGCATCCGGAATCCGTCTCTTGCCGGCGTCGTCATGGCGGCCATACTACGGCAGGATCTGGACAGTCGCGGGCGAGCCCTGCGCCGAATCGGGACTGATCCACACAGCCACCTTCGCCGGCTCGACTACCCACTCATTGCGATCATTCCAGAGCGAGAGCGCATCGGGCACGAGGTCAAAAGTTACCTTCTTCGTTTCACCCGGGGCGAGCGCGACACGCTGGAATCCCTTCAGCGCACGAACCGGCTGAGCAACACTGGTTCCCATGAGCCGGACATAAAGTTGAACGACTTCTTCGCCCGGCCGTGCACCTGTATTCGTGACGTCTGCGCTGGCAGTCAACACTGCCTTGGTCCGATCTCCACTTTCGCGAAGGTCTGTTGAAAGCTGGAGAGCCTTGAGCGGACTCCCGCTGACCTCGGTCGAGCCGTAGCGAAACGATGTATAGGAAAGGCCGTATCCAAATGGAAATTGCGGATCGTTTCGTTCGTCGATGTAACGCGAAACGTAAGTGTCGCTGCTGTCGCCGGGAGGATCCGTCAGATCGTTCTTGTCCGCCGGACGCCCGGTGTTGAGCGCGTTGTAGTAAAGCGGTTCCTGACCGACGCTGCGAGGCCAGCTCACCACCAGCTTGCCGGTGGGATTGGACTCGCCAAAAAGCGTGCGCACGAGAGCGGGCCCCGCCTGGATTCCGGGCAACCACGCCGCCAGCGCCGCGGGAACATGTTCAAACGCCCAAGGCAGCGTCAGGGGACGTCCGCTGAACAGAACGAGAACCACCGGCTTTCCAGTGGCGACGATTTTCTCGAGCAATTCCTGTTGACGCCCGGGCAGTCCGAGATGGGCCCGTGACGTGGCCTCGCCCGTCATCTCGCCGCCACTCTCTCCCAGCGTCAGGATGACGACGTCCGCCTTCGCGGAAGCAGCAACGGCTGCAGCCAGATCTTCGTCGGTCCCGTCCTTGACGCCGACGCCCTTGACGTGAATCAGGTTCTGCTCTCCCACGCGTTTGGCGAGTGCGGCGTGAAAAGACATCACATCCTCTTTGCGACCGAGGCCAGCCCAGGATCCCAGCGCGCTCGGCAGATCGTCGGCAAGCGGCCCGATCAGCGCGACGCGGCGAATGCGGTTTGAGAGCGGAAGTATCGGCGCCTTGTCCGGTCCGGGAGCGTTCTTCAGCAGCACGAAGGAACGTTCGGCCGCCCTGCGCGCCAGAGCGACGCCCTCCGGCCGCAGCATGGCTTCGGCCTCGCGTGCCTCGTCGGCATAGGGGTTCTCGAAAAGGCCGAGTGCGAACTTCAACCGCAGGACATTCCGCACCGACTCGTCGAGGCGTTCTCGTGGAACCTGGCCGGAACTCACCAGCCCGGCAAGGTGATCGTGATAGACACTGCTGGCCATGTCCAGGTCAACGCCTGCCAGAAAGGCCTTGCGGGCCGCCGTCTCGCGATCGTTGGCGATTCCGTGCTGAATCAGCTCGCGTATCGATTCCCAATCGCTGTCGACGACTCCGCGAAATCCCCATTCCTCGCGCAGGACCTGCCGCAGGGTGAACGGATTGGCGGATGCCGGCACGCCATTGATCGCGTTGAAGGCCGACATGATGGTGGCCGCGCCGGCGTCGACGGCAGCTCGAAATGGCGGGAGATAGATCTGCCGCAGGGTGTGCTCGGAAATTTCAGTGGTGTTGTAATCGCGTCCGCCCTCGGCTGCTCCGTAGCCGACGTAATGCTTGGCGCAGGCAGCAATGCTGTCCGGTGCGTCCAGGCGTGTTCCCTGGTAGCCACGAACGTACGCAGCCGCCATCTCGGATCCAAGAAACGGGTCTTCTCCGGCGCCTTCCGTGATGCGGCCCCAGCGGGCATCGCGGGCAATGTCGACCATGGGAGAAAACGTCCAGCGAATCCCGGTTGCCGAGGCTTCGCGCGCCGCCACCCTCGCCGCCTGCTCCACCAGCGGCGGATCCCAGGTCGATGCGAGCGCCAGCGGGACCGGAAATACCGTGCGGAAACCGTGAATGACATCGAGACCGAAAACGATCGGAATCTTGAGGCGGGATTTTTCGACGGCGATTCGCTGGTAGGCGTTGGTTTCCTTTGCCGTCGAAATATTGAACAAGGCGCCAATCTGCCCCTTGGCGATCATGTCCACGTAGTCCGTGCGGCCGGTGCCAGGGCCCGTCGGTTGGCCTGCCGAGTACTGGACCAGCTGTCCGACTTTCTCCTCGAGCGTCATTTTGCTCAGCAGGTTTTCTACCCGGGCGTCGAGACTGGGGTCATAGATGCCGGTCCGCACATCGGACACGGACGCAGGCGAGTCGGCCTGCGCCTGTAGTGTGTGGCAGAACAGCAGGACAGATGAGGCGGCTGCGACGCACGACTCTCGAATCATTGCGGTCTCCTTCAATCGTTGGCGTGCCATGCGGCACCCGGGTCGCATTCTCTGTCGACGTGAAATCAGTTTACGCCACTGCGCGCCGGATGGACGCGAGGCCGCGGGTCGGCAACCACGGCGCCAACAATCATTGGCCTTGCTTCTGTCGGAGACCCTTGGTTACCCTCGCCGGAAAGACGAGGAGCGTAGCGAGTGGCAGGACAGGATTTCAAGCGCAGGGAAGTCCTGCGGGCCATCGGCATTGCCGTTGTTGCGTCCCATTTTCCGGGCTTCACGAAGTGGGCCTACGCGGGTGCGCATGAACTTGCAAGCTCCGACCCGGCAGCGGCGCGTCCCAAGGCTTATACGCCGCAGTTTTTCTCGGGCGCGGATTTTGCCCGCATCGAGCGGCTGACCGAGCTGATCATCCCAAGCGACGAAACGCCGGGTGCGCGCGAAGCGGGCGCCGCGGAATTCGTCGACTTCATGGTGGCCCACGACACGGAGCAGCAGCAGCCCATGCGCACCGGGCTCGCGTGGCTTCATGTTGAGAGCGGCCGCAGGTTCGCTCACCCCTTCCTTGAACTGAGCGAAGTGCAACAGGTGACCCTGCTCGAGCCGCTGGCCTACACGGCAAAGTACCGCGACGGCGAGGAAGTCGGGCGCGAGTTCTTCCGGCGCTTGAAGGAACTCACAGTGATGGGGTTCTACTCGAGCGAAATCGGCTACCGCGAGCTCGACAACCCGGCCTTGCGCTTCTACCCCGAGTCTCCGGCGTGTCCACACGTGAATGATCCGGCTCACAAGCACCTTCCCCCGCCCAAATGGTGATGAGCATGGCCAACACCTTCGACGTCGTCGTGATCGGAACCGGAGCCGGCGGCGGCATGGCGATCAAGACGCTGTGCGAGGCGGGCCTCAAGGTCTGTGCCATAAACGCGGGACGCCGGCTCGACCCAAACAAGGACTTCCGCCACCACCGCCAGCCCTGGGACATGAAATTTCGGGGCTTCGGCGATCCGGCCAAGCGCGCCGAGTCCTACGGTTACATGGACAACGAATGGGTCGAGGGCGTGTGGGAACACGAGATCCCGTTCACAACCGCCCCTGGCACCCAATGGATGTGGCCCCGCTGCTTCGCCGTTGGCGGGAAGACCAACTTCTGGGGTCGGTCATCCGCGCGCATGGGCGACATCGACTTTCGCGCGGGCTCGCTCTCGGGCGCGGGTATCGACTGGCCGCTCGAGTACCGGGAAATCGCGCCGTACTACAGCCGCGTCGAACGCATGATCGGGGTCGCGAGTACCGTCCAGAACCGGCCGAGCAATCCGGATGGCGAATATCTGCCGGCCTTCAATTTCCGCTGTCTCGATCACATCCTGCAGCAAGGGGGCCAGAAAATCGGTGTGCCTTATCTGCCCGACCGGATCGCACAGCTGACGAAGAATCACGAAGGAAGTCCGGCCTGTCATTTCTGTGGCGCGTGTACGACCGGATGCGACACGGGCTCGTTCTTCTCGACACCGTGGAGATTCCTGCCGCAGGCCGAGGCGACCGGAAATCTCGAGTTGAGGACCAACGCGCTCGCCAAGAACATCCTGGTCGACAAGAATGGCATGGCGAGCGGCGTGGCCTACATCGATCGTACGACGGGTCAGGAAATCGAAGTGAGATCGCGCGTGGTGGTCGTGGCGGCGTCCTGCCTGGAATCTGCTCGCATCATGCTGAACTCGAAGTCGCGCATCTGGCCGGATGGCATCGCGAATTCCAGTGGTCAGCTCGGACGCAATCTCTGCGACCACCTGTATGGCCAGTCGGCCGAAGGCTATCTGCCGCAATTGCTGGGACAACCGAGTTTCCCCGACAATGTCGGCGACAACCAGGTGGCCTGGATGCCGCGCTGGCAGAACCTCAAGAATCCGCATGAGGAGAAATTCGCGAACGGCTACTCGGTCTATCCCTGGGGTGGGTGCATGGAGTACCCGTGGAATGCCGTGTCCTACGAAGGGTTTGGCTCCTCGTACAAACGCGAGGTCAAGCGGCGCTATCCGACGCCGCTAAGCTTCTCGATCCAGGCGCCCTCGCTCCCGTCGTCAACGAATTTCCTGGATCTTGATCCTGAGGTGAAGGATCGTTACGGCATTCCGGTCGCGCGTCTGCATTTCGAGTGGGACGACAATGCGCTCCAGATGTTCGAGCATTCGAAGCAAGCCTGCGCAGAGCTTCTGCACGCGGCAGGTGCCGTGTACCAGGGTTCCGGCAAGGAGCCCAACATGCCGGGCTGGAGCCTGCACGAGACCGGCACCTGCCGCATGGGCAACGACCCTAAGCACTTCGTCACCAATCGCTTTGGGCACACGCACGACGTGAAGAATCTCTACGTGTGTGACGCCAGCGTCTTTCCAAGCCCGACCGATAAGTCGACGACCATCAGCATCATGGCGTTTACGCTGCGCACCTGCGATCACATGCTCGACAACTTCCAGAACGGCGTGCATCGTCGCGCCTGACGGATGATGCGCGGACGCTGGCGGACGATCCTTGTGCTGCTGACGTGCCTCCCCCCGGCCGCAGTCGTCGCCGGCAGTGCACCCGCATCGCGTTCGCCGGTTGACGTCGGTGCTTACCTCGGTCGCTGGGATCTGACTTTGAAGTCGCCAGAGCGTGAATACGCTTCCTGGCTCGAAATTGCCCGGCGCGACGGAGGCATTCAGGCGCGCATGGTCAGCCGCTGGGGCCATGCACGGCTGCTGCCGAGTGCTGAGCTCGTGGACGGCGGGATCCGCCTTGTGTCACCGAGGCAAGAAGAAGGGCGCGCGGACAGCGACATGATTTTCGAGGGCCGGCTTCGGGGAAATGTCCTGTTCGGACAAACGAGTGGACCGGACGGAACTCCCTGGAGCTGGCGCGGCGAACGTGCGCCTTCACTCGATCGCACGCGCAGGCCGGATTGGGGAACGCCGGTGAACCTGTTCAATGGCAAGGACCTCAGCGGCTGGCACATGACGAATCCCGGCGCCGAGAATCCGTGGCGGGTCGAAGGAGGAAAGCTCCTGAGTCCCGAGCGCGGCTCCGATCTCGTGAGCGACCGCACGTTCGACGACTTCAAACTGCATATCGAATTCAACTGCACGCAGGGAGCGAACAGCGGCGTGTACCTGAGGGGCCGCTATGAAGTGCAGATCGAAGACGATCCGGTGCCGGCGCCACCCGAGCAGAGCCTGGGCGGTATTTACGGATTTCTCGCGCCGTCGGTGCCAGCTGGGCGCATGCCCGGAACCTGGCGGGCTTACGACATCACGCTCGTCGGTCGCCGCGTCACGGTAGTGCTGGACGGCGTAACGCTCATCGACGATCGGGAAATTCCGGGCATCACGGGCGGCGCACTCGATAGCCATGAGGCGCTGCCCGGCCCGATCTACCTGCAGGGCAGCGAGGATGGCCGCGTCGAGTATCGGAATATCAGGGCGACGCCGGCATCGCGTAACTGAGTCCGAATCCCAGCGGCCAGGATTCGCCATTCTTGTCGTGTCCCGTGCCGGGTGGATACGGCCCGTTGGGCCAGTGGAAAGGCAGCCGGCCGCTGAAGTCGAATCGCGGGCGACGTCCGGGGTCGCCGATCAGCACGTCGGCAACGCCGCCGCCTTCAGTCCCCGGCAGCCAGGCGGCGACAAACGCGTCGCTCGCATCGATCTCCGAGTTCATCCAGAGAGGCCGACCGCTCAGAACGATGCTGACCGTCGGGATACCGGCGCTCCGGAGCTGCCACAACTGTTCCAGCATTTCGCGATCGTTGTAGATCGCGAGTTTCACGTCGCCGTGATTTTCGGCATAGGGCTGCTCGCCGTAGATGATGACCGCGACATCGGGCCGATTCGGTCCAGTCAGGTCGGAACCGTCGACGAGGCGGCCGCCGGATGGCTTTAGCGAGCGCTCGAACGCCGTACGTATCGACTCGCCGGCCGGGAAATCCGCATTGGTCGTATCGCTGGTCTGCCAGGTGAGCGACCAGCCGCCACACTGCATCGGCAGGTTGTCGGCGCCGGGCCCGGTTACGAATACCCGCGCCGACGATCGGATGGGCAGCACGCCGCCGTTCTTGAGAAGCACGAGCGACTTGCGAACGGCTTCGCGCGCGAGGGCGTGGGCGGCGGGCGAGGCCAACAAGTCGAACCGTCCCTCGTATGGACGGTCGGCTTCGAACAGTCCCAGCTTGAGCTTCACACGCAGAATCCGGCGCACCGCGTCGTCGAGTCGCGCCGCGGGAATGGCGCCGGACCGCACGTCGGCGAGCGTGTTCTCGTACAGCTCCTTCCAGTGATAGGGCGCCATGAACATGTCGACGCCGGCGTTGATGGCTTGCGGACAATGGTCGCTCCGGCAGCCAGGCACACGGGCATGCCCATCCCAGTCGCCGATCACGAAGCCCTCGAAACCGAGGCGCCCCTTGAGAATTTCGGTGAGGAGTGGCCGGTTTGCGTGCATCTTCACGCCCTGCCAGCTCGAGTAAGACGCCATCACCGTCATGACACCGGCGTCGATTGCGGCGAAGTAGCCTTGCGCATGGATGCGAATGAGGTCGTGCTCGGACGCGCGATTGTCGCCGGTGTCGATGGCGTCGAACGTGCCGCCCTCGCCAACCCAGGATTTGCCGGTCGCCGCGACGCGTCCGGCTTGGAGCTTTCCGGAAAGTCCCGGTGCGCCTTGCAAGCCCTCGATGGCCGCACGGGCGTAGTCGCGCACGATCGACGGATCCTGGCTGAATCCTTCATAGCTCCGCCCCCAGCGCACGTCCTGCGGCACGG
>DAIRVV010000126.1:0-7240 GCA_036802645.1 Steroidobacteraceae bacterium
TCGCTGCCTGCGGTGGCGGAGGCGGCGACGGCGGCGGCGGCCCACTCAGCATCACGACCACCACGGCGAACGACGGCGTCGTCGGCGCCGCGTACAGCGAGACGATCGCCACAACCGGTGGCAAGGGCGCCAAGACTTTCAGCATTTCGACCGGCGCGCTGCCCGCGGGTCTCTCGATGAGCGCTGCCGGCGCGATCACCGGCACGCCGGCCGGGCCTGTCGGCACCACCAACTTCACCGTGTCCGTCTCCGATTCGGCCAAGACGCCCGCGACCGACACGCAGGCGCTTACGATCGACATCGTGGAGCCGCTCGCGATCACGACGGCGGCCCTCGTCGACACGAGCGTCGGTGTTGCCTACGACGCGAGCGTCGTGGCGACGGGTGGCACGGAGCCCTACACATTCACGGTGTCGGAAGGTTCACTGCCAGACGGTATATCGATCAGCGCCGGCGGCGAGCTGACCGGCACAGTGCTCGGGAGCGCGCAGACCGAGATTTTCACCGTTCAAGTTGCGGACAGCTCGAGCCCGCAGCTCACGCAGACGCAATCCTATACGGTGCGTGTCGCGATGGAGATTGCGACGACCGTGCTCGCCGATGCAACGGGCGGTGTCGCCTACACGGATACGCTCATCGTCCAGGGCGGACTGCCGCCCTATGACTGGTCGGTGACCGCGGGCGCGCTTCCGGCGGGCCTCGCCGGCCCCGACCCGGAGACCGGCGTCATCAGCGGCACGCCCGATCCGGCCTGCGCCGCCGCGACGTCGACCCTATCGGTCGAAGTCTCGGACAGCGACACGCCGGTCCAGACGGACACGCAGGCCGGGATCGACCTGACCGTCAATCCGGCGACGCTCGACATCGCGACGGCGGCGCTGCCAAACGCCGCGCTCGACAATTCTTACGACCAGCAGGTGATCGCCTCCGGCGGCGTACCGCCCTATTCCTTTGCAGTCACGAACGGCGTCCTGCCGAGCCAGCTCGCAATGGCGGCCGACGGACGCATCACCGGCACGCCGGATACGGAAGAGACGCAGGCCTTCACGGTCACCGTCACCGATTCCTGCCCGGATACGGCGGCGCAGGCGCTCAGCATCACCGTCAGCCTCTCGCTCGGCCGCAACAACACGGTCACAGATGCAACGGTCCTGCCGGGTAACGGGACCTATTCCGCCTCGATCAGCCCAAGCGGACACCCGAACACGGTCTTCGATCCGGATCAGGATTTCTATTCGCTCACGACGACTGCGGCCTCGACCGTGACGGTGGACATCAATGCGGCCGTCAACGGCAGCCCGCTCGATTCCGTCATCGAGATCGTCGGCGCGAACGGACTGCCGCTCGCGACCTGCGTCGCCCCGGCATTCAATTCGAGCTGCGTGCACGACGACGAGGACACGGCCAGCGGCGAGCTCGACTCGTTCCTGGAAGTGCAAGTCGGTGCCGGCGTGACTTTCTATATCCACGTCGTCGACTGGGGCAGCAATGCCCGGCCCGACAAGCTCTACGACCTCGTGATCAGCGGCGTGAATTGATCACGCCCGTCATTCGCCACGCTACAGAGCGGTGGCGCCTGAAGCGCCTCGCTGCCGCTTCTTTCGCGCTTGCGGGAAGCCTCGCACTCGCCACGGCCGACGCTGCCACCGACCGCAATGTCATCCTCGTCACGCTCGACGGCGTGCGTATCCAGGAGCTCTTCGGCGGCATGGACCCGGTCATCGCGAATGCGCCGGAGGCCCAGTCCGGCATCTACGATATCGAGGTCACGAAAAAGCGCTACTGGCGCGAGACGCCCGAGGAACGGCGGACGGCGCTGATGCCCTTTTTCTGGAAGACGCTCGTGCCCGGCGGGATGGTCTTCGGCAACCAGGCAAAGGGAAGCAAAGTCACGGTCCGGAACGACCAGTGGTTCTCCTACCCCGGATACTCCGAGATCCTGACCGGCGAGCCGCAGCCCGAAATCAAGAGCAACGACTTCGTGCGCTACCCGCACCAGACCGTGCTCGACTACGCGCGCGCCGAGCTCGGGCTCAAGCCGGCCGAAGTCGCGCAATTCGGATCCTGGGACGGGTTCAAGTACGCGGCCTCGCAGAAGGACGGCACGTTCTTCATGAATGGCGCGCGCGAGCCCGTGCCCGCCGGACTCTCGACGCCGGAAATCGACCTCCTCGTCGGACTCCGGCAGAACGTCATGCAGCTCTGGGAAGAAAGCAGCAACGACTACCTGAGCTTCCGGATTGCGCTCGGCTACCTCAGGAAAAACCGGCCGCGCGTGATGTGGATCGGCCTCGGCCAGTCGGACGACTGGGCCCACGCCCGCAGATACGACCTCGTGCTCGATTACCTGCACCTCGCGGACGGCATGATCGCGGAGCTGTGGCAGACGCTGCAGTCGATGGACCCGTATCGCGGCCGCACGACGCTCATCATCACCGCCGACCACGGCCGCGGCCGCACGCCCGCGGATTGGGCGGAGCACGACCGGGGAATCGAGGGCAGCCAGGACATCTGGATTGCGATTATCGGTCCCGACACGCCCGCGCTCGGCGAAGCGCGCGACTTCCAGGAACTCACCCAGAGCAACGTCGCGGCGACGATGCTGCAGTACCTCGGGCTCGACTATCGCAAGTTCAATGCGGACGCCGGCCCGCCGATCCCCGGGAGCCTGAAGCCCCGTTAGTCGAAGCCATTCAGCGCTGCTCCTTCAGATACTGGATGAGCTTCTCGCGCTCGGCTGGATCCTTGATGCCATCGAACTGCATCGTGGTGCCCGGCACCGTGCCTGCGGGATCGGCCAGGAACCGGTCCAGCCGCTCTCGGGTCCAGCGCCCGCCGAAATCCTTCATCGCCTGCGAATACTCGAAGCCGCCCGCGGACGCGACGCCCCGGCCGACCACCTTCCAGAGATTCGGCCCGATCGAAGCGCGTTCCCACTTGCTGAACGTGTGGCAGCCGGCGCACTGGAATGCGAGCGCCTCGGGCGAATCGGAATCGGCCGGCTCGAGAAAGATCAGCGCCTGCCCGTCAGTCCACATCGCGAACTTTCCATTCCGGCCCTGCGCGATGTCGCGGATTCGTCCGCCGATCAGGAATGGCTCGACGACCACGGCGCGCCCGTCGTCGATGCGCACGCGCTTCAGGTCGCCCTTCAGCGAGACCAGCAGGAGGTCGTCTCGCCAGGCGGGAAACAAGTTGCCCGCAACTCCTGTCACCGACGAAAGCGCGACCGACGGGACGAACGAAAGAATCGGCTTCTCGAACCCGTCGTGACGCCCGGCCGCCTCGTTGAGCGGCCAGTGATGGAGCCAGTATTCGGTGCCGTAGGTCACGAGCGGCCAGCCATAGTTCGCGCCGCGGCGGACGAGGTTCAGTTCGTCGCCACCCCGCGGTCCATGCTCCGTCGCCCACAGCCTGCCGGACGCGTCAAGGAACAGCCCCTGCGGGTTGCGATGCCCGAGCGAGTAGACCTCGCTGTTGCCGGTATCGAGCGCGACACGCATGAGCTTGCCGTACGGGCTCGCCGGATCCTGCGGCAGCGGCGGAACGCGGTTCCAGCCGTCGAATTCGTGATCGCCGACGGCTACGAGCAGCTCATCCTCCCCGAGGAGCGCCATCGCGCCGCCGATCTGGTAGCCGCCAAAGCGTCCGCCCCGATGCCCGCCGACGTTGAGCGCGAGACAAGGCGCTGATTCGTACACGGTGCGCCAGGCGAGTTCTCCCGCATCGAGCAACTCGGAGCGGCTGCCTTCCATCATCGAAACCCGGACCACGTAGCATTTTTCCGGCGTCTTCCAGAAGTGATGCGAGACGAACAGGCGGTACACGCCGCCTGCTCGCGCCTGGACCAGCAGGTCGGCGACGCGCAGCCTCTCGCCGTGGTGCTCGTCGGTCCACTCAGTGCCGAATGCCGCGTGCCCGGCGCGCGAGAATTCATCGGGATTGAAAGGCACGGCATAGTCGAGCGGCCGGACGGCGAGCGATTTCCCGTCGTCTTTCTCGGTGACGAAGTAGAACGCGCCGCGCCCGCTCGCGACGACATAGCCATCGTCGAAAGCGGCGATCGCGCCGCCCCGCCAGCCGCCGTCGCCAATCCATTTCCGGTATGTCGTGGTCTTCAGGACGTGCAGCGAACTGTCCAGATAGGCGACTTCCTCGGCCGGCGACGGCTCCGCACGCCGGACGACCGCATACCATGCGACGGCGAGCGCCGCGAGCAGCACCATCGGCACGAAGAATGGAAATTTACGGGCGATCGTGTCGCGCGCGAGATTGGACGCGAGCAGCAGCGCCATGCCGAGCCCGGACATCGCGAAGGCGGCGGCGTGCGGCAGCTCACCCTCGAACTGCTCGGACCAGCGCCATTCCGCGAACTTCAGGGCCATGAAAGCGAGGCCGAAGGCCGCCAGACCGCAAACCAGAGTGAGCGCGAAGCCCTTGCGGCCCGCTTGCGGGCGCATCCATGCAAGCACGATTGCGCAGGCGAGGTATGCCGCGGCAAAGATACCGACGAGGAGGATCAGCGATTTCGCGGCCCACCAGAGCGGCCTGCCGAGCCAGAAGCTCGAAACGACGAGCAACAGCACGGAGGCCAGCACATGGTCGAGGAACGGAAGGATCTGGCGGCTTGTCAATCCGATCCTTCGCGCGTCAATCGCATCGCGGCGCATCCTGCCACGAGTCGCTTCGGGGGAGCAAGAAAACTAGTCGCTCTCGCGCACCATCTTCGCGAGCGCATCCTCGCCGAGCGGTTTCCTGTGTTTCACGCGCAGGCTGTCCGCCCACTCCTGGTTGAAATCGCGCTGATAGCGGCGATTGAGCCCATAAGTCGCGAGCATGGCGACAAGTGCGCCCGAGCTCGCGAGCGCCATGTCCTTGTGCGCGTCCCAGACATCGCCTTGCGTGCCGAGATAGGCCTGGCCGAGGTCACCGCCGAAGACCACCGCCGCGCCCCACTCGATCAACTCGAAAAGCGCCGAGCTCGACATTGTCAGGTCGAGCGGCAGGAAGTAGCCCCAGAATCCGCGCACGTTGGCAACGCGGAGGAACATTTCGCGGATCGGGTAGGCGAGCAGGAAACCGTAGCTGAAGTGCACGACCCGGTCGAAGTTGTTGCGCTCCCAGCCGACGAGATCGTTGAATGTCGACCCCGTGAGCCGAGCGAACCATGCGTCGTAGGGCACCTCGGCATACGAATAGTGCGCGCCGACCTGGTGCAGGCACATGAATATGAAGATCAGCGTGTACGAGACGCGGGAGAGAAGCAGCTTGCGGTGATAGCCGATGATGAGCGCCGCGGCTGCAATCGCGAGCGCATTTTCGATCAGCCAGGTATCGCGGTCCCAGGGGCTCATGGCGAGCAGCGCCCACCAGACCGCGAACACCAGGCTCAGTACGAGCAGGTACCTGCGATGCGGGATGCTCAAGCGGCGCTATCGGCGGAGCGCCTGGAGCGACTGGACCATGCGCGCGATCGGCAACTTGCCGAGCGGGAGGAAGCGAATGAGGCCAAGCGCCAGCTTCGGGTTCACCGCGGTCAGGCCGGCGAACGCGCCGAGCGCCACCATTTTCCCTTTTCCGCTCAACAGGAAGCGCATCGTCTCGCTGCGCGGGAAGTCTCCCGGGATGGGCGCAATGAGCGCCTCGATGGCGGCGCGGCTCTCCGCAAGCCGGCGCTCCGCCGCCGTCAACTCCGACTCTCCCGCTCCGACCGGTTTCTCAGCTGCTCGCATGTTCACTGCCGTTCGTCGCGCGCTCGCGGCCGTTGAAGGCGCGCTCGAGGAGCTCGCGATCGCGATTCAATTCGCTGCGCGTGCGGGCAAACAATTCAATTCGCCGCTGCACGCCGGGCCGAAGAACCGTGAACGCGAGTCCGGCCGCGGCCGCCGCAAAACCGAGCGCGAGTCCCGCGGCGGTCCACACGCGCCAGGGACCATCCCAGGCGAGGGCCAGCAGCCAGACGCACAACATGAGGAGCGCGACGAAGGCGGCAGCGCCCGCGATCAGGAGGACGAACAACCGGCGCGCGACGGCGGTTGCCACTTCACGCGCATCCTCGCCGGCTACCTCGGCATAAGCCTGGATGTGCCGCAGGATCGCGGGCACCATCGGCGCAAGCAGAGAAGCCATCGAACGTACCCCTTTGCGGGCGGGATCAGCGGCGAGCGGCGAGAACCCCGATGACGATACCCACCGCGGCGGCGATGCCGATCGCGGCCCAGGGATTCTCGTGAACGTATTCGTCGGTCGCGTCCGTCACTTCCACTGCCTGGTCCCTGACCGCGGTAATCCCCTGCCCGGCTGTGGACTTCGCTTTTGCGAGAGTATTCTCGACCCTGGCGCGGATCTGGGCGATATCCTCGTCGTTGACATGGGCGACCTTCTTGATGAGATCCTCAACGTCCGAGACCAGATTGTGCCATTCGCTGCTGCGCGCCGTCGCGGTCTGGCCACCATTGCGGTCGCCGCGTCGTCCCCGCTTGACTGTTTCAACCACGTTTTCCATCTCATTCCTCCTCGGCACTTGATCCTAGCACGGCGTCCGGGGCCACCCTCGGGGCGCCGCGCGGCCCACTTCAGGCGCGCCGGCTCAGACTGAGGAAGAACGTGATCACCGCGCCGATCAGGAACAGCACGAACAGGATCTTGGCAATACCAGCCGAACCCGCCGCGAGGCCCGTGAAGCCGAACACCGCGGCGATCAGGGCGACGATGAAAAAAACGACTCCGTAGTAGAGCATAGCGACACCTCGATACAGATTGAGGCAGTCTGATTCTCGGAAAAGCTCGCGACCGTCGGCCTCGCAGACTACGGCGCGTAGGACGGGGACCACAGGCCGTGGAACACGGTCATCTGGCCGCTGTCTCCCGCTTGGAGGCATACTGAAGTTCGAAACCGGGAGGACGAACATGGGAACCGCGACGAGCCGGCCCAGTGTCGAGAGCATCATCAAGGACCCGTCGAGATACTTCGCGTCACCGCAAGACGTGGTCGCCGATGGCGATCTCACCCTGGAAGACAAGCGCCGGGTCCTGGATTCCTGGGCGCTCGACGCACAACTCCTGGCGGTCGCGGAAGAGGAGAACATGGCCGGCAAGGACCGGCCGGGTCTCCGTGAAGTAAAGCTCGCGCAGCTCGAGCTCGAAAAAGACGCCTGACGTTCCGGAGACGAGCGCAACAGGGGCTTGCATCAGGCCGGGCGGGAAGCCCTCGCGAGCTCAGAAGAACGGACATTCGCTC
>DAIRVV010000127.1:0-7220 GCA_036802645.1 Steroidobacteraceae bacterium
TGGTGGACTCGCGCGCCTTCTCGACCGGCGAAGAAAAGCTCTCCGCCGAAGAAGAAGCCCGCCGCGAGCGCCAGCGCATCGCCGCATTGCGCGGCATCGTCGACTATCAGTGGTCGCCGGACTCGCGACACCTGCTCGTGCCGCTGGCAGGTGACCTTTATGTCTATGAGCTCGCGAAGCCGGCGACCGAGGCCGTCCGCCGCCTGACCAGGACCGAGGCCCTCGAGACCGACCCGAAATTCTCGCCGCGCGGTCGCTATGTGAGCTTTATCCGCGACCAGGACCTGTATGCCGTCGAAGTTGCGTCGGGCGCGGAGAGACGCCTCACGACGGGCGGCGGCGGCCTGGTGAGCCATGGCGTCGCCGAATTCATCGCCCAGGAGGAGATGAACCGCGACACCGGCTACTGGTGGTCACCGGACGACAGGCACATCGCCTACGCCCGCGTCGACGAGTCGCCCGTCGCGGAAGTGGAGCGCTTCGAGATCGGCGCCGAGGGCATTCGCGTGTTCCGGCAGCGTTATCCCGCGACGGGACAGACGAATGCCGACGTGCGGCTCGCGATCCTCGCGCTCGACACGGGCGAGGTGGCCTGGGCCGATCTCGGGCGCAAGGACCACTACCTCGCGCGGGTCGAATGGTTTCCGGAGGGCAATCGCGTGCTGGTGCAGCGCCAGAACCGCGACCAGAAGCGGCTCGATGTCCTCTCCTTCCCGGTGACGGGCGGCGACGGGCGCCAGCTTTTCTCGGAGCGCCGCGACAGCTGGGTCGAGCTGCACGACGACCTCTACTTCCTGCCCGAGCGCAAGGAGATTCTCTGGGCCTCGCAGCGGAGCGGACACAACCATCTTTATCTTTATGACTACGACGGCGTGCTGAAGGGGCCGGTGACTGCGGGCGAGTGGGACGTTGCCGGAGAGTTCCAGGCGCCGGCGGTGCGCGGCATCGACGAGCGGCGCGGCAAGGTCTATTTCATGGCGACGCTGAAGACGCCGCTCGAGCGGCAACTCTACGTCGTCGACCTCGACGAGGACGAAACGCAAGCACCGCTCGCACTCACTGCGCAAGACGGCTGGAGCAATGTGACGATGAGCGCCGACGCGCGGCGCTTCCTGCTCGGCTACAGTGACCCGGCGCAGCCGCCGCAGGTGTCGCTGCACGATATTTCGGGCGAGCGGCTCGCCTGGCTCGTCGAGAACCGGATTGACGCGAAGCATCCGTATGCGCCCTACCTCGATCGCCACGTGCTGCCGGAGTTCGGGACGATTCCGGCGGGTGACGGTACTCCGCTTCATTACCAGCTCTACAAGCCGGCGGGATACGAGCCAGGCAAGGGCTATCCCGCGGTGCTCATCGTCTATGGCGGACCGACGGTGCAGACCGTCCAGCGCCGCTGGGGTGAAAGGCGCGGCGCCCAGACCGCGCAGCTCTTCACGCAGCGCGGCTATGTCGTCTTTGCAGTCGACAACCGCGGTTCCGGCGGCCGCGGACAGGAATTCATGGAGTCGCTCCATCGCCGGCTCGGGGGCGTCGAGGTGGAAGACCAGCTGACGGGCATCGCCTGGCTCAAGTCGCAGCCATTCGTCGATCCGGCGCGCGTCGGCGTCTACGGCTGGAGCTACGGCGGCTATATGACGCTCATGCTGCTGTCGCAGTCGCCGGGGACATTCAAGGCCGGCGTCGCCGGCGCACCAGTGACGGACTACCGGCTCTACGACACGCATTACACGGAGCGATACCTCGGCACACCGCAGGAGAATCCGGAGGGCTACCGGCTATCGAATGTGCTGACCTACGCCGGCGCGCTGCGCGACCGGCTTCTGATCATCCATGGCATGGCGGACGACAATGTGCTCTTCACGAACACCACGCTCTTGATTCCGGCGCTGGTCGCGAGCGGGCAGCCTTTCGAGCTCGTGCCCTACCCCGGCAGCCGCCACGGTGCGCTAAGCTTCCGCGACACCGGGACCCACGGCTGGAAGACCATCCTCGACTTCTTCGACCGGACTCTCTGAATCAAAGGGGACAGACACTTTTGCGAGCGGTGCCGCAACTGCAAAAGTGTCTGTCCCCTTTGATTCCTAACGCCGGATGGCGCAGCCGTGGGCGCCGGTCTGCTGGATAAGATCGAGGCGCCGCGCGTCGGGGTACCAGCCGGCGAAAACGGGCCGGCCGATCATCACGCAAAGCCGTTCGAGCAGACGTTCGGAGAGCGGCCCAGATTCCGGCGCGATCACGAGGAAGTGCGCACCTTCGG
Organism: Steroidobacteraceae bacterium; assembly: GCA_036802645.1. GTDB lineage: Bacteria > Pseudomonadota > Gammaproteobacteria > Steroidobacterales > Steroidobacteraceae > SCUD01. The sequence continues at coordinate 2,258 of DAIRVV010000127.1, forward strand.
CGACGGCCTGGGTCGCGCCCTCGGCGTCCTCGCACAGCGCGCCGATGAGGAATGCCCCGGTCCGGTCCACGTGCAGGCTCTGGCCGACCCAGCGCAGCACGACGCCGTCGCATCCGGCAATCGCAGCCACGCGCACGGAGTCGACATCGGCACCTATCACGAAGACACGGTGGCCCTTGGTGCGCGCCGCGGCGACTGCCTCGGGATCGATTTCGGCCTCACCCTCTCCCGGCATCGGCAGCAGGATCGTCTGAGCCGCGCGGCCGCGGATCGACTGGAGTGATTCCCCGGATGCCAGCATCCGCGCAAGTCGCGGGAGCCGGAGCGCAGTGACGATCGCGCGATCGGCTTCGAGCAGGTCGTGCCGCGGCAGCTCGTCGGGTCGCGCCCATGCGAGCGCCTGGGCCTCGAGCGGTTGAGGCTCGCCGTCATAGGCCGTGACCTGCCAAACGTCGAGCAGCACGCGGCGCTCGGGGTAGACATGCCGCAGGCGAATGAGCGGCTTCGCATCGCGCACGGCGATGCCGAGTTCCTCGGCGAGCTCGCGCTGCAGTCCGGCGTAGGGATCCTCTCCCGCGGTGAGCTTTCCGCCCGGAAATTCCCAGCGCCCGGCCATGTGACGCCCGCGCGGGCGCTGCGCGATCAATACTCGGCCCTCGGCGTCCGCGATCGCGCCCGCAACCACATGGATTTCAGCCAAACCTGCCATTCGTGGTCTGCCCGCAGCCAGACTGCCAGGAGATCAGCCGCCGGCGCGCTGCAATGCCCCGTGGCAATGCTTGAACTTCCGTCCCGAGCCGCAGGGGCAGAGTTCGTTGCGCCCGACCTTGCGCTCGCCGCGCACGAAAGGAGCCGCGGGCTCCGCCTCGGGCGCTTCGGCTTCCGCGCGCTTGCCGGCAATCGACACCGGCAGCGCCTGTGCCGCGAGCTCGGGCGGCTCGGCGTGCTGGAGCTGCATGCGGCTCTGCAGGCGGCGCTGGCGCTCGGCCTCTTCGCGCTCGATTTCCTCCTCCGATTTCACTTGCAGGCGCTGCAACAGCATCACGCTGTCGCTGCGAATGCGGTCAAGCATCGCCGTGAAGAGCGCGAATGCTTCGCGCTTGTATTCCTGCTTCGGGTTCTTCTGCGCATAGGCGCGCAGGTAAATGCCCTGGCGCAGGTAGTCCATGGCGGCCAGGTGCTCGCGCCAGTGCAAATCGAGCTGCTGCAGCATCACGGCGCGCTCGAGGTGACGCATGACGGGCGCGCCCACCTGCTGCGATTTCTCGTCGTAGGCGCCCACGATGGCCTCGAGCAGCCTTGCTGCGGCTTCGTTTCCGTGCCGCGACGGATCCGCGGCGAGCCAGGCGGCGAGCCCGACATTCACGCCGAAGTCCCGCTCGAACGCCTGTTCGAGTCCCGCGACGTCCCATTGCTCCTCGATGCTGTCCGGCGGTATGTACCCGGCGACGATGTTGCCGACGACCTCGGCGCGGACGTCCTGGATCACGCCCGCGATGTCGTCAGTCGACATGACCTCGGTGCGCTGACGGTAGATCACCTTGCGCTGGTCGTTCGCGACGTCGTCGTACTCCAGCAGGTTCTTGCGCGCGTCGAAATTGTGCGATTCGACCTTGCGCTGCGCGCGCTCGATCTGGCGGGACAGCATGCCGCTCTCGATCGCTTCGCCTTCCTTCATGCCGACCGTGCGCAGCAGCGACTTCGTGCGCTCCGGGTCGCCGAAGATGCGCATCAGGTTGTCCTCGAGCGAGAGGTAGAAGCGGCTCGAGCCCGGATCGCCCTGGCGGCCCGAGCGTCCGCGAAGCTGGTTGTCGATGCGCCGCGACTCGTGGCGCTCAGTGCCGACGATGTGCAGGCCGCCCGCGGCTATCACCTGCCCGTGCAGTGAATTCCACTCGTTTTCCAGCTCGCGCGCGCGTCCGGCGAGCTGCTCCTCGCTCATCACGCCATCCTTGCGCATCTGGTCGACCTGGCGCGCGACATTGCCGCCGAGCACGATGTCGGTTCCGCGGCCGGCCATGTTGGTCGCGATCGTCACGGTGCCCGGCCGGCCGGCCTGCGCGATGATCATCGCCTCGCGCTCGTGCTGCTTGGCGTTCAGGACCGCGTGCGGGACTCCGGATTCCTTGAGGTGGCTGGAGAGCTTCTCGGAGGTGTCGATCGAAGTCGTGCCCACGAGCACCGGCTGGCCGCGCTTCACGCAGTCGCGGATGTCCTCAATGATCGCGTCGAACTTGTCTTTCTGGTTCAGGTAGACGAGGTCCGGCATGTCCTTGCGGACCATCGGCATGTGAGTCGGCACCACGACGACCTCGAGCCCGTAGATCTGCTGGAACTCGAAGGCCTCGGTGTCGGCCGTGCCGGTCATGCCGGCAAGCTTGCCGTAGAGCCTGAAGTAATTCTGAAATGTGATCGACGCGATGGTCTGATTCTCTTCGCGGATCCGAACCCCTTCCTTAGCCTCGATCGCCTGGTGCAGGCCGTCGGACCAGCGGCGGCCTGGCATCGTGCGGCCGGTGAATTCGTCGACGATAATGACGTCGGCGCCGCGCACGATGTACTCGACGTCCTTGTGGTACAGGCAGTGCGCGCGCAGCGCCGCATTCAGGTGGTGCATCAGCCGGATGCTGGCCGGGTCGTAGAGGCTTTCGCCTTCGCGCAGGAGCCCGGCCTGCTGCATGAGCTCTTCGGCCTTCTCGAACCCGGACTCGGACAAGTGCACCTGGCGCGATTTCTCGTCGGCGAAGAAATCGCCCTCGCCCTCCTCGGACTCCTGCCGCTTGAATCGCGGCACAAGCTCGTTGATCTTGACGTAAAGCTCGGTGCTCTCCTCGGCGGGGCCCGAGATGATGAGCGGCGTCCTCGCCTCGTCGATCAGGATGGAGTCGACCTCGTCAACGATCGCGTAGTGCTGTCCGCGCTGCACACGGTCCTCGAGCCGGGCCGCGAGGTTGTCCCGCAGGTAGTCGAAGCCGAATTCGTTGTTCGTGCCGTAGGTGACGTCGCAGGCATAAGCCGCGCGTTTGTCGGCCTGCGGCTGACCGCTCGTGATGACTCCGACCGAGAGGCCGAGCAGACGGTATATCGGGCCCATCCATTCCGCGTCGCGCTGCGCGAGGTATTCGTTGACCGTCACGACGTGCACGCCCTTTCCGGCGAGCGCGTTGAGGTAGACGGGGAGCGTCGCGACGAGCGTCTTGCCCTCGCCGGTGCGCATCTCGGAGATCTTGCCGTCGTGCAGCACCATGCCGCCGATCAGCTGCACGTCGAAGGGGCGCATGCCGACCGAGCGGCTCGCGGCCTCGCGGGCGGTCGCGAATGCCTCGGGCAGGATGTCGTCCAGCGTTTCACCGGCAACCAGGCGTGCGCGGAGCTTGTCAGTGCGCGCGCGCAGGCCGTCGTCGCGCTCGGCGGCGAGCGCGTCGATAAATACGTTCGCCTGCTTGACGCGTTCCGCGTACTGCCGCAGCAGCCGCTGGTTACGACTGCCGAATATCCGGGTAAAGATGTTCAACACGCGCCTGGGACCTCGGGGCGGAGGGACGGGAAAACAAGGCGGTCCGCAAATGGGACCGCTTGAAAAACGAGTAGTTTACTACGACAGGAGCCCGGATTTTCTGCGGGTCGGCAGATTACCGGCGGACGAAGGACAGCGGGTTCATCGGCTTGCCGTCGCGCAGCACCTCGAAATGGAGGTGGGTGCCGGTCGAACGGCCCGTCGAACCCATGAGCGCGATCGGATCGCCGCGCTTCACCGTCTGGCCAGGCTTCACGAGAAGCTTGGCATTGTGCGCGTAACGCGTGACGTAACCATTGCCGTGCGTGATCTCGACGAGCCGGCCATAGCCGCCGTCGCTGCCCGTGTGACTCACGATGCCGTCGGCTACCGAGAGCACCCGCGTGCCGGCGGCCCCCGCGAAATCGAGACCGTGATGGCTCGCCTGGTTGCCGTCGAAGGGATCCGTGCGCTGGCCATAGAGCGACGAGATGTATCCCGATTCAACCGGACGTCCGCCGGGGACGATCTGCCGCGCGAGTTCGCGCGTCATGATCAGGTTCTGCAGCGCCGTCAGCTGGCGGCGGCGATCGTCGATCTGCGCATTCATCGTGTCGAGCATCGAGTCGAGCGCGGGAACGACCGGCCCCTCGCCGCGTCCCGTTTCCGGGCCGCCGAGCGCAGGAGGCTGGTCGAAATCGAATTCGCCGCGCTTCAGCTTTGCGACTTCGGTCAGTTGCTTGCCGAGCGCGTCGAGACGGATCAATTGCGCCTGCATTCGACCGACGCGAGTCGCAAGGGTTGCCACCTGGTCGTCGACGTCCTGTTCGATTCGCGCGAGCTCCTCGCTCTGAGTCGCGAGATCTTCGTTCCATCGCGCCACGGTGAATTCGCCGAATTGGGCTTGCGCACCCCAGCGGCCGCCTGCGAACCACGCGCCGGCGACGAGGGCAAGAATCGAGATACCGGCGGCGGTGTACGCGAGCAGGCGCTTCATGGTCATAATGGCGGACGGGCCTCGCGGGCCTTTCAAGACCCGCGCAAGATGCCAAAAAAAGCCTTGCGCTTCAAGTACTTTGATCACTCTTTCGCAAGTCGGACCATCACCTACAAATGAAAAAACCGACCGCTGTCAGTGACTTGCTGGAACAAGGTGCGGGAATGTTACAGAAGCTGCGCGCCGGCGCGGCCGATGCAGAGCGAGCACTCGTCGCGCTCAAGCGCGTCCTGCCGCCCGAGATTGCGCGCGAAGTGTGGAGCGCGACGATCCGTGGGACGACGCTGACAGCCTTCGTGCGCACCGCAGCCTGGGGCACGCGCCTGCGTTATGTCGCGCCAAAGCTCGTGGCGGCTCTCGGCGAGGAACTCGGCACCGCGATCGAAGAAATAAAAGTGAAAGTCCGCGCGCGGTAATGGTGCCGGGTCGCTTCTAAAGGGGACAGACACTTTTTCCTTTGGTCCTTCGGG
>DAIRVV010000128.1:0-7209 GCA_036802645.1 Steroidobacteraceae bacterium
AGCCTTTGAAGCGAGACGGCGGCCGTGTCGCTTTCAATCGCGACCGACTCGAGGTCCACGCCCGCGCGCGTCGGCAGTCCGCCGTCGATTGCGACGTCGCCCTTGATACTCCCGGCCCCGGTGATGTCCTTGAATGCGCTGTCGATCATGAAGGGCTGGACGTAGGTTGGGAGCGCAGCCGCGAGCTCGAGCGACTCGATATGGATTCGACCGGCCTGCAGCATCGTTTCGCCGGCAATGTCGATAGTCGCCCGGCCATTCGCCTTGATCACGCCAGAGTGATCGAGCGCAAAGCTGTCGGCTTCGAAGCGTGCCGTCTCCGTGTCGAGCGCTCCGGCGAAATCGAGCGCTGCATGGTGAGCTGCGAAATCCAGGAATACCGGATCGCTGTAGGCCTGGCCCGACTCCAGCGTGATGCGTCCCCGGGCCGGGAGGCGGCTCGTCTCGTCGGCGGTCGCGTCAATCCTGATCGCGCCCGCGAGCTTTTCGCCGGCGAGCGTTCCCGCGGCGTCCGTGAAGTCGAGAGTCTCGAGCGCGACATCGGCGCTCGCCGTTCTGAGGGCGTCGCCGCTGCCCGTCGCTTTGAATCGTCCGTCGGCTCTGCCTCCCACGCTGAGGCCTTCGGGCAGCTCGATCCACGGTTTCGCGATCGATACGAGTTTCTCCAGGTCGAGTCCCGCGAGATCCGATTCCATGCGCCAGCGGGATCCGTCCAGGGACACGCTGAGCGTTCCACGGCCGTCTGCGATTGCAAACGAATCGAAGCCGAGCCTCAGGCTTCCGTCTGCGAGCCTTTGCGCCCTGAACTTCGTGTCCTGCACGCCGAGCGAGCCGAGCGCGCCTGACAGGCGCCCGCTCTCGCAGCGGAGCGTGTCGCCCTCGATTCGCAATGCCTGGCAGTCGAGGGAAAATCGGGACAGCGGTCCCGTCGCCGCGACACCGCGAACCCTGGCTGCTTTCAGCCGCAGCGACCCGGCACGATCGGAAGGAGGCGCCAGGTCGGCGGAGAGGTCCTCGATCGCAAAGCCCTCGAACTCGAGGCCCCCGATCTCGATGCTGACCTTGCTTGCCGCACCCGCGGAAGCCGCGAATGTGAAACCGGCGCAGGCCGCGAACAATGCCCGATGAACTGTCACTCGACGAGACTAACCTCGAACGGGGATACGTCCAAGGTAGAGGTAGACTCCTGCGATGGCCGCCAGACCAAGCCCGCTGCTCGATCTGCCGACACAGGCAGCCGTCCTGCGTATCGCCGGAAAGTGCGTGGAAACCGCGGCCGGCGCACTGGCTCGCCTCGAGAATCCCGGGGATCCGAAGGACCTTCACGCGTTTCGCGTCACCGTCCGCAGGCTGCGATCCGTGCTTCGGGCCTATCGTCCATGGCTCGGCCGCCTCGCGGGGCGCAAGGTTCGCCGAGGCCTTCGCGAGCTCACGCGCGCGACGAACGCCGCGCGCGACACGGACGTTCTGATCGACTGGCTGCTCGTGCAGCGCGAGAAGCTGGATCGGCCTGAGCGCGCCGGCGCGGACTGGTTCCTGCGGCAGTTGCGCGGCCGAAAGCGGCAAAGTTACCGGACGGCCGTCACGGAGCTGCGGCGCGATTTTGCCGGCGTCGTGCAGTTGATGGAAAAACGCGCCGACGATTCCGGGACCGCAGATCCGCGTGATTTCCGCAGTGCGTTTCTCGAAGTGCTCGGGCCAGCGGTCGCCGAGTCGCGCAAGCGGCTTGGGGCGATCGCCGGCGCAGGTGATGTCAGAAGCGTTCACCGATCGAGGGTGCAGGTCAAGCGCATCCGGTACCTGGTCGAGCCGCTCCGCAAGGAGTCACCCGAAGCGCGCGCGTTTGCACGGCAGCTCAAGGACCTCCAGCGCCTTCTCGGCGAGCTGCACGACGTGCACTTGATCGAGGACGAGCTCGCCTCGGCCCTCGAGGCCGCGGCAACCGAGAAGGCGAGGCGTGTGCATCGCCTCGCCGTGGAAGGCGAAGACAGGATGCTGGCGAAGACGCGGCGTCGCGACGAGAGCCTGGGTCTTGCCGCGCTCGCCGCCTCCGCGCGCGAATCCCGCGACGCGCTTTATTCGGGCCTGCGCCGTGCGTGGCTCGCGCCACGCACAATGGCGCTCCAGGCGGGATTCGAGGCGCTTCGCGATTCCTTCGCGAACTGATTTGCGCACTGCCGGTCAAAGCCCACCATGAACAGGCGCATCCACTGGATCGCGGTGGCGTCGCTGGCTCTCTCCGCCTGCGCCACCACCACCGGCCCCGATTACACGATCGACTACGACCGGTCGACCGATCTCGGCTCGTTCAAGACCTATGGCTTTCCCGAAGAGCTCGGCACCGACCGCGCCGGCTATTCAACGCTGATCACGACCTACTTCAAGAACGCGGTCAACCGCGAGATGGGCAAGCGCGGCTACGTGCTCGACGAAAAGGACCCGGACCTGCTCGTCAATTTCTTCGCGAACGTGCGCGACGTGAGCGACGTGCGCTCGACGCCGCGGGCCTCGATGGGCTATGGGTACTACGGCTATCGCTACGGTCTGTACAGCGCCTGGCCGATGTACGGCGATGACGTGAGCACCGTCCACTACAAGGTGGGGACGGCAAACATCGACATCGTGGACGCCGAGCGCATGCAGCTGATCTGGGAGGGCGTCGCTGAAGGCCGGATCACTCGCGAAGACATGAAAAATTCGCAGGCGGCGATCGATGCGGTCGTCTCCGAGCTGTTCATGCGATTCCCCGGCAGCGCCGCGAAAGGCAAGCCGCTCGGCGGAACTACGGGCTGACGGCGGCGGAGCGCTGCCGGAGCATCCGGAGTCCAACTGCGACGAATTGGCGCGCTGAGGCATCCAGGGGTCATGAACTTCTCACGCGCGTGGATTGCCACCCTTTGCCTCGCTGCAGGTGCCAGTTCGGCCGGCGAACCCAGCCTCGATACGATGATTGCGAATCACGTTGCGGCGCGCGGCGGGGCTGCAGCCATCGAAGGCGTCAGGTCCTACGAATGCGATCTGCGCATCGTCGAGCCTACCTTTGAAGTCGACGGCACTTACGTCGCGACGCGAGACGGCCGGATGCGCGTCGACGTCAGCATGGACGGTAAGCGCGTGTTCACGGAGGCGCTCGATCGCAACGGTGCCTGGACATGGTCGCCGGACGAAGGTGTACGCAAGGGATCTGCGGCTGGCGCTTCCGCACTCCGTCACGGCATCGAGTTTCCCTTCAAGCTGTTCGGTCTTCACGAGATGATTTCCCGCGGACACCACCTCGAATCAGCGGGCCGCGAGACGGTCGACGGAATCGACTACCACGTGCTGCGTCTAACGCTCGATGACGGATTCGAAGTCAGGTACTACCTGCATCCCGATACTTGGCTGATCGAGCGGGAGAGGACCCGGCGGGCGATGCACGTCGACGTCGACCCGACGCCGCGATGGATTGAAACGCTTCACGGCGACTACCGCCCGGTCGGCGGCGTCCTCTACCCGCACCGGCAGGTGGAGCGGGACGTCTCGACCGGAGTCCAGTTGTCGACTGGCACGATCCGCGAGATCCGGCTCAACTCACCGCTCGACGCGGCGCGCTTTTCGTCGCCGTAACCGGCTGTTCGAGATCGCGCTGAAGACGGGCGAGGAGGTCAACCGCTCGCGCCGCGTAGCTGCCTATCCACCGGTCGTGGATCTCCTTGATCGGCAGCGCGTTGAGATAATTCCACCGCTGGCGGCCGGCTGTGCGGACAGCTATGAGTTCCGCGCGCTCGAGCACGCCGAGATGCTGCATGACCGTGCAGCGGTCGAGATCGCCGAATTGCGCACACAAATCGCCAGTCGTCCGCGGCGCTTCGCGGAGCATGTCCAGGATGCGGCGGCGCGTCGCGTGTCCGAGCGCGCGAAAGACGCGGTCCTGCTTGTCGAGTCGTCTGATCATGTTATAAGATTATAACATCATAACGATTATTGCGAGGCCCGACATGGAACTCAAGTTCGAGGTGTACGGGAAGATCGGAAGGCCGGTCTCGGTGGTCTTCAATGCGGTCACGGATCCGAAGGAGCTTTCGTCGTACTTCACGACCGGCGGCGCGAGCGGGCCCTTGCGCGAGGGCGCGACAGTCAAATGGAAGTTCGGAGATTTCGACGGTGAGTTCCCGGTGAAGGTGACTAAGCTCGTGCCGAACGAGCGAATCGAGTTCAGCTGGGAGACAAACGAGGGCGGCTACGACACCCAGGTGGTCATGACATTCGAGGCGGTGGATGCCGGCACGACCCTCGTCAAGATCGCCGAGTCAGGCTGGCGCGAGACGCCGAAAGGGCAGGAGAGCTCATACGGCAACTGCATGGGCTGGACGCAGATGCTCTGCTGCATGAAGGCCTGGGTCGAGCACCGCATCAACCTGCGGCAGGGTTTTTTCTAGAGGGAGCGTCGATTGGGGCGCCGTCCGACCGACTATTGGTTGTCATGAACCCAGCATATATGGTCAGCCTTGTCCTAGGAGCGCGCAATGCAGTACCTGTGCCTGATTTACGAGGACGAAAAGGAGTGGCTGAAGCTGCCGCCGGCGGAAACGCAGAAGATCATCGGGGAGTACAACGCCTACACCGAATCGGTGAAGCGCAGCGGCAACTATCTCGGCGGCAACGGTCTCGAGCCCACGCACACGGCGACGACGGTGCGCCTGCGCAAGGGCAAGCTCGCGACGACTGACGGCCCGTTCGCGGAGACAAAAGAACAGCTCGGCGGATACTATCTTCTGAAAGCCCGTGACCTCAACGAGGCGATCCAGCTCGCGTCCAGGATTCCGGGCGCGCGGTTCGGCTCGATCGAAGTTCGTCCGGTGATGGAGATGCAGCAGCCATGAAGTTCGTCTGCCTGGGATACTACGACGAGCGGCAGTTTGCGAAAATGGGCGAAGCGGAGCAGCAGGCGACGATCGCCGAGTGCATCGCGTACGACCGCGAGTTGAGCGAGAAGGGCCACTTCGCCGGCGGCATGGCGCTGCAGGGAGCGAATACGGCCTCGACGTTCCGGTGGAAGGACGGCAAGGCGAGCCTGACCGACGGCCCATTCACGGAGACGAAAGAGATTCTCGGGGGCGTCCTGATACTCGAAGCCAGGGACAAGGCGGAGGCGCTCAGCCTCATGAGCCGTCACCCGGGAGTCCGGATCGGCCCATTCGAAGTCCGCCCGATGGACGAGGACTTCATGGCTCAACATCCGATATTGAAGAAGCAATAGGAGAACGACATGAGTTACGTGGATGGATACGTGCTGCCGGTCCCGCGCAAGAAGCTGGCGGCCTACCGCCGAATGGCAAGTGACGCCGGCAAGATCTGGCGAAAGCTCGGGGCGCTCCAGTACGTCGAGGCCGCGGCCGACGACGTCAAGCCCGGCAAGTGGACCTCGTTTCCGCAGGCCGTGAAGCTGAAGCGCAGCGAAACCGTCGTGTTCGCGTTCATCGTCTATCGCTCGCGCGCCCAGCGCAATAGCATCAACAAGAAGGCCATGAAGTTCTTCATGTCCGATCCCAAGTGGAAGAAGTTCATGGACCCGAAAAACATGCCATTCGACGGCAAGCGCATGTTCTGGGGCGGCTTCAAGCCGATCGTCGAGTACTGACATGCAGGTCATGCTGATGTGCTGCATCGAGGAGAAGCGCTGGGAAGCGCTGCCCGAGGCGAGCCGCGAGGAGGTCATGCGTGACTACCGCGCGTGGGTCTCCGAGATGGAGCGGCAGGGCAAGCACGTCGCGACGGCGAAACTCATGCCTTCGCGGAGCGCGCAGACAATCCGCCTTCAGGGCGGCAGGCGCCAGGTCGTCGACGGCCCGTTCGCAGAGACCAAGGAGCAGTTCGGAGGCTATCACGTGCTCGAATGCCGTGATCTCGACGAGGCACTCGCGATGGCCGAGCGGATCCCGACGCTGCGGCACGGCGGCGTGATCGAGGTGCGCGCGGTGGAGCCGACGCCCTGAATGAAGTCATCGAGGCGGTCTATCGCGATGAATCACGCCGGGTGCTCGCCACGCTGATCCGGCTGCTCGGCGATTTCGACCGGGCGGAGGAGGCGATGCACGAGGCGTTTGCAGCCGCTGTCGAGCAGTGGCCGCGGGATGGCGTGCCCGCGAACCCGCGCGCATGGCTCGTGTCCGCAGCCCGCTTCAAGGGCATCGACGCGATTCGCCGCAATTCGCGGATGGACGGCCCGTACGACACCGTCCTCGACCTGACCGGATCGGAAGATTCCGATCCCTCGGAGGCGGCAGACGAGGCACTCGAAGACGACCGCCTCCGTCTCATCTTCACCTGCTGCCATCCCGCGCTCGCCTCCGACGCGCAAATTGCGATGACGCTGCGCGAAGTCTGCGGTCTCTCGACCGAGGAGATCGCGAACGCGTTCCTGGTTCCAGCCTCGACACTCGCGCAGCGAATCGTCCGGGCGAAAGCCAAGATCCGCGATGCGAAAATTCCTTACGAAATTCCTTCGGCAGCCGAGCTGCCGGAGCGGCTCGATGCCGTGCTGCGAGTCATCTACCTCGTCTTCAACGAGGGCTATGTCGCCTCGAGCGGCGATGCGCTGACGCGCGCGGACCTCTCCGCCGAGGCGATCAGGCTGGCGCGGCTCCTCGTCGAGCTGCAACCCGAGCCCGAAGCGCTCGGGCTCCTGGCGCTCATGTTGCTGCAGGATTCCCGGCGCAACGCCCGCACCTCCGCGGACGGCGACATCATCCTGCTCGAGCAGCAGGACCGCTCGCTCTGGAATCGCGGCGCGATCGAGGAGGGGCTCGCGCTCGGCCGGCGGGCGCTCGCGTCACGGCGATTCGGCCCTTATACGCTGCAGGCGGCGATCGCCGCCGTGCATGCCGAAGCCGAATCGGCACAGGCGACGGACTGGAACCGCATCGTCGGGACTTACAACCTCCTGCTGGAGGTCGAGCCGTCCCCGGTCATCGAGTTGAACCGCGCGGCGGCGATCGCGATGCGCGACGGGCCGGCCGCGGGGATTTCGCTCATCGATGCGATCCTCGGGCGCGGCGAACTCGCCGATTACCAGCCGGCGCACGCCGCGCGCGCCGACCTTCTACGGAGACTCGGACGGAACCGGGAAGCGCGCGAATCCTACCGTCGCGCGCTCGAACTGACGCGACAGAGCGCGGCACGCCGGTTCATCGAGGGCCGGCTCGCGAGAATTTCGCTCATCGATGCGAT
>DAIRVV010000129.1:0-7194 GCA_036802645.1 Steroidobacteraceae bacterium
AGATGATCGCGACGCCGAGGCCGCCCAGGACCTTCGGCAACTCGTCCTTGGCGCGGTAAGTGCGCAGCCCGGGCCGCGACACCCGTTCCAGCCTTTCGATGACGGGCTTGCCCGCGTGGTACTTCAGCGCGATGACGAGCGCCTTGCGCCCGCCGTCCTTGCTGACGACGAAATCGGTGATATAGCCCTCCTCCTTCAGGACGCGGACGATCGCTTCCTTGACGCGCGAGGACTGGAGGGAAACTTCCGCCTTGCCGGCGCCCTGGCCATTGCGGATGCGGGTCAGCAAGTCTGCGATCGGGTCGGTCATGCTCATTGTCTGTTCCTCACCAGCTCGCCTTGCGCAGCCCCGGCACGTCGCCGCGCATCGTCGCCTCGCGAAGCTTCACGCGGCCCAGGCCGAACTTGCTGTAGTTCCCGCGCGAGCGGCCGGTGATTGCGCAGCGGCTGCGTGCGCGGCTCGGGCTCGAGTCGCGCGGCAGCTTCTGCAGCGCCTCGACCGCGGCCATGCGCTCCTCCTGCGACGCCTTCGGGTCGCGGATCTGCTCCTTGATGCGCACGCGCCTGGCGGCGTACTTCTTCACCACTTTTGCGCGGCGTTTCTCGCGCTCGATCATGCTGGTCTTCGCCATCGGTCACTTCCTGAACGGAAAATTGAACGCTTCGAGCAGCGCGCGCCCGGACTTGTCGTCGCCTGCCGAAGTCGTGATCGTGATGTCCATGCCGCGCACCTGGTCGATCTGGTCGTACGCGATCTCGGGGAAGATGATCTGTTCCTTCACGCCGAAGCTGTAGTTGCCCTGACCGTCGAACGAGCGCGCGTTGACGCCGCGGAAGTCGCGGATGCGGGGCATCGCCACGTTGATCAGGCGGTCGAGGAACTCGTACATGCGCGCGCCGCGCAGCGTGACCATGCAGCCGACCGCCTGGTTCTCGCGGATCTTGAACGTGGCGACCGACTTCTTCGACTTGCGCACCGCCGGCTTCTGGCCGGTGATCTTTGCGAGGTCGCCGGTCGCGGCGTCCATTACTTTCTTGTCGGCCACGGCTTCGCCGACGCCCATGTTCACGGTGATCTTCGTGATCCGGGGCACCTGCATGTCGGAGGTGAGCCCGAGATCCGAGCGTAGCTTCGGTCTCAGGACCTCGCGGTAGCGCTTCTGCAGCCTGGCTGATGTTGCGGTCATCTCTCCGGTCTCCACTGTTTACGCGTCCACCAGCTCGCCGTTGGATTTGAAGAACCGCACTTTCCGCCCATCCTTGAGCGTGCGGACGCCGATGCGGTCGGCCTTCTTCGTGCCCGGGTTCAGGAGCGCGATATTCGACGGGTCGAGCGGCGCTTCCTTCTGGATGATCCCGCCCTGCACGCCCCGCTGCGGGTTCGGGCGCTGGTGCTTCTTGATCATGTTGACGTTCTCGACCAGCACGCGGCCGTCGGGCTGCACGCTGACCACGGTGCCGGTCCGGCCCTTTTCGCGGCCGGCCGTGACGACCACACTGTCGCCCTTGCGGATCCGCTTCACAGGACCTCCGGCGCAAGCGAAATGATCTTCATGAACGCCACGCTGCGCAGCTCGCGCGTCACGGGCCCGAAGATGCGGGTGCCGATCGGCTCGAGTTTCGGTGTCAGCAGCACCGCCGCATTGCCGTCGAAACGGATCAGCGAGCCGTCACCGCGACGCACACCGCTCCGGGTGCGCACCACGACCGCGTCGTAGACCTCGCCCTTCTTGACCTTGCCGCGCGGGATCGCGTCCTTGATGCTGACCTTGATCACGTCGCCGACGCCGGCGTAACGGCGGCGCGTGCCGCCCATGACCTTGATGCACATCAGCTCGCGCGCGCCGGAATTGTCCGCCGCCTGCAATCGCGTCCTGAGCTGGATCATGGCCTTGCCCCTCCCGCTCTCATTCCGCCGGAGCGCGCTCGAGCACGCGCACCAGCATCCACGCCTTGTGCCGCGACAGCGGCCGGCATTCCGCGATGGCGACCTTGTCGCCCTCACGGCACTCGTTCTTCTCGTCGTGCGCGAGCAGCTTCGTCGTGCGGCGCACGTACTTTCCGTAGGTCGGGTGCTTGATCAGCCGCTCGACCGAGACGGAGATGGTCTTGTCCATCTTGCTGCTGACAACGGTGCCGGTCAGCGTGCGCCCCGGCTTCGACTCGGTCTTCGCTTGTGTCTGGTTCATAACGCCTTTTTCCCCGCACTCTTCGCGCGATCGAGCTCGTTGAGCACGGTCTTCAGCCGCGCGATGTTCTTTCTGACCTTGCCATGCTGGTCAGGACGCGCCGGCTGGCCGGACGCCGCGGCCATGCGCAGCTTGAACTGCTCGCGGCGCAGCTCCGCGAGCTCGACGCGCAGCTCCGGTGCGCTCTTCTTGCGATATTCCTTGATGGCCATCAGCGCACCTGCCGCCTGACGAAGGCCGTGGAGACCGACAATTTGGCCGCCGCCAGCTTGAATGCCTCGCGCGCCGTGTCTTCGGACACGCCTTCGATCTCGAACAGCACCTTGCCGGGGGTCACCTTGGCGACCCAGTACTCGACGTTGCCCTTGCCGCTGCCCATGCGGACCTCGAGCGGCTTCTGCGTGATCGGCACGTCCGGAAAAACGCGGATCCAGATCTGGCCGCCGCGCTTCACGTAACGCGTCATCGCGCGGCGCGCCGCCTCGATCTCGCGCGCGGTCATGCGCGAGCGGTCAGTGGCCTTCAGCGCAAAGTCGCCGAATGCGACCGAGCTGCCGCGGTGCGCGCTGCCCTTCAGATTGCCCTTGAACTGCTTGCGGTACTTGGTCCGCTTTGGCTGCATCATGTCCGTAAATCCTTCAGCTCAGCCCGCCGCCGGTTCCGGGGCCGCGGGCGCCGCAGGCGCGGCGGGCTTCTCGCCTTCTTTCGCCGCCTCGGCCAGTGCCTGGGCCTCGAGCGCCTGCTCTTCCGCCTCGTCGCGGGCGAAGACCTCGCCCTTGAATACCCAGACTTTCACGCCGATGACGCCATAGGTCGTCCGAGCCTCGGCCGTGCCGTAATCGATGTCGGCCCGGAACGTGTGCAGCGGAATCCGGCCCTCGCGCGTCCACTCGGACCGCGAGATCTCCGCACCATTCAGGCGGCCCGCGATCCGTACCTTCACGCCCAGGGCGCCGCTGCGCATCGTATTCG
Source organism: Steroidobacteraceae bacterium (assembly GCA_036802645.1). Taxonomy (GTDB): domain Bacteria; phylum Pseudomonadota; class Gammaproteobacteria; order Steroidobacterales; family Steroidobacteraceae; genus SCUD01. The sequence goes on from DAIRVV010000129.1 coordinate 3,162, forward strand.
TGACGGCGCGCTTCATCGCCCGGCGGAACATCACGCGCTTCTCGATCTGCTGAGCGATGCTCTCGGCCACGAGCGTCGCGTCGAGCTCGGGCTTCCTGATCTCCGCGATATTGAGCCTGACGTCCGCGACCGCCATCTTCATGAGCTTCGCGACTTCGACGCGGAGCTTCTCGATGTCCTCGCCCTTGCGGCCGATCACGACTCCCGGGCGCGCCGTATGGATCGTGATATTGGCCTTGCGCGCGGCGCGCTCGATGTGGATCCGGCTCACCGAGGCGTCCGCGAGCTTCAAGCGCAGGAATTCCCGCACCCTCCAGTCCGAAAGGATGAATGCCGGAAAGCTCTTGGTATCGGCGTACCAGCGCGACGCCCAGTCGCGCGTGATGCCGAGACGGATGCCGATCGGATTGACTTTCTGGCCCATGCTCCGTCCTTACCGCGCCCTGTCGGCGACTGTGATCTTGATGTGGCTCAGCCGCTTGACGATGCGGTTGCCACGCCCCTTGGCGCGCGCGTGGAAGCGCTTCGCCACCGGTGCCGCGTCGACTTCGATGCGCGCGATGCGCAGCGTGTCGATGTCCGCCTCGAGGTTGTGCTCGGCGTTCGCGATCGCGGACTCGAGGACCTTTCGCACGATCCTCGCGCCCTTCTTCGGCGTAAACGCGAGCACCGCGAGCGCGTTGCCCACGGGCTGGCCGCGCACGAGGTCCGCGACGAGGCGGCACTTTTGCGGCGAGATGCGCGCGTGGCGCAAGGTGGCTGATACCTGCATCGCCTTACTCCGCCGCCGCCTCGACCTTCTTGGCCGAGGAGTGGCTCTTGAAAATCCGCGTCGGCGCGAATTCGCCGAGCTTGTGGCCGACCATGTTCTCGGTTACGAGCACCGGCACGTGCTGGCGGCCGTTGTGCACGGCAATCGTGAGCCCGACCATGTCCGGCAGGATCATCGAGCGCCGCGACCAGGTCTTGATCGGGCGGCGGTCGTTCTTGTCGCGGGCCGTCTGCACCTTTTTCGCGAGGTGCAGATCGACGAACGGGCCCTTCTTCAGCGAACGTGACATGTCGCTCTCGCTCCTTACTTGCTGCGCCGCCGCACGATGAATGCGTCGGTGCGCTTGTTCTTGCGCGTCTTCTTGCCCTTGGTATGCCAGCCCCAGGGCGAAACCGGGTGCGGGTTGCCCTGGCCGGAGCGGCCCTCGCCGCCGCCGTGAGGGTGATCGACCGGATTCATCACGACGCCGCGCACCGTCGGGCGGATGCCGCGCCAGCGCTTGGCGCCGGCCTTGCCGAAGCTGCGCAGGTTGTGCTCGTCGTTGCCGACCTCGCCGATCGTCGCGCGGCAGTCGACGCTGACCTTTCGGGTCTCGCCGGACTTGAGGCGCAGGATCGCATTGCCCGCCTCGCGGCCTGAATACGATGCGGAGCTGCCCGCGGCGCGCGCGAGCTGGCCGCCCTTGCCGGGCTTCAGCTCGATGTTGTGCACGATCGAACCGACCGGGATGTGGCGCAGTGCCATCGAATTGCCCGCGCGAATCGGCGAGTCGGCGCCCGACTGCAGCTCATCGCCGACGGCGAGACCCTTCGCCGCGAGGATGTAGCGACGCTCGCCGTCCTTGTAGAGCAGGAGCGCGATGTACGAGGACCGGTTCGGGTCGTACTCGAGGCGCTCGACCTTCGCGGTGATGCCGTCCTTGTCGCGCCGGAAGTCGATCATCCGGTAGTTGTGCTTATGGCCCGAGCCCTTGTGGCGCGTCGTCATGCGGCCGACGTTGTTGCGGCCGCCGGTCGACTTGTGGCCGGCCACGAGCGCGCGAACCGGCGCGCCCTTGTGCAGGTGCGAACGGTCCGGGCGCAGCTGGAAGCGCGTTCCCGGCGATGTCGGCTTCAGTTTCTTCAGTGCCATATTGCTATCCAGTTACGCAGCCGCGCATCACGCGCGCTCGCTGCCGCCCAGCTCGATCTGCTGCCCTTCGACGAGGCGCACGTAAGCCTTCTTCCAGTCCTGCCGGCGGCCTTGCGAACGGCCGAAGCGCTTCGCCTTGCCGGGCTGGTTGACCACGCGCACCTTGTCCACCTTCACTTCGAAGAGAAACTCGACGGCGGCGCGGATATCGGGCTTGGTCGCGTCGCGGCGCACGCGGAACACGTACTGGTTCCCTTCGGTCGCGACGCGAGCGCTCTTTTCCGAGACGTGCGGTGCGATCACGACGCCCGCGAGCCAGTCCTTCGACGGCGTCCTCATGCCAGCTTCTCCTCGAGCATCCTGAGCGCCGCAACGGTCGCGAGCACCTTCGGATAGCGTGCGAGCGCGAGCGGATCGAGGTTCGCCACCGTGCGGACGTCGACGCCCACGAGGTTTCGCGACGCCAGGTGCAGCTTCTCGTCGTAGGCCTCGATCAGGATCAGCACGTGGTCGAGGCCGAGCTCCGCCAGCTTGCCCGCCAGCATCCTGGTCTTCGGCGCCTCGAGTGCGAGCTCGGCGGTCACCACCAGGCGCTCGGTGCGCGCGAGCTCGGACAGCATCGAGCGGATCGCGCCGCGATACATCTTCCGATTCACCTTCTGCGCGTAGCTGCGCGGCTTCGCCGCGAAGGCTCGTCCGCCGCCGACCCAGATCGGGCTCCTGATCGAGCCCGCGCGCGCCTGGCCCGTGCCCTTCTGGCGCCAGGGCTTCTTGCCGCCGCCGCGAACTTCCGACTTGGTCAGCTGCGCCTTTGTGCCGGCGCGGCCCGCAGCCGCATAGGCCGTCAGGACCTGGTGCACCAGCGGCTCATTGAACTCACGGCCGAAGGTCGCGTCGCTGAGGTCGATTTCGGCGCCTTTGGGCCCGCCATTCACCAGCTTCAATTTCATTGCCAGTGTCCCTCGATCACTTCTTCGCGCCGCCGGCAGTCTTGCGCCTGCCGCGTGCCGCCGCCTTTACCGACGGGCGGACCACGACACGACCGCCCGGGGCCCCCGGAACCGAGCCGCTCACCAGCAGCAGGTTTCGCTCGAGGTCCACCTGGACGACTTTCAGGTTTTCTTCCGTCCGCCTCGCGTTCCCCATGCGGCCGGCCATGCGCTTGCCCGGAAACACGCGTCCCGGCGTCTGGCGCTGGCCGATGGAGCCCGGGGAGCGGTGCACGACCGAAGCGCCGTGGCTCGCCATGCCGCCGGCGAAGCCGTGACGCTTCATCACGCCCGCATAGCCCTTGCCGATCGTGGTACCGGCGACATCGACGATCTGGCCTTCCTTGAACAGGTCGACCTTGAGTTCTGCGCCTGCCTTGAGGTCCGCGCCCTCACCCTCCGCGAGGCGGAACTCGACCAGCTTTTCGCCCGGCAGCACGCCAGGCTTTGCGTAATGCGCGGCGACCGGCTTCGTGAGCCGGGAGGCACGACGGGCACCGAATGTGACCTGGACGGCGCGATAGCCGTCGGCCTTCGAGTCCTTCACCTGCACGATGCGATTCGGCAGGGCCTCGATGACCGTCACCGGCAGGGAGTCGCCCGCGTCGGTGAAAACCCGAGTCATGCCGGCCTTGCGGCCGACCAGACCTATGGTCATGATTTATATCCTTTTTTCACCGCACCGGCTGCAATTGGCCGGGCTGTAAATCAGCCGGAAAATCCCGGCCCCGCAATAAAGCCGCCCAGTATAGCGGCGCCCTAAATCAGTTCAACTTGATCTGTACGTCCACGCCGGCCGGTAGCTCGAGACGCATCAGCGCATCGACCGTCTTGTCGGTGGGATTGACGATGTCCATGAGCCGCTTGTGCGTGCGGATCTCGAACTGGTCCCGCGCATCCTTGTCGCCGTGCGGGGAGACCAGCACGGTGAAGCGCTCGATCTTTGTCGGCAGAGGTACGGGACCCCGGACGGTCGCGCCGGTACGGCGGGCCGTCTCGACGATTTCGCGCGCGGAGGTATCGATCAGCTTGTGATCGAATGCCTTCAGGCGGATGCGGATGTTCTGACTGGTTGCCATCGTCGTTCCTTACTTGATCACCTTGGAGACGACGCCGGCACCGACGGTGCGGCCGCCCTCGC
>DAIRVV010000130.1:0-7130 GCA_036802645.1 Steroidobacteraceae bacterium
GTGACCTGAACGCCCTCGAAGTCCTTCTTCATGATGAAGTTGACGACGCCCGCGACCGCATCCGAGCCGTAAACGGCCGAAGCGCCGCCCGTCAGGATGTCGACCCGCTCGATCATCTGCGTCGGAATCTGGTTGATGTCCGGCGAGGCCGAGGCTGAACTGGCTCCCCCGTACGGCATGCGGCGGCCGTCGATCAGGACCAGTGTCCGTGGAGACCCGAGACCCCTGAGGTTCAGAGTCGCCGTGCCTGTCGAGCCGTTCGATACCGTGACGTTCTGCGCCGCAAAGGCCTGCGGCAGCTGGTTCACGAGGTCCTCGATGCGTGAGACGCCCTGCGTCACCACATCCGCCGCGGTGACCTGCGTCACCGGCGTCGTCGACTCCAGATTCGGCGATCGGATGCGGGATCCGGTGACGACGATTTCACCCAGGGTTTCCTGCGCGAGCGCAGGGCCCACCGCGCCGGCGGCTGTCACCGCGCCCATGACGAGCGCGCGACGCACAGCGGCCGCGATCTGTTGCTTACGTACCATTGCAGTTCCTCCCGCGAACGGCAGTCCCGTCCGGTTCGTGTCTGGAAACTAACAACGGGCTGCCAGCATCGAGTCCGCCGTCGCAAAGCGGTCACGCAACCGGAACAGGAAATCCCGAATCCGCAATTCCCTGCCGCGCATGAAGTTTTTCGCAAGGCCTGCCGCCCGAAAGCAAAACGGTTCGTTCGCAGGCCGTTCGCGCGTGCGGCGCCGCGGCAGGTTCTGTCGCATGTCGCGCAAAGTCGCCTGCGCACAACGATTAATCGCAATGGGTGGGCGGCAATCGTCGGAACGAAGCAACGAAGCGCCGGCTCTCACATAGCAGAATGTCTGCATCTTCCGCGAGTGGAATGCGCATGGCGGGGAGGGACACTGCCAGATTGAGTGTACTGATCGCGGCGAGCGATGAATCGTCGCGGCAGAGGCTTCGCGCAGTCCTGGAATCCATCGAGCAGTTCGAATCCATCGACGAAGCCGCCACCGCCTTGCAGGCGGGCTTGAAGATCGAGGAATTGCGACGCGATCTCGTGCTGCTCGATCTCGACATGCCGGAGGCCGCCGGCATCGCGGCATTGCGCGAACTCGATGGCGCGACCTGCCTCGTGGTCATGACCGCGCATCCGGAGCTGGTACTGCCGGCGCTCGAGCTGGAAGCCGTCGATTACCTCGTCAAGCCGATGCAGCGGGAGCGCATTGCAACCTGCCTGCGCCGCGTGCGGCGACGGATCGCCGAGCGGCGCATTGCCGTGCTCGCGCTCGAGATCGCGGCCACCGCGGCCGCGATGCACGGCGGCATGCCGGCACTGCCTGGCGGGCCGGCTTCGCGCTATGCAGACCAGATGACGATCCGCGTCCGGCGCCGGATGTTCTCACTGCCGATCAGCGACATCTCATGGATCGAAGGGGCGAGCCAGTACAGCCGCGTGCACGCGAAGACCGGCGACTACCTGCTGTCGCGGTCGCTGGCCTCGCTCGAGTGCGAGCTCGACCCGTCGCAGTTCTTCCGGATCCATCGCTCGGCGATCGTGAACGCGGCCTACGTGCGCGAGGTGATGTCACGCGGCGACGGCCGCTACAACGTCTACCTGCAGGGCGGTGAGGCGCTGCCGCTTGGCCGCGCACGCCGCGAGATGCTCCAGAGACTGCTGGGCTGCCTTCAAAGGGGACAGACACTTTTGTAGCCCCATCAAAAGTGTCTGTCCCCTTTGAAGGCAAAAAAAAGCGGCGGCCCGGAGGCCGCCGCGAGTGCTTGAAGCGAATCTTCTCGTTACAGGGTTCTTAGAAGGCCACCGAGGCCCGCACGAAGACATAACGACCGAGGGCATCGTAGGTCTGCGGGAAGGTGTTGCCATTGCCGGTGGTGCCGACGGTCGCAGAGAGCGACGGGTTGTCATCCAGGACATTGTTGATGCCGAGGGTGACGGCCGCTTTCTCGGTGACCGCCCAGTTCGCCGCCAGGTCGAAGTAGTCCTCAGCCGGGAGCGTGTGGTCGATCCGGTCGGTCGAGAACTCAGCGTTGGCTCCTTCGAGGCCGACGACCTTGCCCAGGTGGCGCCAGGTCAGCGACAGATCCACATCCCACGGCGTTGCCCAGCTCGTGCGGAACCGGTGACGCCATTCCGGCGTCGGTACGCCCACGGAATTCGCGCTGCAGACCGTTGAGTAGAAACCCACGCAGTCGTACGGATCGAATCCCGCACCCGGATCGGTGATGAGCTCGTCCACCAGCGTGCCGGTCAGGTTGAAGGCGAGGCTGCCGAAGCGGCCCAGCTCCAGGCCCGTATACGTCATGTTGAGGTCGTAGCCCTTCGTCGACAGGGAGCCGATGTTGATGTTGACGTCCTCGACGTGCCCATTACCGACCCAGAGCTGTCCTTGCGGATTGCGATTAATCCGGTCACAGGCGGCTGCGTCGTTGTTCTGGTAGCAGGCCGTCCAGGTATTCACCTGGCCGAAAGTCGAGATGGTGTTGTCGATCTGGATGTCGAAGTAGTCGATCGTCACGGCCAGGCCCGGTGCAAACCGCGGCGTCAGCACGATGCCGAAGGAGTTCGTGTCCGACTCCTCAGGCGTCAGCCCGACGTTGCCGCCCTGCAGGAAGTTGTACTGGCCTGCCGGGCTGTCGAGCGCCGCCGAACCGAACTGTGCGGTCGGCACTCCCGACGCCTCGCACTCTGCCTGCGAGGCGATCGGCGCCGGGTCGTCCGCGCCCGGGTTCTGCGCGTTCTCACCGCAAGGATCGCCATTCGCATCGAACAGGTTGAAGCCCTGTGCAGTGAACAGCTCGATGACGTTGGCGGCGCGGACGGCACGCTGGTAGCTGCCACGGAAGCGGATGTCCTGGGTGGGCGCCCACTCGAGGCCTGCCTTGTAAGTGTCCGTCTGTACGCCGTCGCCATAGTCCGAGTACCGGTAGGCGGTATCGAACGACAGGCTCTCGAGGCCGGGCCGATCCTGCGCCAGCGGGACGCGGCCTTCGAAGAAGAGCTCTTCGACCTTGGTCGCCCCTTCGATGCCGATCGTCGCGCCACCGGCGCCGGCGAGATTGTCCGCCTCCTGGTTCGCATCCACGTCGTTACGGACGGTGTCACGCCGGTATTCGCTGCCGAACACCACTTGGACCCCATCGGTCGCCCACGGCGTCTTGATGCCGTAGACCCCGAGGTCGCCGTTGACCACGCCGTTGTAGATCTCCTGGTCCAGCCGACCGACCTGGATCGCGGTGACCTGCAGGTAGTCGAGCTGTTCCTGGGTGATGCCGTTCGGTACGAACGGATTCCAGGGAATGCAGTTCGGGTCGCTGCCGTCGACGACCGACCGGCAGGTCGGAACGCCGGCCACGTCGATCACGTCGAGCGAATTTCTCAGGCGATCTTTCGCGAAGAAATTGAGCGTCGAGTCGTTAGCCGACTGGTTGGAGTACTGCGCCGACACGTCGTAGTCCCAGGCCTCGCTGATGGCGCCACGCAGGCCCGCCACCGCGCGGAAGCTCGAGTTCGCGAACGCGTCCTGCCGCCCGCCACCCTCGACGTTGCGCCGGCCGATGTACATCGTCACGGAATCGTCCGCCGCGATCGCAGCGGCATCGCATCCGATTGTCGACAGGATGCCGGAGGGGAGCAGCGGGTTGCCGCAATTGACCGAGTTGGTGTCGAAGAAGTTGCCGCCCGGGGCGATCTGCGCGACCGACTCGTAGTCCGTGAACATCAACTGGGTATACACGTCGGCGTGCTCGCCAAACTCGTAGTGACCCATCGCGCCAAGGCTGTAGCGGCGCTCCGGACGCTGGAAGTGATTCAGCGGGCCGAAGTTGTACAGGTCGGCGTCGGTGAAGGCCCGCATGTTCGTCGCCGTGTCGGGCGTCAATTCGTAGTTCGAGAAGTCTGTAAACAGGCCGCCGGAGCTGGTTGCCGAGCCGCCACAGACGAAGGAATCGACCGGCGGATCGGTATCGAGCGAGCAGGCCGAGTAGTCGCGATCGCGCTGCAGGACCTGGTCGCCGTCGAACACCGTGGCATAGGCCGTGATGTTGCCGCGGCCGTCGCCACTGTTGACGCCGACCATCAGGGACAGCTCCTTGCCCTCGCCGTCGGTGACGGAGTCATCCGGCAGGGCGAACTGCTCAGGATTGTCCTGGCCCAGCTGCTCGATGGTGTCGCGCAGCTTGACCGCGCCCGGGCCGCCGTAGTCGTTCTCATGCCAGTAGAAGTTGTACTGGCTGGTGACTTCCACGCCCTCGAAGTCCTTCTTCATGATGAAGTTGACGACGCCCGCGACCGCGTCGGACCCGTACACGGCGGATGCGCCGCCCGTCAGGATGTCGACCCGTTCGACCATCTGCGTCGGGATCTGGTTGATGTCCGCCGCCGAGTTGGTCACGCCGCCATAGGGCATGCGACGACCGTCCACCAGCACGAGGGTGCGCGCGGAACCGAGACCACGCAGGTTCAGCGTCGCCGTGCCCGTCGAGCCGTTCGATACGGTCACGTTTTGCGCCGCAAAAGCCTGCGGCAACTGGTTGACGAGGTCCTCGATGCGGGTGACGCCCTGCGTCACGACATCCGCCGCGGTGACCTGCGTGACGGGTGTCGTCGACTCGAGATTCGCGGATCTGATGCGCGAGCCCGTCACGACGATTTCACCCAGTTGTTCCTGCGCAAAGGCAGGCGCCGCACCGGCCGCAGTCAACGCACCCATGATGAGTGCGCGACGTACTGCCGACGCGACCTGGTATTTACGTTCCATTGCTCTAATCCTCCCGCGGACGGACATGCCGCCCGGTTGGTTACAAGTGACAACGCACCTGAAGTGGCGGCTGGAGAACCGTTGCTTACTGGCAACAAAGGCCCGCCACAGGGGTCCATTGCGTGCTTTGACCATACGGCCGTAGGCGTCAGAAAAACCGGCACTTGGCAAAGCCTCCCGGCCGTTCGCAAGGTTTGCGGAACGAACTGGCGGGTGCCCGCATCTGATGTTGCAGAATGCCAACGGCCTTGGCGGGCGAGTTCGACATGGCAGACAACGGCACGAACAGGGTGCGCGCGCTGATTGTCGACGACGAAGAACTCGGTCGTCGGATGTTGCGTTCGCTACTCGCGGCCGATGACGAAGTTCAAGTCGTCGGCGAGGCCGCGTCCGCGGGGGATGCACGCCGCGAGATCGCCGAAAAGCGACCCGACCTCATATTCATGGACATCGAAATGCCGGGCGGCAGCGGGCTCGAGCTCCTGCGGGAGATCGGCGAGGACGCTCCGTATGTGATCTTCGTGACGGCGCATCCGGAATTCGCGCTGACGGCATTCGAGGCGCACGCGGCCGACTACATCGTGAAGCCCGTGCAGCGCCAGCGCTTCATCGGCAGCGTGATGCGCGCAAAGCAGCGTATTTCCGAGCGCCGTGTCGCCGGGCTCGCGCGCCAGATCGCGGGTGCGGTCGCCGGAAATGGCGCGGCCGCCCACACGACGGCGTCCGCGACTCCGCCAGCCGCGAAATACGCCGACCAGATGACGATCCGTGTCAGGCGGCGCATGTTCTCGCTCGAGGTCAGCGACATCTCCTGGATCCAGGGCGCGAGCCAGTACAGCCGCGTCCACACGAAGAACGGCGAATACCTCCTGTCACGCACGCTGGCATCGCTCGAATGCGAGCTCGATCCCCGGCGTTTCTTCCGTATCCACCGCTCCGCGATCGTGAATGCGGCGCACGTCCGCGAGGTGCGCTCGAGCGGGGACGGCCGCTACAACATCTATCTGCACGGCGGACAGGCGCTGCCCATGGGCCGCGCCCGGCGCGAGATCCTCGAAAAACTCCTGAGCGGAATCGGCAGCAAGGACAGCTGATGGCAGTGCGCATCGAGTCGGCCGTCGTCGACAGGATCGGGGCGGGCGGAATCCAGCCGGTCGCAGCAGCGGCGGAGAGTGTGCCCGCAAGCCGCGGTCACGACGCCGAACGCCTCATCGGCGACCGGACGTACCGCTGGTGGCCGCTCGCCGGCATGTGGCTCGCCATGGCCATTTCGGTCGCATTCGGACTCTACGTCAACTTCGAAGCGCAGGGTCTCGAGGGCAGTTTCCTCAACACGCTGATGGCGATGGTCCCGCACTATTTTTTCTGGGTGCTGGTGAGCCCGCCGCTGTATCGCTCGCTGCACAAGACGATCGAAGGTCCGGAGCGGGTCCTCTGGACGTCGATGCTGGTCGCCTGGAGCAGCGTCGCGCTCGCGGGATCCACGGCGATGTCGTTTTTCAGTTACGTCATCCGCCACGAACTCCCGCCGACGTTCGATCGCCTGTTCGACGTCTATTTCCTGCCACCGGCCGGTCCCGCGTTCTGGGCGATGAACTTCAGCATCCTTGCGATCGCACTCGTGGCGTTCGCGGCCGTGCGAAGCCATCGTCTGCGTCTTCAGGCGCTATGGGACGCGGCCCAGACTGAGCTTCGGGGCGCGCGGCTCGAGGCCCAGCTCGCTGCCGCCCGGCTGCAGGCCCTTCAAGCGCAGATCAACCCGCATTTCCTGCTGAACAGCCTGAATGCGATCGCGAGCCTGGTGCAGGTCGGCGAGCGCGATCGCGCCTTCGACGCGATCGGCCGGCTCGGCGAGCTCCTGCGCATGGCGCTGCGCAACGGCCGCGACCTCAATGTGACGCTCAGGGACGAGATCAACTTCCTGCAGAGCTTCCTGAAGCTCTGCAAGCTGCGCTTCGAATCGCAGCTCCAGTACTGTGTGTCGATGCCCGAGAGTCTCGGCGACCGGCGCGTGCCTGCCCTGATCGTGCAACCGCTGATCGAAAACTCGATCAGGCACGGCATGGTTTCGTCGCGCGCGCTCAATGTCGATGTCCGCATCTACTCTCAGAATGCCGGAGTCGTCATCGAAGTCGAGGACGACGGACACGGCATCGATGAAGCCGGTATCGTGCTGCCCGCAGGGCACGGCCTCGCGAATGTCGCGGAGCGGCTGCGCCTCTCCTTCGGCGAAGCGGGGATCCTGAGCCTCGAACCGCGCGCCGCGGGCGGGACGCTCGCGCGCATCGTCATCGGCTGACGGTGCCGGGTCGCTTCTAAAGGGGACAGACACTTTTTCCCGAAGGACCAAAG
>DAIRVV010000131.1:0-7118 GCA_036802645.1 Steroidobacteraceae bacterium
CGGCACCTGGCTGCAGTCGCTCGCCGCCGCCCTCGGCTGGGGCCAGCCGCTGCACCTCCTGATCTACGGCGGCCTCATCATATTCTTCTGCTTCTTCTACACCGCGCTCGTGTTCAACTCACGCGAGACGGCCGAGAACCTGAAGAAGGGCGGGGCATTCATCCCGGGTATCCGGCCGGGCCAGCAGACCGGCGAGTACATCGACAAGGTGCTGACCCGCCTCACGGTCTGGGGCGCGCTCTATGTCACGGTCGTCTGCCTCCTGCCCGAGATCCTGATGTCCTATGGCCGCGTGCCGTTCTATTTCGGCGGCACCTCGCTCCTCATCATGGTGGTCGTGGTCATGGACTTCGTGGCCCAGCTGCATGCGCACATGATGTCGCACCAGTATGAGGGGCTCATGAAGAAGGCCAACCTGCGCGGCTATGGCAAGAGGGGTCCGTGAGATGAAGGTTCGTCCATCGGTCAGGAAGATCTGCAAGAACTGCAAGATCGTGCGGCGTAAGGGCGTCGTGCGGGTCATCTGCTCGTCCGACGCCCGCCACAAGCAGCGCCAGGGCTGAGCGCAGGGGATTGACTATGTTGAGAAAAACGGCATTTTCAAGTAGACTTCGCGGTTCTCCGCGGGGCAAGGACAGGTAGCCATGGCGCGCATCGCCGGCATCAATATTCCCGTCAACAAGCACATCGCCATCGGGCTGATGCATATCTACGGCGTCGGCCGCTCGCGGGCGCTCGCCGTGTGCAAGGCGGCGAACGTCGACCCGTCGACACGCGTGCGCGACCTGACGGAGCCCGAAGTCAATGCGCTGCGCACGCAGGTTTCGCGCTTCATGGTCGAGGGCGACCTGCGCCGCGAGAACTCGATGAGCCTGAAGCGGCTGATGGACCTCGGCTGCTACCGCGGCATCCGCCATCGCAAGGGCCTGCCGGCACGCGGCCAGCGTACGCGCACCAATGCGCGCACGCGCAAGGGTCCGCGCCGCGCGGCAGTCAAGACGAACGTTCAACCGGGCAAGGTCTGACGATGGCTGACGAGAAAACCGAACAGAAAGCCGAGAAGCCGGAGGCGAAGGGCGCCGCCGACAAGGCCGGCGCGCCGGCTGCCGCCAAGGCGCGCAAGAAGGCCAAGCGCCAGGTGTCCGACGGCGTCGCGCACATTCACGCGTCGTTCAACAACACGATCGTCACGATCACCGACCGCCAGGGCAATACGCTCGCCTGGGCGACATCGGGTGGCTCGGGCTTCCGTGGCTCGCGCAAGAGCACGCCATTCGCCGCGCAGGTCGCGGCCGAGAAGGCGGGCGTCGCGGCCCAGGAGCACGGCCTGCGCACCGTCGAAGTCCGCGTGCGCGGTCCGGGTCCCGGCCGCGAGTCCGCAGTCCGTGCCCTGAATGCCTGCGGTCTCAAGGTCACGAGCATCGAAGACGTGACACCGATTCCGCATAACGGTTGCCGCCCGCCCAAGAAGCGGCGCGTCTGAGGTCGAGAGGACAATGGCAAGATACCTCGGTCCCAAGTGCAAGCTCTCGCGCCGCGAGGGCACGGATCTCTTCCTGAAGAGCGGCATCAAGCCGCTCGAAAGCAAGTGCAAGCTCGAAGTGCCGCCGGGTGGCGTCAAGGGCGACCGCCGCACGCGCCTGTCCGGCTACGGCGTGCAATTGCGCGAAAAGCAGAAGTTGCGCCGCATGTACGGCGTGCTCGAGCGCCAGTTCCGGAATTACTACACGAAGGCCGCGGGTCGCCCGGGCTCGACCGGCGAGAATCTGATCCGCTACCTCGAGGGGCGGCTCGACAACGTGGTCTATCGCATGGGCTTCGCTACGACGCGCGCGGAAGCGCGGCAGCTCGTCTCCCACAAGGCGATCGAAGTGAACGGGGACACGGTCAACGTGCCCTCGTACCAGTGCTCCGCCGGCGACGTGATCGCCGTGCGCGAGAAGTCGAAGGCCCAGGCCCGCATTGCGGCGGCCCTCGCGATCGCGACGCAGGTCGGCTGGCCCGACTGGGTCGATGTGGACGACAAGAAATTCAGCGGCACGCTCAAGGCGCTGCCCGACCGCGACCAGATCCTCCCGGATATCAACGAAAATCTCGTCGTCGAGCTCTATTCGAAGTAACAGGAAAGGCAATGCAAGGTACCGCCACGGAATTCCTCAAGCCCCGGTCAGTCAAGGTCACCGAGACGGCTGCGCGCCAGGCGCGCATCGTGATCGAGCCGTTCGAGCGGGGCTTCGGCCATACGCTCGGCAACGCGCTGCGTCGCGTGCTGCTGTCCTCGATGCCGGGCTGCGCCGTGACCGAAGTCGAGATCGAGGGCGTGCTCCACGAGTACACCAGCATCGAGGGCGTTCAGGAGGATGTCGTCGACATCCTGTTGAATCTGAAATTGATCGCGATCGAGATGCACTCGCGCGACGCCGTCGAGCTTCGCCTCACGAAGAAGGGGCCGGGGCCGGTCACCGCGGGTGACATCCAGATCGATCACGGCGTCGTGATCGTGAATCCCGAGCTCGTGATCGCGAACCTCAACAAGCCCGTCGAGCTCGTGATGAATCTCAAGATCGAGCGCGGCCGCGGCTACCGTCCGGCAGTGCAGCGACTCGAGTTCGAGGAGCAGAGCCGGCCGATTGGCCGCCTGCAGCTCGACGCCTCGTTCTCGCCGGTCCGCCGCGTGACCTACGGCATCGAGTCCGCGCGCGTCGAGCAGCGCACCGACCTCGACAAGCTGATCATCGACATCGAGACAAATGGCACGATCAACCCGGACGAGGCGATCCGCCGCGCCGGCGGGATCCTGAAGGAACAGCTGACCGTGTTCGTCGACCTCGAGGGCCAGGGCGAGTCGCCCTCGCGCGAGATGGGCCCGCTGCCGGATCCGATCCTGCTGCGGCCCGTGGACGAGCTCGAGCTGACGGTCCGCAGCGCGAACTGCCTCAAGGCGGAGAACATCCACTATATCGGCGACCTCGTGCAGCGCACGGAGGTCGAGCTGCTTCGCACGCCAAACCTCGGCAAGAAGTCGCTGACCGAAATCAAGGAAGTCCTCGAGAGCCACGGGCTGACGCTCGGTATGCGCATCGAGGGCTGGCCGCCGGCGTCGCTGCGCCGCGAAGACGAGCTGCGCACGGCCTGAGCGCGGTAACGGGGACAGGAACAGATGCGACATCAACTGTCGGGACGCCAGCTCTCGCGCAACAGCTCCCATCGCAGGGCGCTGATGCGGAACATGTGCGCCGCGCTCATCCGCGCGGAGACGATCCGCACGACGCTGCCGAAAGCGAAGGAACTTCGCCGGGTCATCGAGCCGCTGATCACGCTCGGCAAGACCGACTCGCTTCCGGGCCGCCGCCGCGCCTGGATCACGCTCCGCGACGACAGCCTGGTCGTCAAGCTGTTCGAAGACATCGGGCCGCGGTTCAAGAGCCGCGCAGGCGGCTATACGCGGATCCTCAAGATGGGCCCGCGTCAGGGTGACGCGGCGGAAATGGCGCTGATGCAGCTGGTCGAGGCCGATGCGGCCCCCGCCGCGCCGACCGAGGACAAGCCGGCCAGGAAGAAGAAGGAAGCCGCGTCGAAGAAGGACAAGGCGCCCGCGAAGAAGACTGCGCCGAAGGCCGCCAGGAAGGCCGAGGCCAAGCCTGCGAAGCGCAAGAAAGCCGCGGGCTAGGATTTCCAATCTGCGGGCCGCTTCGGCGGCCCTCGGTCGCCATGGAGAAGCCGGGGACATCCCCGGCTTTTTTTTGCTCTAATTCCAAAGGGGACGCGCCCCCTTTTACATGGGAGGAAATCATGAGCCTTGTTACAGAGTTCAAAGAGTTCGCGATGAAGGGCAATGTCCTCGACATGGCCGTCGGCATCGTGATCGGCGCCGCTTTCGGCAAGATCGTGTCGGCGTTCGTGAACGCGATCATCATGCCCGCGCTCGGCTGGGTCATCGGCGGCGTGGATTTTTCGCAGCTCGGCGTCACGCTCGGCGACAACGCGGCGACCGGCGAGCCGGTCGTGATCCAGTATGGCCAGTTCGTGCAGGCGCTCGTCGACTTCCTGATCATCGCGGCCGCCATCTTCGTGGCGCTCAAGGCGATCAACCGGCTCAAGGAGCCGGCGCCTGCCGCCGCTCCGCCGCCACCGCCGCGCGAAGAAGTGCTGCTGACCGAGATTCGCGACCTGCTACGACAGCGCTAGCCCTTGCGGCAGCGCTAAGCGGTCGCCGAAAACGCCTCGCGCGTGAGGTTTCGCGGGCTGCCGGCCTGCGCGACCACGTTGTCCTCGATGCGGATGCCGCCCCAGGGCCTGAGCGACTCGACCCGCTGCCAATCGATCGAGCGGCCGCGCGTGTCCGCACGCGCCTGCTCGAGCAGGGAGTCGATGAAATAGATTCCCGGCTCGATCGTGACTACGAACCCGGGCTCCAGGTCGCGCGTCAGCCGGAGGTAGGGATGTCCTTCCGGTTTTTCCCGCATACCGCCAGTCGGGCTCGCCGCGAATCCCGCGGCGTCGTGCACCATGAGGCCGAGCAGGTGGCCGATGCCGTGCGGGAAGAAGACGGACGTGATCCCCGACTCGACGGCCGCCTCCGGCGATCCCGAAACGATGCCATGCGTGACGAGCACGGCCGCGATCGACCGGTGCGCCTCGAGGTGAATGTCGCGGTAATCCACACCCGGCCTCACCCTGTCGGCGAGCTTCTGCTGCGTCGAGTCGATCGAGCGGATCAGGTCCAGGAACTCCCCGGGCTGCGCCGCATAGGTGCGGGTTATGTCGCAGGCATAGCCGGCATGCTGGGCGCCGGCGTCAATCAGGAAGGATTTCACGTCCGCCGGGCGCTCGCGGTCCAGCAGCTGGTAGTGAAGGACGGCCGCGTGGCGATCGAAGGCGATGATGTTGTTGTAGGGCAGCTCCTCCTCGCGCGCACCGGCCGCCCGGCAATAGGCGAGGTGAATTTCGTACTCGGACGCGCCGGCGCGGAACGCATTCTCGGCTGCGCGATGCGCGCGTACGCCCGCGACCGTCGCCTGCGCCATGCACTCGATCTCATAAGGAGTCTTGACCGCCCGCGCATGGTCGAGCGGAAGCGTGACCGCCGCCGGATCGTGATCGCCGAGTCCTCCGGTCGCCGGGCCGGTCTCGGCCAGCACGGCCCAGCGCCCCTTGCCGCCGACCTCCCGCCGCAGCTCGGCTGGCGAGCGGACCACGACCAGGTCGTATTGGCCGACCCAATAGCCTTCCGGCGAGGCCGGTGGCAGGTACCAGTAATCATCCGGCTGGTGGAATACGAGCTTAGGACGGGCGCCGGGCCGGTAGACGACGAAGCTGTCCGGGGTGCCGTCGGGCAGCCAAGCCCGGTAGCGCGGATTGGGCCTGAAGGGATAGGTACTGTCGTCGAGGTAGTAGTAGATCTGACTTCCGGAGCCGATGATCATTCCGTCGTAACCACCTGCAATCAAAGCCCGATCCGCCCTTGCCATAACCTCCCGCAAGTGGTCTTCATACAGATCGCCGAGCGTCTTTTTCATGCGTCGAGCGTAACCGGCCCGGGCAGATGTCGCAAAATGGCGACCGTTGCTTACCACACCAATACCGGTAAAATCTGATGACGCGTCGAAGCAGCAAACCTGAAAATTGCGCTGATTTGACCGCGGAAGTGCAAAGTTTTTCACTGACGTACTGGGGTAACTGACGATGAATGCAAAGATTTGGGGCGCCATTGCGGTTGCCCTGGTGTTGGGCGCCTGTGGCGCGAAGCAGGACGAAGAAGCTGCTACTCCGGCGGCTGATGAAGCTGCTGCGCCTGCGGCGGAAGCGCCGGCAGCGTCTGATCCGGCCGCGATGCCGGCAGATCCTGCGGCGACGGATCCTGCTGCAACGGACCCGGCGGCGACCGAGCCACCGGCGGAAGAGACTCCTCCGTCGCAGTAAGCGATTGCTGTATGGCCTGAACGGCCGGGCGGATGGCGCGGAGATCCCGCGGCTTCCCCCGGCCGTTCTTTTTCCGGGATCCTGAATGCCGATCACTCTCCGCGAAGCGCGCTCTTCCAGGGCCGACCGCGAATGGATCGAAGAGACCTACGGCGAATACCTCGCCGACCTGACGGCCGACACGACCGGCGTGTATCCCTCGCTCACCACGACCGGGCAGAGCGTTTCCGAAATCATCCAGGGCTGGTTCCATGACGACCGCTGCACGGCCTTCCTCGTGCTGCGCGAGCAGGAGCCCGTCGGCTTCGCCGTCGTGCAGCGCAGTCTCTCGAGCAGCGAGGAGCCGAAGCGCAGCTACCGGCTGACGGAATTCTTCATAAGGAAGCCCTTTCGCAGCAAGGGTGTCGGTCGCGGCGCCGCGATGCTGATCTTCGCGCGCTACGCCGGCGAGTGGACCGTCGCGGAGCAGTCACGCAATCCCGGCGCGATCCGGTTCTGGCGGCGCGTCGTGACCGAGTTCACCAACGGAAAATTCCGCGAGAAGAGCGGCCAGGGCGAGATCGCGCACCAGTTCACGAGCGCGGGACCGGTGCTCGCGATCGGGCGCTGAGCTGCGACTCGATCGACGGCTAGTCCTTCCTCACGACGATCTGAACATTCCGAGGGCCCGCGACTTCGAACCGCAGTTCGAGATCGAACTTCTGCCCCTCGACCAGCGGCTTCCTTAGCCCCATCAACATCACGTGCATGCCGTTAGGCTGGAACTCGAGCGTCTGGCCGGCGTCGACGTGCAGCACCGCGACCTCGCGCATGCGCGCGATGCTGTCGAGGATTTCCGTGCGATGCACCTCGACCTTCGAGGCGACTGGCGTCGAGAGCTTCAGCAGCCGGTCCGGCTTGCCGGTGTCGTTCTTCAACGTGAAATAGACGACGCCCACGGTGACGCCGGGCGGTGTCGTCCGCGACCACGCATTGGTCACGTTGAGTTCGCCGGCAAAGGCGGGCAGCGCGGCGATCGTGGAAGCGAATAACCAGGCAATGACCGATCGGCCGTTCATGCAGCTTTCTTCCCGCGCGCCAGCACGCGCTTGAGGTAACGGCCCGTGAACGAATTCGTGGCCCGGGCGAGCTGCTCGGGTGTGCCCTCGGCGACGATCGATCCGCCGCCGTCCCCGCCCTCCGGGCCGAGGTCGATC
>DAIRVV010000132.1:0-7034 GCA_036802645.1 Steroidobacteraceae bacterium
GACTGACCGCCGGTCACCGACACAGGCACGCGTTCCGACTTCGGCAGCACGAGCGTCAGGGGCCCGGGCCAGAATGCTTCCGCGAGGCGGGCGGCCGCTTCAGGGACTACCGACGCAAACTCGCGCGCAGCTTCGAAATTGCTGAAATGCACGATCAGCGGATGGCTCGCCGGCCGGCCCTTGGCGGCGAAGATCCTGGCAACCGCAGCGGGATTGGATGCGTCGGCGCCAAGGCCGTAGACGGTTTCGGTCGGAAACGCGACCAGCTCGCCCGCATTCAGCAGTGAGACGGCTTCCTCGATCTTCGCAAGGCTCATTCGAGCGGCATGCGCTTCCAGCCGGCATCCGTCCGGGTCAGTTGGTAGGCCGGCCAGTAATGCTGGTCGAGCCGCACCGTGATGATCTCGACCGAGTCGTTCCAGCTCACGGTCTTGAGCCGCAACGATGCGCCATCGGGCCGCCCGGTCACGGCGCGGATGAAGGCATCGAGGTCGCCGACGGGAATCCCGTCGACCTCGGTGATGCGGCGCCCCGCCCACAGCTTGTAACGCGAGGCCGGCGAGCCATACATGAAGAATGCGATGAAGACGCCATTCGGCTCGATGCCGCGCTGCACCGCCATCGCGCGATGCGGCGCATGCAGTGTCGCCCCCGCCCACATCAGCACGCGATCGATGTCGCGCCCGGAGAGCACGACGGTCTTGAGCGGGACGGTCAGCACCTCGCCCGCGCGCCAGATCGTCAGCTCGACGATCGGCGCACGCACGGCGGCGTCCACGTCGCCAAAACCGTTGACGACCTTGCCATCCACCGCAAGCAGCAGGTCGCCCGGCGCGAGAAACTTCGCGGCGGGCGAGCCGGCGACGAGGCGGTCGACCGTGAGCACGTGGCGCCGGCGCGGATTATGGGCGGTAACCCGGTCGATCCAGGTCTCGTCGAGACCGAGCTGGCGCGCTTCCGCGAGGGACAGTAGCCCGAACTCCACTTCCGTCGAGTACAGCGGGCGAATGCCGCTGGCGTACTCCAACATCTCGCGGACGAGCGCTGCGGGCACGCCCATGTTCTGCTGAACGAGCTCGCGTCCGTCCTCATAGGCGAAGCTCGACCAGAGCGCGACGACATCGCCGCGCCGGTCGACGATCACGCCGTCGAATTCCGACGGACCATTCACGAGCCGCATGATCTCGAGATTCGCGTCGCGGAACTGCAGCGTCCGCGACAGCGGAAACCCGACCGGGCCGATCGAGGAGACGGTCGCCTGCTGGGAAACCACGCGATTGTCTCCCTGCAGCCCGACGACATGCACGGACTCACCGGTCGCCGGCATGCGCTCTGCGAATTTCACCGCCTTGATCGGCGTCTCGCCGAGCTGCCGCGGGTCGTAGCGCACCACGGCCAGGTTGTGGAGCGGATGGACGTATTCGACCGTGGCCTCCACTTCGACCGTACCCGCGAAGGTCAGGCGCACGTCGCCGATCGAGACGGGCACGGTGTTGCGGTCCACCGCGACCAGCCCGCGCACGGCGTCGATCACAACGCCGGTGCCGTGATAGTTGCGCTCGGTCACGCCGGCGATGGAATACGGCATGCTGAACTCGACCAGCGCGAGCGAGGGGGCGTAGGCGTCCACGAGCTTGTCGCCGGACTTGGCGAATTGCGTCGTGCCGGGCTGAGGCGGCGGCGCATCCGGGCCCACCTCGATCGGCGTGCACGGCCACAGGCCGATCGCGTCGTCGCGCACGCAATGGCGCGCCGGAAACCAGGCGCGATCGATGCGGATCGACGCGAGCTGCAGCGTGCGCGTGTCCTCCAGCGTGAAGTAGCGCACGGTTGCGCGCTGACCATGGCCGAGCGACTTGAATATCGTCAGGGCATCGTCGACGTTCGCGAGCGGTTTGCCGTCGAGCTCGGTCAGCACCGCTCCGCGCGGAATGCCGGCCGAGCCCAGCATGTAGCCCGGGTTCGCAGCGTAGACGCCGGAGATGGGCACGTTCATGTGCCGTGCCATCTGCCAGGACAGCGTGTGCAGCACGCCGTCGCCGATCTCCAGGTATTCGGCAGGCGTGATCTGGTGCAGGTCCTGCACCGGGAGCGTCACTTTGCGCTTGCCGCCGCCACGGACGACTGCGACCTCGATCTGGCCGCCGACACGCTCGTCGAGGAGCGCGTCGAGCGCCTCGAAATCGGACATCGGCTTGCCCTCGGCCGCGACCAGGACGTCGCCGATCGCGAGCTTGTCGTGGGCAGCCGCGCCTGGCTGGATTTCGGTGACGACGAGCAAGCCGGTGCGCGACGGCGAGTTCTTGCGCGCCTCCGTCTCGATGGCGGGCGGCAGTCCGAGCCGCCGCAACTCGTCGTATGGCGTGTAACGGAAAACCGTCTGCAGCGTGCCGCGCGTCACGGGCTTCTTGGCCTCGATCTGCCTGAGCGCCCGCACCACGCGCCCGAGGGGCAGGTAGAAGCTGGATGCGGCTCCCGTCGAGCCGCCGGCATTCAGCGCGAGTACGCGGCCGCGGATGTCGAGCACGGGCGAGCCGGACGATCCGCCTGAAGTGCCGGATGCCGCCTGGTAATAGAACGTATTGAAATCGTTGTAGCGCCCCATGCCGTATTCCGGCGCCTGGCGATCGAGTCGCGCCAGCGTCCCGGCGAGGATTGAGAGCTGCTCGCCGGCGTCGTTGCCGACGACACGGATTTCGACGCCGATCTGCGCGCCCTCGGGATACAGCGGCAGCTCGGCGGGCTGGATGAACCGGAGCTTCTTCGGGTCGTAGCGATAGAAGCCGAAGTCGTGAATGGGATCGCGATACACGGGCTTCAGCTCGACCTCCTCGCGGTTGAGGAATGTCGCGAATGCCTTGACGGGACCCGGCGTGACGACGTGGCGGTTCGTCAGGATGAGGCCGCGCTCCGCATCGACCACGAACCCGGTCGCCTGCGACGAGCTGTTCCACTCCGTGTCAAAGGCGCGGGCCGCGTCCATCTGGATGGCTACCACGCCGGTGGAGATGCGCTCCAGTGTCCGCGTCCAACGGGACGACTCCTCGAGCTCGAGCGGCTGCGGCAGGGGCATGACCGGCAGCTGCGGTGTGAGCGGCGGCAGATCCTGCTCGGGCAATTGCGGCTGTTGCGGTACGGGCGCTCCGGGTTGCGGCGCCGGCTGTGTCGGTTGCGGCGGCTGTTGAGGCGCGGGTTGCGGTTGTTGCTGCTGCGGCGGTGGCGGCGGCAGCGGCTGCGTCTGGGGTTGTGTCTGAGCGCGTGCAATCGCGCTGACGAGCAGCGCGACGACGAATGCCGTCGCCAGCTGCCGAAGTGGCTCAGTCAAGCCGGTAGCCGTATTTCTCATGAAAACGATCCCTGAACTCGCCCAAGGTGAATCGATGACCCTGCGTGCCGACGGTCGCGATCTTGATCGCTCCCATCAGCGAGGCGATGCGCCCGGTGGTTTCCCAGTCGGCACCGAGAATCTGCCCGAACACGAGGCCGGCGCGGTAAGCATCGCCGCAACCGGTCGGGTCCACCACCGCCGTGGCGCGCACGGCCGGAATCTCGGAGCGGCGTCCAGCCGCATGCACGACGGAGCCTTCCGCACCGCGTGTCACCACATAGGCCGCGACACGGGCCGCAAGTTCCCCGGCCGCAAGGCCCGTGCGCTCCTGTAACAGCATCGCCTCGTAGTCGTTGACGGTCACCCACGTCGCCTGTTCGATGAATTTCGAGAGCTCCTCGCCCCCGAACAGCGTCATCGCCTGCCCCGGATCGAACAGGAAGGGGATGTTCGCGCTCGCGAACTGCGCAGCGTGCGCGATCATGCCTTCGCGCCCATCGGGGGCGAGGACGCCAAACTTGATACTACCGTCCGTCGGGACCTGCTGGAGCCAGGAGTGCGTCATTGCGCCGGGGTGGAAGGCAGTCAGCTGGTTCGCATCGAGATCGGTCGTGATGTAGGCCTGTGCCGTGTACTCCTCGTCCATCACCTTCACGAATTGCAGCGACATGCCGTTCTTCGTCATCCACTCGCGGTAGGGCCCGAAGTCGTGGCCCACGGTTCCCATCGCGTGACCTTCGCATTCGAGGAGACGCAGGTTGTATGCGATGTTCCCGGCGCAACCGCCGAAATTGCGTCGCAATGTCGGCACGACGAAGGACACGTTCAGGAGGTGGATTTTATCAGGCAGGATGTGGTCGCGGAACCGGCCCGGGTAGACCATGACCGTGTCGTATGCGAGCGACCCGCAGATCAATGCCGCCAAGCGAGCACCAGGAGCCAGTTGGCCGCAAGCAATGCAAAAGCGACGAACACCGCCGCCGAGCCGAGTTCCT
This sequence comes from Steroidobacteraceae bacterium, assembly GCA_036802645.1. Classification (GTDB taxonomy): domain Bacteria; phylum Pseudomonadota; class Gammaproteobacteria; order Steroidobacterales; family Steroidobacteraceae; genus SCUD01. The sequence goes on from DAIRVV010000132.1 coordinate 4,324, forward strand.
TTGCAATACCCGACAACGGGTGGCGCTCGACACCGATCCGGTCGACGGTCGCCTCCACCGCGCTGTTGACGAGCTCGATTGCGAGCACGACGAACATCGGGCCGGCGAGCAGCGCGCGCTCGACACCATTCTCGCCGAGCCAGAGGCCGAGCGGAATGACGACGATCGCGAGCAGGCATTCCTGCCGGAATGCTTCCTCGTCGCGCCAGGCCGCCGCAAATCCCCGCCAGGTGCTGCCAAATGCGCGGGCGAGGCGCGCGGGCCCCGTTTTCTTGTCAGGGCGGTGAGTCACGCCACTGCCGGCTTCCAGGCGACATCGAGCTGGCGCGCTGCGCGCACATCATCGAGCCGGCGTACCGGCATCGTGTGCGGCGCCGACTTGACGGCGGCCGCATCGGTCTCGGCCTCGCGGCGGATCGCGGCGAGCGCATCGACGAATCCATCGAGCTCCTCGCGTGTCTCGGTTTCAGTCGGCTCGATCAGGAGGCACTCCGGGACCAGTAACGGGAAATAGGTGGTGGGCGCATGGTAGCCGTGATCGAGCAGTCGCTTCGCAAAATCCATCGCCGTCACGCCCTGCTCGCGCGCCTGCCGCTTCAGCGTGACGATGAACTCGTGGCTCGCGCGCCGTCCCGGAAAGGCGACGTCGAAGCCGGCCTCGGCCAGCCGGGCCAGCATGTAGTTCGCATTTAGCGTCGAGAACTCCGCGACACGCCGCATGCCGGCGGCGCCCAGGATCCGCATGTAGACCCAGGCACGCAGCAGGACGCCCGTATTGCCCATGAAGCCCGACAGCCGCCCGATCGATTGCGGCAGGTCGCGCTCGTCGAGCCAGCGATAGCGCCCGCCTTCGTGCGCCACGACCGGAACGGGAAGGTGCGGCAGCAGGCGCTCGCCGACACCGACCGCGCCGGATCCCGGCCCGCCGCCGCCGTGCGGCGTCGAGAACGTCTTGTGCAGGTTCATGTGGATGACGTCGAAACCCATGTCCCCCGGACGCACCTTGCCGAGGATCGCATTGAGGTTTGCGCCGTCGTAGTACAGTAACCCGCCCGCCGCATGGACCTTGCGCGCGATCTCGACGATGCGCCGCTCGAATACGCCGAGCGTGCTCGGGTTGGTCAGCATGATGCCGGCTGTCGCGGGCGACAGCGCCGCATCGAGCGCGGCGACGTCCACGTCGCCATCGGGCAGCGAGGGAATCTCCCGGACTTTCATGCCGCACATGGTCGCGGTCGCGGGATTGGTGCCATGCGCCGCGTCCGGCACGATGATTTCATTCCTTGCGGTATCGCCGCGTGCACGGTGATAGGCGCGAATCATCGCGACGCCCGCGAATTCGCCCTGGGCACCGGCCATCGGCGTCAGGGAGACGCCGGCCATGCCCGTCACGTGACGCAGCATCTCCTGCAGCTCGAACAGGCAGGTCATCATGCCCTGGCCGGTCGCTTCCGGAGCCAGCGGATGCCGGCCGAGAAAGCCCGGCAGCATCGCGAGCGAATTGCAGGCGCGCGGGTTGTACTTCATCGTGCATGAGCCGAGCGGATAGAAGTGCGTGTCGATCCCGAAGTTGAGCTGCGACAGCCGCGTGAAATGCCGCACCGCCTGCAATTCGGATACTTCCGGCAGTGGCGGCGGCTTGCGGCGGCGGAAGGCCGCGGGCACGTCCGCATCTGCCGCCGCGGGATGCTGCGCCGTCGCGCCGCGTCCCGCGCGCGACAGTTCGAAGATCAGTGGCTCGGGCTTTCGCACGCTCAGGGTCTCAGGCGGCCGCGGCACGGCCGAGCAGCCGGCCGAGCGCCGCCGCGTACCGATCGATATCTGCGGAATTTCGCGTCTCGGTGGCGCAGACGAGGAGCGCGTGGCCGAGCTCCGGATTGTCGCGCGAGAGATCGTAGCCGCCAACGATGCCCTCTTCGGCAAGCGACGCGAGCAGCGGCCTGACCGGGCGATCCAGCAGGATCACTGCTTCGTGGAAGCGCGGCCCGGTGAAGGCCGTCCGCACGCCGGCAACGCGCGCGAGCGCATCGGTGAGCTGTTTCGTACGCGCGACGCAGGCTCGCGCCACGCGCTCGAGGCCCGCGGGACCCAGCAATGCGAGATGGATTGTCGCGGCACTCATCAGCAGGCCCTGGTTGGTGCAGATGTTCGATGTCGCCTTGCCGCGGCGGATGTGCTGTTCGCGCGCCTGCAGCGTCAGCGTGAATCCAGGCTTGCCCTCGGCATCGACGGTGCGGCCCGCGATCCGTCCCGGCATCTGGCGCACATGCTCCATCCGGCAGGCCATGAAGCCGACGTAAGGCCCGCCCGAGGAGAGCGGTACGCCAAAGGGCTGAGCGTCGCCGCAGGCGATGTCGGCGCCGCCATCGCTCCACTCGCCCGGCGGGGCAAGGAGACCCAGCGCCACGGGATTCACTGCGGCGATCACGAGAGCGCCATTCGCACGGGCCCAGCGTGTGAGCGCATCCACGTCCTCGAGCTGGCCGAAGAAATTGGGCTGCTGGATCACGATGGCGGTGATGTCCTGCCCCGCATATCGCCCGAGTGACTCCGGTATCGTCGTGCCCCGCTCCGTGCAATACGGCAGCTCCAGCAGCTCGAGACCCTGTCCCTCCGTGATGGCGCTCGCCACCCGGCGCCAGGCCGGGTTGACTGTCGCCGGCATGAGAATGCGCGCGGACTTCGACCGCCGGTGCGCGCGCACGGCCATC
>DAIRVV010000133.1:0-6986 GCA_036802645.1 Steroidobacteraceae bacterium
AGTCTAGGTGCAGGGGTCCGGAAGGAGTCGGCGCGAAGCGGCCGCAGGGCGCCGCGGCGCTAGCGGTACCAGTCGTCGCGGTCGCCGTATTGCTTTTCGCGGCGCTCGCGCCGCTCCTGCGCCTCGATGCAGAGCGTCGCCACCGGCCGCGCTTCGAGGCGCTTCACGCCGATCGGCTCGCCGGTTTCAATGCAATAGCCGTAACTGCCGTCCTCGATTCGGCTCAATGCCTCCTCGATCTTGCGGATCAGCTTGCGTTCGCGGTCGCGTGTACGAAGCTCGAGCGCGAACTCCGACTCGAGCGTCGCACGGTCGTTGGGATCGGGCGGATTGGCCGCTTCGTCCTTCATATGCGACATCGTGCGGTCGACTTCTTCCATGAGGTCGCGCTTCCAGCTGCTCAGGATGCCCCGGAAGTGGTCGAGCTGCTCCCGGCCCATGTACAGCTCGCCCTTGCGCTCGCGGTAGGGGCGGACATTGCGGGGACCGAGCAGCAGATTGTGGGCGTTGCCTTCATCGTCCTCGTCGCCCAATCCGGGCCGGCGCAGGACGCGCGGCTGCAGCGCCGTGAATGTGGCGCGCGCCACCGCGACATGAGCGATTGGAATGGGTGCCTTCGGCTTTGCGATCAGCGGTTCACGGATGACCGGAGTGTGATTGACCGGTTTTGCGCTCCGCGGTGCCGGACGGGCCGGCGCGGTGGCGCGAGACCTGGTCTTGATTGGCTTTGAAGTCTTTGGCCGGACGGCCAGGGGCTTGGCCTTGCGTGCCGCGGGCTTGGCGGTCTTGCGAGGGGGCGGCGCCTTGCGCGGCGCGGCCTTTACGACGGGTTTTCTGGATCGGGCGGCCTTCTTGGCAGGCATCAAGTTCTCCGCAGCCTATGCAATCGAGCGCCGGATTATAGCCCTCGTTTTCGTGGGGTCCAGTGCCATGAGGTGTCGGTCATCAGGCACGGGCGAAGTCAAGGCAATTCGACCGCGGGCGGAGGCGTCCAGCCATCCTGGCGGTGCTCGGCGACGACCGTCGTATGGATGCCGCCGCGCACATTGAAATGAGCGGCGAGGCGCAGGAAGCGCGGCTTGAGCAATGCGGCCAGCAGGTTGGCGATCTCGTTCGTGACTGCTTCGTGGAAGGCGCCGCGGTCTCGGAATTTCCAGATGTAGAGCTTCAACGACTTGAGCTCGACGCAGAGTTTGTCCGGAACATACTCGAGCTCCAGTGTCGCAAAATCCGGCTGGCCCGTGCGCGGACACAGACAGGTGAATTCCGGAATGCGCATGCGAATCGTGTAATCGCGCCCCGGCTGCGGATTCGGAAATAATTCAAGCTCGCGGGACGGCGCTGTCGGGCTCATGCAAATCGGATTCGGTCGTCGTCAATTGCGGGCGGTTAATCTACACTAGCGGGAATGCGCCTTGCCAGGATAAGACTCGCCGGTTTCAAGTCTTTCGTCGATCCCACCACAGTCTCCTTTCCCGCCAACCTGACAGGCGTCGTCGGGCCGAACGGCTGCGGCAAGTCCAATATCATCGACGCAGTCCGCTGGGTGATGGGCGAAATTTCCGCAAAGCACCTGCGCGGCGATTCGATGACCGACGTGATATTCAACGGCTCGCGCAGCCGCAAGCCGATCGGCAGCGGTTCAGTCGAGCTCGTCTTCGACAACAGCGACGGCAAGCTCGCGGGGCCGTATGCCGGTTACGCGGAAGTGGCGCTGAAGCGCCTGGTTTCGCGCGACGGCAACTCGACCTATTTCATCAATGGCTCCAAGTGCCGGCGCAAGGACATCACCCACCTGTTCCTGGGCACCGGGCTCGGCTCGCGCAGCTACGCGATCATCGAGCAGGGGATGATTTCACGGCTGATCGAAGCGAGGGCCGAGGACATGCGGGCCTTTGTCGAGGAGGCGGCCGGAATCTCGCGCTACAAGGACCGCCGCCGCGAGACCGAGAATCGCATCGCGCACACGCGCGAGAACCTCGAGCGCCTGAACGACCTGCGAGAGGAGGTCGACAAGCAGATTCGTCATTTGCAGCGCCAGGCCGGAATTGCGCGCCGATACCAGGAGAATATGGGCCGCCAGCGCCAGTTGCAGGCGGAGCTGCTGGCCCTGCGAATCCGGGATCTCGACAGCGACATCGCCGGCAGGCACACGCTGGCCAGCCAGCGCGAAACAGAGGCCCAGGCGGCGATCGCAGAATTGCGTTCCGCGGAGGCGGCGGTCGAGCGGGCGCGGGCGATGCACATGGAGTGCTCCGACGCGCTTTCGGTCGTGCAGGGTCGCTACTACCAAGCGGGAGCCGACGCCACGCGCACCGAGCAGGCCCTGCAGCACGCCCGCGAATTGCGGCAGCGACAGCGAGCTGATCTGGAGCGCGTCAAGACGGAGTACTCGGAATCAAGCGTGCTGGTCGGACGCGACCAGGAACAACTTGGCGAGTTGGGCCGTTTCCTGGCCCAGGCCGAACCGGTGCTGAATGCAGCCCGGGAAAAGGAGGTGACGGCGCGCGCCGCCCTGGCCGCGACTGAGGCTTCGATGACTGCCTGGCAGCAGCGCTGGGAAGAATTCAGCCGCGAAATGGCTGACACCAGCCGCAGCTCCCAGGTTGAGCAGGCCCGAATCGAACAGATCGAGGCCGGTCTTCAGAGACTGATAGCACAGCGCGATCGCCTGGCGCAGGAGCGCGTCGAGCTCGAGAGCAGTGTGTCCGGCGCCCGGCCCGATGAATTCGCCGCCGCGGAGCAGCAGGCGCGCGATCGCGGACGCGCGGCGCAGCAGAAGCTGGAGGCGACACTCGCGTCGCTGCAGTCGTTACGTGAAGCCGAGCGGGGAGGCGCGGCCGCACTCGACGCGGCAAAGGCTGAGTTGCAGTTGGCGCAAAGCGAATTGATGGCCATCGAAGCCGTGCAGAAAGCCGCCCTGGGAAGAGGAAAGGCCGAGACGTCCGAATGGCTCGCAAGGTACAAGCTGGAATCGAGCCCACGCCTGGCGCAACAGCTCGAGGTCGAAAAGGGCTGGGAGCGGGCGATCGAAACGGCGCTCGGGAGCTACCTCGAAGCGGTCTGCGTCGACGGTATCGACGCGGTCGCAGAATCGATTGACCACCTGAATGCGGGGCAGCTCACGATCACGGAAGCTGGCCGTTCGACGGCCAGCAAGAGTGGCACCGGAACACTGTTGTCCAAGGTCATTGGCCCAGCCGTCGTGACCGAGCTGCTGGCTGGAGTGGTCGCCGTCGAATCGCTCAGCGACGCAATTGCGAAACGCCGGTCATTGCAGGCTGGACAGTCCGTAATCACGCGGAGCGGTGTCTGGCTCGGGCGCGAATGGGTTCGCGTCGCCCGCAGCGAGGCGGGTCACGCGGGCGTCATTGCACGCGAGCAGGACTTGAAGCGACTGCAGCAGACGGTCGCTGAGCACGAGAAGCGGGTTTCCGGGCACGAGGACAAGATCAAAGACACGAGGTCGCAGCTCGCGTCGCTGGATGAGAGTCGCGACGAACTGCATGCAACTGTGAATCGCCTGCATCACGACCTCGTCAACGTCCGTGGTGCACATGAAGCGATCCGCTCGAAAGCCGAGCAGATCGCCGAGCGGGTACAACGGCTTTCCGGAGAGTCCGCGCAGGCCGACGGAGATATCGCGCGGGATGAGGCGGACGCGGCGGGTTGCCGGGCAAGGCTCGAGTCGGCACTGGGGCGGCTTCAGACCCTGACGCAACGCGGGTCCGAGCTCGAGCGCGAACGCGACACATGCCGCGCCGATGTCACGGCGGCTCGCGACCTTCATACGACGGAAATGAGCGCGGCACAGCAGGTGGCCATCCGGGTCGAGTCTCAACGGTCGACGCTCGCGACCCTGCGTACGAGTCTCGAGCGCGCGAGCGAGCAGTCGCGGCAGCTGGAGACCCGGCGGGAGGAGCTGGAGCGTCAATTGGCCGACGGCGAAGCGCCGTACGCCGGTCTCGAAACGCAGTTGCAGGCCTTCCTCGAACAGCGCCTTGCAGTCGAGCGGGACCTAGGCGATGCGCGGCGGGCGGTCGAGGACGCGGACGCGAAGGTTCGTGAACAGGACATGGCGCGCCAGAAGACCGAGGCGGTTGCCGACTCGGCGCGCGCCGCGCTGGCAGAGATCAGTCTGGGGATGCAGGAAACACGGGTGCGCCGCGAATCATTGTTCGAGCAGTTCTCAGCGACGCAGTTCGATCTCGAACAGGTCACCGCCGCGTTGCCTGAAGATGCCACGGCAGTCGCCTGGGACCAGCAGCTGGCAGAAGTGGCCGAGAGAATCGAGCGCCTGGGCGCCGTGAACCTGGCTTCGATCGATGAACTGACAGAGCAGTCTGAGCGCAAGGAATATCTTGACCGTCAGTTCGCCGATCTCTCGGATGCGCTCAACACGCTCGACCAGGCGATCCGGAGGATAGACCGGGAGACGCGTGCGCGATTCCAAGACACATTTGACCGAATCAACAGCGGCCTGAAAGAAAAGTTTCCCCGCCTGTTTGGCGGCGGCGCGGCCTATCTCGAACTGGTGGGTGACGACTTGCTGACCGCCGGCGTCGCCGTCATGGCGCGGCCTCCCGGCAAGCGCAACAGCACGATTCACCAGTTGTCTGGCGGTGAAAAGGCGCTCACGGCCGTCGCACTGGTCTTTTCGATTTTCGAGCTCAACCCGGCGCCGTTCTGCCTGCTCGACGAGGTCGATGCTCCGCTGGATGACCACAATGTCGGCCGATTCTGCGACATTGTCCGCGACATGTCCGAGCGCGTTCAGTTCGTTTTCATTACGCACAACAAGAACACCATGGAGCTCGCGAGCCACTTGATCGGAGTGACGATGGGAGAGCCCGGCGTGTCGCGCCTCGTCGCAGTAGACGTCGACGAGGCCGTTCGGATGGCGGCGGTCGGCTAAGCGGGGTCCAGATCCGTGACTGAGCTGCGTTGGATTCTGCTCGGAGCCGGTATCGCACTGATACTCGGGCTTTGGTGGTGGGAGACGCGAAAAGCCGGCCTGCGCTCGGTTGCTGGTACCGGCGGCGTTTCGCCGCAGGAGCATGAAGATCCCGGCATGGATGCGGCCGAAGAGCCAATTGCCTATGCGCCGACCATCGAGCGTGTTCGCATACCACGGCGCCCGCCACTGATCGAGATTCCCGAGGATCTCGAGGTCGATGTATCGGACTTTCTCGGCGTCGACCGTCGCCATCCGGCAGAGCCGGATTTCTTATTGGAGCCGGAGCCTGAACTCGATCCGGGAGTTCCGGATGCTGCGAATGAAGAAGAGCCCGACGATCATCATCGTGCCCCCTGGATTCGAACCCAGCCACTCGAACGCGATGAAGTTGCGCCTAGGCCAGAAGAAGAGGCGCCAGAGCCGCTACCGGGCGATGCCATGGAAAGGCGCACGGCCGAAGCGTCCAGGCAACGGATCGTGGCGCTGCGGCTTGTCGCCGCTGGCGAACAATGGAGCGGCGCCGAGTTGCGAGCGGCGCTCGAAGATGAAGGCCTCTACTATGGGCCATATTCGATATTTCATCGCGAGCGCGAAGACGGAAAGTCGCTTATCTACGTCGCGAATATGATGGAACCAGGCTCGTTCGATCTCGATCAGATGGATGAACAGGGCTTTCCAGGCATATCGCTGTTTGGAATCGTGCCCGGCCCGCTCGATGCGCCGTCAACGTTCGATCTGGTGCTGACCGTGGGGCGCAATCTCGCGGACCGCATGAAGGGCCAATTGCAGGATGAGCAGGGAAGCACCCTGACCTCGCAGCGCATCCTCAATCTGCGCGAAGAACTGGTCCATTTCGAACACCGCAACCGGCGCCTGCGGCGCAGCTGATGAAACCGGCGTCAGCCAACGTGCGGCAGCGCGTCGAATGGCTGCGCGCGGAAATTGACCGCCACAATCATCGCTATCACGTTCTCGACGACCCCGAGATACCAGACTCCGAATACGACCGATTGCTGAACGAGCTGCGGGATCTCGAGAGGGAGCATCCTGCTCTCGTCGTTCCCGAATCGCCGACACAGCGGGTTGGTGGTGCGCCTGTCGAAGCATTTGCGCAGGTGCGCCATCGCACGCCGATGTTGTCGCTCGACAATGCGTTTGCGCAGGACGAGGTCGTCGCATTCGACAGGCGCGTGCGCGAGCGGCTGGAAACGGAAAGCGATATCAGCTACGCCTGCGAGCTGAAACTGGATGGGCTCGCTGTCAGCTTGACATACCGCAATGGCGCGCTCGAGATTGCGGCGACGCGCGGAGACGGTACGGTGGGCGAAGACGTCACACATAACATCCGGACGATTCAAAGCGTACCCTTGCGCCTGACGGGAAAGGCGGTTCCCGGTCTTCTGGAGGTCCGCGGCGAGGTCCTCATGTCGATCGCAGGATTCAAGGAAATGAACCGGCGTGCCGTCGAGAAGGGCGAGAAGGTCTTTGTGAATCCTCGTAACGCCGCAGCAGGAAGCCTGCGCCAGCTCGATCCACGACTTGCAGCATCGCGCCCGCTCGAGGTCTTTTTCTACGGCGCCGGCTTCGTCGAGGACGGAAAGCTACCGGGACGCCACAGCGCCATCCTGGAGACGCTGCGTGGCTGGGGGCTTCGCACTTCGCCCGAATCGCGTGTTGTCGCGGGCGTAAAAGGCTTGCTCGCGTACTACGACGATATCGGGGGCCGGCGCAGCGAGTTGAAGTACCAGATCGACGGCGTCGTTTACAAAGTGGATTCGCTCGATCAGCAGCGTGACCTCGGATTCGTCGCGCGCGCGCCGCGCTGGGCAATTGCGCACAAGTTCCCGGCTGAAGAGTCGATGACGCGCATCCGCGCGATCGAATGGCAGGTTGGCAGGACAGGCGCGCTGACGCCCGTCGCCCGGCTCGAGCCCGTCTTTGTCGGCGGCGCGACCGTTGCGAATGCCACGCTGCACAACGTCGACGAGCTTCAGCGCAAGGACGTCCGGGTTGGCGACACGGTGGTGCT
>DAIRVV010000134.1:0-6838 GCA_036802645.1 Steroidobacteraceae bacterium
TCGGTCTGGCGCATCGCGGGACTCGAAGCGCCTCGGCCGCTCGTCACGACTTTTACGATTCCCGCCGGCGAACCCGGCGCGATGGCGGCCAAGGCCGTCGAATACGCACAGGCACGCTCCATCAAGCTGAAGCTGACCGGCGAACCCGCGCTCGATGGGGAACGCGTACGTGCCGTGCGCAAGGCGCGACCCGACGTCTGGCTGGGCGTCGACGCGAATCAGGGATTCGACTCCGCGTCCCTCGAGGCGCTGATGCCGGCGTTGATCGCCTGCCAGGTGAAACTTGTCGAGCAGCCGTTCGCGCGCGGGCGCGAGGCAGATCTCGAAGTATTCCGCTGCCCGATACCGGTGGCCGCCGATGAAAGCGTCCAGGGCATCGCCGACATCGGACCGCAGGTCGGCCGCTTCGACATCATCAATATCAAGCTCGACAAGTGCGGCGGTCTGACCGAAGGCCTCGCAATGGTGGCCGAAGCGCGCCGGATCGGACTCGGCGTCATGGTCGGCAACATGGTCGGCACAAGCCTCGCGATGGCGCCGGCCTGGATCCTCGGCCAGCAATGCGACATCAACGATCTCGACGGCACGCTGTTCATCGCGCGCGATCGCAAGCCATCCATGCTGTTCGAGCACGGCAAGGTTTCCTATCCGGATCACGGCTGGGGTGCTGCAAAGTGAATTCTCGTCTGTCCGATCTGACTCGTTCACTGGCCATGTGTGCGGCGGCGCTGAGCATCAGCGCCGCGGCTGTTGCACAGGCGCCTATGCCTGGCGCGCGGCTGACGCATGACGATCTCGAAGCGTGGCTCGACGGATTCGTGCCATTTGCGCTGAAGCGCGGGGATCTCGCGGGCGTGGTCATTGCGGTCGTCAAAGACGACCAGGTTCTCTTGAAGAAGGGCTACGGGTACGCGGATGTCGCCAGCAAGCGGCCCATGGACCCGGACAGAACGCTGGTTCGCTTCGGCTCGACCGCGAAGCTCTTCACCTGGACCGCGGTCATGCAACTGGTCGAGCAAGGAAAGCTCGACCTGGATCGCGACGTCAATGCGTATCTCGATTTCAGGATCGAAAACCCATACGGGAAGCCGGTCACGATGCGGAATCTGATGACCCATCGAGGTGGATTCGAGGAAGGCCTCAAGACGATCCTCGTGACCGAGCCCGGACTTCTGCCATCCACCGAGGAATATCTGAAGGAGCATCCGCGTCCACTGCTATTCCCGCCAGGCGAGGTTCCGGCCTATTCCAACTACGGCACCGCGCTTGCGGGTTATATCGTGCAACGCATCTCCGGCGAGCCTTATGAGTCGTACATCGAGCGCCACATCTTCGCGCCCCTGGGAATGACGCGCTCGACCTTCAGACAACCCCTGCCGAAGCACCGGGAAGCCGATGTCTCCAAGGGCTATATCGCGGCATCGGAGCCGCCGCGTCCGTTCGAATTGCTTACCACGGTGCCCGCGGGGAGCCTGAGCACGACGGCCGTCGACATGACGAAGTTCATGATTGCTCACCTGCAGGAGGGTCGCTTCGGCGAGAACCGGATTCTCAAACCGGAGACGGCACGGCTCATGCATTCCGCCGCGGTCGCGAGAACAGACGACCTCCTGACGATGGCGCATGGCTTCTTCGAGGAAGATAAGAATGGACGCCGCATCGTCGGGCATGGCGGCGATACGATCGTGTTCCACAGCGATTTCCATTTATTGCTGGATGAGGGCGCCGGCATCCTGTTCTCGTTCAACAGCCGGGGCGCGGAAGATTCAAACTACGAGACCCGCGAGGCGCTCTTCGATGGGTTTCTCGATCGATATTTCCCCGCGCCGCCGCGCACACAGACTGCCGAAACCCCGGCATTCGTTCCCGTACCTGAGCATGCGCAACTCATCGAGGGACGCTACTGGAGCTCGCGCCGCATCGAATCGGCATTCGTCAGTGTGTTCTACCTGCTCGAGCAGGATGTCATTGCGGTCAATCCAGATGGCACGATCAATGTCCCGGTATTTCCCGAGAGTGAATCGAGGCCGTTCCGGGAGGTCGCGCCATTTGTCTGGCGAGAAGTTGACGGCGAGCGCAAGGTCGCATTGACTGGCCGGGGCAACGCCAGGTTGGTTTTTTCCAACGATGATCCAACTTCCGCTCTACAGCCGGTACCCGGCTGGCGCTCTGCGGCGTGGAATATGCCGATGCTGGTCGGATCGATCCTTGTCCTGATCCTGGCGGTCATTCTCTGGCCAGTCGCAGCGCTGCGCCGCCGGATGCGCGGCCAAACATTGCCTTCCGACGGCAGGCCGGCACGTGCCTATACGCTTGCGCGCGTTGCAGCGCTCGTCGATCTCGTCTACCTCGCCTCGTGGCTCACGATTCTCATGCCGATTTTGAACAACACGTTGGATCGCTACACTGACGCTCTCGATCCCTGGCTGCGGCTCCTGCAATTCAGCGGTCTCGTGGTCATCGCCGCTGCTTGCGCGGGCATCTGGAACGCCTGGCGGGCATTGGTGAGCTCGCATGCGTGGCCCTTCAAGCTGTGGAATCTGCTGCTGGCGCTTGCCTTGGTGGGCATCCTGTGGTTCGGCTTCATCGCGAAGTTCATGAGCTTCAATCTGAACTACTGAATACCGGCGAGCCCCGATGAATCTTCGCATCGCAATCCTGTGCATGGCTTTGATCCCGGGACCGCAAGCTCGCGCACTTGAACAGGCGCCAGGCCGCTCTCGAAGATGGCGAGGGGTGCCGCTTCGCCCGGCAGGCCTCTTAGATTGACAATTCTCTGATCAGGATTAATATCTCCAGCCGGGATATTTTTCCCGATAGGGGCACAATGACGCGGACCAAGGCCCGTCCTCTGACACGGCGGCGTCTGCTTCAGGGTGCCGCGGGATCCGCGGCGCTGGGCGTCGGATTTCCGATGCTCAACTTCGCGTCGTTCCATCTCTTTGCGGACAGCCCCGCCACCTACTCCGCGCGCGCGATCGGACTCGTCGGGCGTTCGCTCGTCATCGACATGCTCGCCGTGCTCAAGATCAACTTCAAACCGGAAGCCTATTCGGATCCGCTCACCGAAGCGGAGATCGCCGCGTTCAAGGCCTGCGGCATCACCGGATTCCACCATTCGATCGGCACTGGCGGGCCCCAGGTGGTCGAGGAGACGCTCACTTTTCTCGCCGCCTGGCAGGGCTTCGCAGCGAGGAACTCCGACCTCTTCTGCGTCGTGGACAAGGCCGCCGACCTCGACCGCGCCAAGGCCGCGGGCAAGTGCGCGGTCATGATGGGCATCCAGAATTCGGAGCATTTCCGCTCGCCCGCCGACGTCAAGACCTACCACGAGCTGGGGCAGCGCAGCTCGCAGCTGACCTACAACAGCCAGAACTTCATCGGCACCGGCGGCACGGACCGCGTGGACGGCGGGATCAGCGACTTCGGCGCTTCGATCATCGCCGCGATGAACGAGATCGGAATGCTCGTCGATGTCTCCCACTGCGGCGACAAGACGACACTCGATGCCATCGAGCTCTCAACGGGGCCGATTGCCATCACGCACTCGAATTGCCGCGCGCTCAACAACCACCCTCGATTGAAAACCGACGAGGCGATCCGGAAGCTGGCCGCCAAGGGTGGCGTCATGGGCATCACCGGAGTCCGGAACTTCGTCCGCGACCGCGAGCCGACGAACATCGAGCACATCGTCGATCACATCGATCACGTGGTGAAGATCACCGGCATCGAGCACGTCGGCATCGGCTCCGACTCGGACCTGAACGGCTACGACGACATGCCAGCCGACCAGCGCAATGAACTGCTGGCTTCCTACAAGTCGAGCTACGCATTCCGCGAAAAGATCGACACGGACGGGTTCGACCATCCGAAGAAAGTTTTCGACCTGACCGAGGCGCTGCTACGGCGCGGTTACGGCGATGCGGCCATCGAGGCCGTGGTGGGCGGAAATTTCCGGCGGCTCCTGGGCACCGTGTGGGTGCCGGCACCGGCCAAGAACGCAAAAGGGGACGCAGCATGAACGAGCTACGCGGAAGGAATTCGTTGACCGTGGCGGGCACGGTGGCCCTGATACTCGCTTCGGCATCGGCCGGCGCCGAGACGGCGCCCACCCGGCTGGGCGAGGTCATCGTCACGGCCCAGAAGCGGAATGAGGCGATCAGGGAGGTGCCGATGTCGATTTCGGTCGTCGGCGGCGAGACGCTCGAGCGGCAAAGGGCCGACAACTTCCAGGACCTCGTCGCGCTGGTGCCGGGACTCAGCATCAACACCAACACGCGCGGAATCAGCCGGATCACGCTGCGCGGCGTCAACACGGGCGGTGTCGCCTCGACGGTCGGCGTCTACGTCAACGACGTGCCCTTCGGCTCGAGCAGCGGGCTTGCGAACGGCGCGATTCTCTCCGGCGACTTCGACACCTTCGACATGAACCGGATCGAAGTCCTGCGCGGGCCGCAAGGCACGCTGTACGGCGCAAGCTCGCTCGGCGGCGTGATCAAGTACGTCGCGAACGCGCCCTCCGTTGAAGGCTTCGAGGCGCGCCTGCAGGCATCGATGGAGGACGTCGAAGGCGGCGAAATGGGCCAGACGTTGACGGGCGTCGTCAATATTCCGGCCGGCGACACCTTCGCGATCCGCGCGAGCGGCTTCTACCGCGAGGACGGCGGCTTCATCGATTCGATCGGCAACAACCCGATAACCAGTGCGCAGAATCCCGCCGTCAACATCGTCGACGGCACGCGCGTCGAGGAGGATCTCAACGGGCTGGAGACGTACGGCGGACGCCTGTCGGCGCTGTTCCAGCCATCGGAGAACTTCTCGCTGAACCTGACGGCCCTGTTTCAGGACATCAACAGCGACAACGCCGATTCATTCGAAGTAGACCCCGAGACCCTCGAGCCGCTGTACGGTGGTTTCGTCGCTTCGCGGTACCACCCTGAGTGGACCGAGATCGGCTACCGGATCTACAGCGCGACGATCGACTGGGACCTCGGCCCGGTGAGCCTGCAGTCCGTGACGAGCTACGGAGAGTTCGAGCAGGACTTCCAGCGCGATTTCGCGGCCGTCGATTTCGGCGGGCTCAATCTGGCGCAAATTACGACTCTCTTTTTCGCCGACCCGGTCACGGCGCAACCGCCGCTGTCGGCGATCCTCAACCAGGTCACGGCGACCGACAAGCTCACGCAGGAATTCCGCATCGTGTCGCCGGAAAGCGATTCGTTCGAGTGGATGATCGGCGCGTTCTACACCGATGAGGACTCCGGAATCGATCCGCAGCAGATCATCGCGGTCGACGCTGGCACCCAGAATCCCGCGGCGGGCATTCCGCTGCTGGTCGAAACCTTCCTCAGATCCACGTACGAAGAGATCGCCCTGTTCGCGAATTCGACCTGGCACATGACCGACCGTTTCGACCTCTCCTTCGGCGGGCGCTGGAGTGAGAACGACCAGGAGGCCTCTCAGTCGGTAGACGGCGTCCTCGTAGGCGGACTTACCGAGTTCGACGACGTGAAGTCCTCGGAAAGCCCGTTCACGTATTCGGTGTCGCCGCGCTTCGAATTCAGCGACAACACGTCGATATATGCGCGTGTCGCGACCGGATTCCGGCCGGGTGGCCCGAACGTACTGCCGCCGGGCTCGCCCCCGGGCACGCCGACGTCCTACGACTCGGACGAGCTCACGAATTACGAGCTGGGGCTGAAGACGGCCTCGGCCGACGACCGGTTCTCGCTCGACATTGCGGCCTATTACCTCGATTGGGAAGACATCCAGCTCTTTGCAATCATCAACGGCGTCGGCCTCAATGCGAACGGCGGCACGGCCGTGAGCAAGGGCGTCGAATTTACGGCGACAGCGAGGCCCGGTTCGGGATTCAGCCTGTCGTTTACCGGCGCCTACACGGACGCCTACCTCACGGAGGACACGGATCCCGTCGTGGGCGGCTTCGACGGAGACCCTCTGCCGTTCGTGCCGGAATGGAGTCTCGCGCTCGGCGGCGATTACGAGTGGAGCGTCTTCGGCGATTCGACGGCCTACATCGGCGGCCAGATCGCATACACCGGCGAGCGCACGGCGGATTTCGGCACGCGCGATGCGGGTGGCAACATCCTCGAGGCCGACAGCTACACGACTTTCGACCTTCGGGCCGGCCTGCTGAGGGACCGGTGGTCGTTGGAGCTCTACGGCAAGAACCTGAGCGACGAGGAAGGCATCAACGACATCATTGTGCCGGGAGGGTTTCCGAACGGCGCGGCCGGTGTCGGCGTGATCCGTCCGCGGACCATCGGCCTGGCTCTGGGTCTGCGGTTCTGACGGGCGCGAGAAGTCAGGCGACGTGTCGGCCATCGGCAGATTGAACCCTCAAGAGACGATTCCGGGCTCGCTGCTGGTGTCGCTGCCCGCGCCCTATCTGCTCTTCCTCGGCGATGCCACCGAGGCGGGTTACGCGAAGACGGCCTTTGGTCTGCGCGACTGGGCGCGCGAACTCTGCATCGGCGAGTTCGCCTCTGAGGGCGGCACGGTCAGCGCAGGTCTGCCGCGGCTCACGCCGTGCGAAGCTCACGCGCGCGGCGCGCGCTCGCTCGTGATCGGCGTCGCAAACACGGGCGGGATCCTGAGGGCCAACTGGATCCCGAGCCTGCTGGAAGCGATCGAAGCGGGCCTCGATATCGTCTCCGGCATGCACGCCAAGCTCTCCGCCTCCCGCGAACTCGCCACAGCGGCCGAGCGTTTCGGGCGGCGTCTCATCGACATACGGCAGCCGCCGCCGAATATTCCCGTCGCGACCGGACGCAAGCGCAGCGGCATGCGCCTTCTCACGGTCGGCACCGACTGCGCG